>DASRKX010000051.1:0-26172 GCA_035648735.1 Allostellaceae bacterium
GGCGGCTCGGTCGCGAACAACGACCCGGCGGCGGATTATCCGGCGGCGCTGGTGGCGCTGGGCGCGACCGTGACGACCAACCAGCGCAAGCTCGCGGCGGAGCAGTTCTTCACCGGCATGTTCGAGACCGCGCTCGCGGCCGGCGAGATCGTGACGTCCGTCAGCTTTCCGATTCCCGAGAAGGCCAACTACCAGAAATTCCGCAACCCGGCGTCGCGCTACGCCATCGTCGGCGTGTTCGTCGCCAGGACCAAGGACGGCGTGCGCGTCGCGGTGACCGGCGCCGGCCCGGCGGTGTTCCGCCAGAAGGAGATGGAGGCGGCGCTGGCGAAGAACTTCGCCGCCGATGCGATCAAGGACGTCAAGCAAAACGCCACGGGCTTGAACGCCGACATCCACGCCAGTGCCGAATACCGCGCGCATCTTGTCGGCGTCATGGCGCGCCGCGCCGTTGCCGCGGCGGGGTGAACCGGCCGTATTCGCCGCTAATTCGCTCGGCATTTGCCCGGCCGGCTCGGATTTGTCGCAGCCCGCGGACGAACGCCGCTAACGACACATTCACCATCCTCAATCATAGTTAGCCCAGACAACGAAAATGGCGATCGGTCGGCAGCGCTCGAATGATTCGGGCGCTCGCCTCGCTCGCTTTCATGGCGCACCACGCGACCGCGGATTGGACGACATGACAACTTCGCGTTTTTCCTTCGTGACGAGATGGTGGCAGGCGTTCGCGCTTGCCGGCCTCATTCCGCTGATCGCCGCCAATTTGTTCCTCAGCCACATGCTTTCCAACCTGGAGACGCAATCGATCCAGGGCGATATCCGGCGTCACAGCGTCGCCGCCGCCACCGCGGTCAAGCAAGTCGTGACAGAGCAGCTCTCCCTCGCGATGACCGTGGGGGCGTCCCCATTGCTCGATTATGGCGACACCGCACGCTTTCATATTCTGGCTAAGCGAGCTGCCGATGCCCATCCGGATTGGTCCGAATTGATCCTGAGCGATGCCCACGGTCCGCTCGTGGACACCCACACCCCTCCGGGAAAGCCCGTGGCGCCGGTTGTGGATTCCGAATCCTGGAGCCAGGTTTGGAAAACCGGTTTGCCGTCGATCGGCAATTACGCTAACGGCCAGATCGCCATCCAAGAGCCGGTGATCCGCGATGGCACGATGCGCTACGCCGTGACGGTCCTGTTGCGGCCCGCGGTCCTGTCGCAGGCCTTGCGCGCGGTGGCACTGCCGCCGCAATGGCGCGCCAGCGTGACGGACAGAAATATGATTATCATCGGCCGCACCGAGAACGCCGGAAAGGCGATCGGCAGTACGGCGAGCGTCGCCTACGTCGCAGAGCGCGAAGCGGGATCCGACACGGTGACGAACGGCACGCTGGCCGACGGCACGCCGGCCTATGTCATCGTCTTGCCGGTCCAAGGCACGCCGTGGAACGTCGCCGTCCTCGCGCCCGTCGCAGCGGTCGCGGCGCCCTATCGCTCCATCGAACTACCCATCGATATCGCGACGGTGCTGCTGGCCATGGTGGCTATCGCCTTCACCGCCATGACGCTCTTGCGCATCAAGCGCGTCACCGACGAGCGGGCGCGCCATCTCGAACGTGAATTACTCGCGGCGGAAACGCTCAGCCGCGACAAATCTGGCTTGCTCAACGGCATGAACCATGAGTTGCGTGCGCCGCTCAATGCGATCACCGGTTTCGCCCAATTGATCCAAAAAATCGATCCGAACAAACCCACGCCCGAATTCATTCGCGCCTATGCCGGCAACATCGAGAGCTCGGCAACGCATCTGCTAACGCTGATCAACGACATGCTCGATCTGGCTAAGATCGAGAGCGGCAAGATGGCTCTGACCGAAAGCGACGTCGATATCGCCGACGGCATGCGCTTAGTGGACCGCATGATGCGCGAGCAAGCGCATCGCGCGGGGGTCGCGCTGACCCTCGATCCCGGCGATATGGCGGTGACCGCGCGCGTCGACGAGATGAAGATCAAACAATGCGTCCTCAACCTAGTCAGCAACGCCATCAAGTTCACGCCGCCCGGCGGCTCGGTTCGGTTTTCGCTTGGCCTGGCGGCGGACGGCGCGCGCATTACGGTCGCCGACACCGGGATCGGCATCAAGCCCGAGGATATCTCCAAGGTCTTCAACGAGTTCGAGCAGATCGACAGCCATCAGGGAATGAAATCAAAGGGCACCGGCCTGGGATTGCCGCTCGCCAAGAAATTCATCGAGATGCATGGCGGCACGATCGGCGTGGCGAGCGCGCCGGGAAGCGGCACGACCATGACCCTCTTCCTGCCGGCGGCGCGAATTCTCGCATCCGAGCGCATCCGCGACGTGACCCTAACGGAGGCCGCAGCCTAGTCTGCCCCGCGCCGGTTGGTACGCTGCGTGCCGGTTCCGTCGCCCACCGGCTCGAAGCGCCCGGTCGCGGCGTCGCGCACCAGCAGGCGGCCGGCGGCGACGCCGAAATAGGCGCCGTGCAATTCGAGCTCGCCGCGCTCGACCCGCGCGCGGATCCACGGAAACGTCATCAGGTTCTGCAGGCTGTACTCGACCGCGGCGAATTCGAGTCGGCGCAGATAGGCCGCGCCGTCTTCGTTGTCGCGTCGGGCGAGCGTCGCGGCGGCCGGCGCGATGAGCGACATCCATTTGCCGATGAAGTCGCCCGGCGACAGCGGCGCGCGCTCGTCGACGAAGGCCTGGATGCCGCCGCAGAAGGCGTGGCCGAGCACGACGATGTGCTTGACCCGAAGCGCCTGCACCGCGAATTCGAGCGCGGCGCTGGTGCTGTGCCGCGTGTCGCGGTCCGATTCGAAGGGCGGCACCAGATTGGCGACGTTGCGCACGACCAGCAATTCGCCGGGCGACGCGTCGAAGATCGCCTCCGGCGAGACGCGCGAATCGATGCAGCCGATGACGACGATCTCGGGCCGCTGGCCAGTCTTGGCCAGAGTCTCGTAGCGCGCGCGCTCGTCGGCGAAGCGCCCGCCGTGGAACGCGCGATAGCCGTCGCGCAGCCGTTCGGGAAACATCGAGCTCACCCGCCTCCATTCCAAAAATACCGCGGCAGACATAGCAGACCCGTGGCCGCGCACCAACCCATGCCGCGAGGCGCCGGTGGAAGTTTCGGCCTATTTCCTCTAAATAAGGGCATGCCCGCCGCCCTGCCCAAATCCGTCGCCGACGTGCTCGCCCTATTGAGCAAGGGCAACTACGTCGCCGACCGCAGCTTGGCGACGGCGGTGCATCTGTCGCTGACGCTCAACCGGCCGCTCTTCCTCGAGGGCGAGGCCGGCGTCGGCAAGACCGAGATCGCCAAGGTGCTGGCCGCGACGCTTGGCCGCAAGCTCATCCGCCTGCAATGCTACGAGGGCCTCGACGTCTCCTCCGCGGTCTATGAGTGGAACTATCCGCGCCAGATGATCGAGATCCGTTTGGCCGAGGCCGGGTGGGAGAGCAAGGCGGCGGTCGAGGAAGCGATTTTCTCCGAGCGGTTCCTCATCAAGCGCCCCCTGCTCCAGGCGCTCGAGCCCGACCTTGCCGGCCCGCCGGTTTTGCTGATCGACGAGCTCGACCGCACCGACGAGCCCTTCGAGGCCTATCTCCTCGAAATCCTCTCCGATTTCCAGATCACCATTCCCGAGCTCGGCACCATCAAGGCGGCGCAGCCGCCGCTTGTCGTCATCACGTCGAACCGCACGCGTGAGATTCACGACGCGCTGAAGCGCCGCTGCTTCTATTACTGGATCGACTACCCCAACGCCGAGCGCGAGCTGGAAATCCTCCGCCTCAAGGCACCCAAGGCCGCCGCCGCGCTGTCGCGCGAGATCGTCGCCTTCGTGCAGAAGCTGCGCGCGGCGTCCGAGCTCTTCAAGCAGCCCGGCATCGCCGAGACCATCGATTGGGCGCATGCCTTAACGCAGCTCGACGTGCTGGCGCTGACGCCCGAGGCGATCAACGACACGCTCGGCGTGCTGTTGAAGTACCAGGACGACATCGCCAAAATTCAGGGCAGCGAGGCCGAACGCCTGCTCGCGCAGGTCAAGGCCGAGCTCGCCGCCGCGCCATAGGCCGCGCCGATGGAAGGCGTCGCATCCCTGCCCGAGCCGTCCGGCCCCAACCCTTCCGGCCAAGGCCGCCTCCCCGCCAACATCATGTATTTCGCGCGGACCTTGCGCGCCGCCGGGCTGCCGGTCGGTCCCGGCAAGGTGCTGGCCGCGGTCGAGGCGGTGCGCGTCATCGGCATCGAGAGCCGCGCCGATTTCTACTGGGCGCTGCACGCCGTGTTCGTCAATCGCCGCGACCAGCGCGAGATCTTCGATCAGGCCTTCCACATCTTCTGGCGCAACCCGAAGCTGCTGGAGAGGATGCTCGGCCTGCTGCTGCCCGGCATCGCGGCACCCGCGCCCGAGGGCCCGGAGATGAACCGGCGCCTGGCCGAGGCGCTGCAGCAGGGCGCCGGCCAAGGCGCCGAGCGCGAGCGGACGGCGAAGACCGAGCTCGATGCGGCGATGACCTTCTCCGCCCGCGAAGTTCTGCAGCAGATGGATTTCGAGAAGATGTCGCGCGACGAGATGGCGGCGGCGCGCCTTGCCGTGCGCAAGCTCGCCTTGGCGCTGGCCGAGCAGGCGACGCGCCGCTTCGCCCCCGACCCGCGCGGCGCCCGCATCGACATGCGTGCGACGCTGAAGGCGCAGCTCCGCGCCGGCGGCCTGCTCGACCTCAAGCGCAAGAGCCGCATCACGCGGACGCCGCCCCTGGTCGTGCTTTGCGATATTTCGGGCTCGATGGGCCGCTACACGCGCATCTTTCTCCACTTCATCCATGCGGTGATGAACGACCGCGGCCGCGTCCATGCCTTCCTGTTCGGCACGCGGCTCACCAACATCACGCGTCAATTGCGCACCCGCGACGTCGACGAGGCGCTCGACAAGGTGGCGACCGCCGTCGAGGACTGGTCGGGCGGCACCCGCATCGGCCAATGCCTCGCTGAATTCAACCGGCGCTGGTCGCGCCGCGTGCTGGGCCAGGGCGCGGTGGTGCTGCTCATCACCGACGGGCTCGACCGCGAGGGCGGCGCCGGCATCGCGCCGGAGATGGAGCGGCTGCACAAATCCTGCAGCCGGCTGATCTGGCTCAACCCGCTGTTGCGCTATCCGGGCTTCGCGCCCAAATCATTGGGCATGCGGGCGATCCTGCCGCATGTCGACGAGTTCCGGCCGGTGCATAATCTGGCCAGCCTGGCGGCGCTGGTCGACGAATTGGCCAAGCCGGGGCCGCGCCGGCTCGACGCCGCCGCCCAATGGCGGGGCGACCGCCGTAAGGCGGGTTAGAAAGGTCGAGATCATGGGCGACAACGAGGAAATCCTGCAAAAGGCGGCCGATTGGCGGCAACAGGGCAAGGGCGTGGCGCTCGCCACGGTGGTCACCACCTGGGGCTCGTCGCCCCGGCCGGTCGGCTCCAAGCTCGCGGTCGCGCAGGATGGCGGATTCCTGGGCTCGGTCTCGGGCGGCTGCGTCGAGAGCGCGGTGATCGAGGAAGGCCTGGCGGCGATCAAGGACGGCAAGCCGCGACTCCTCGATTTCGGCGTCACCAACGAGCAGGCCTGGGAAGTCGGCCTGGCCTGCGGCGGCAAGATCCAGGTCTTCGTCGAGCGCGTCGAATGAAGCTCGACCTGCTGAAAAAGGCGCTGGCGGCGAGCCGCGCCGGCACCCCGGCGGCGCTCGCCACCAATCTTAAAAACGGCCTTCAAGTCATTTTGCAAGGATCTGTTCTTGAAGGAAATTTGAAACTCGATCCGGCGGCGCTGGACGCCGTGCGCGCCGCCCTCGCCGCCGACCGCAGCCTCACGGTCGAGACCGCCGATGGCGCGGTCTTTGTCGAGGTCTTCAACCCCAAGCTGCGCCTGTTCATCGTCGGCGCCGTCCACATCGCCCAGCCGCTGGCCCGCATGGCCGCGCTGGCGGATTATCTGGTCACCATCATCGACCCGCGCACCGCCTTCGCCAGCGCCGAGCGCTTTCCCGGCATCGAACTCACCAACGAGTGGCCGGACGAGGCCTTGAGCCGCTTGCGGCCGGACCGACGCAGCGCCGTGGTGACGCTGACCCACGACCCGAAGCTCGACGACCCGGCGCTCGGCGTGGCGCTCAAATCCGCGGCGTTCTATATCGGCGCACTCGGCTCGAAGAAGACGCATGCCGCCCGCCTCCAGCGCCTGGCCGAGCAGGGCTTCAAGGATGCGGATTTCGCGCGCCTTAACGGGCCGGTCGGGCTCGATATCGGCGCGGTGTCGCCGGCCGAGATCGCCGTCTCGATCATGGCGCAGGTCACGCAAACGCTGCGCGCCGACCGGCTCAAGCGCAAGCCGCAGGCGGCATGAAATTCGGCGCAACGCCGCTGGCCGAGGCCGCGGGGGCGATTCTCGCCCATTCGCTGAAGCTGGGAACGCGAACCCTGAAAAAGGGCCGCGTGCTCGACGCCGACGATATCGCGGCGCTCGAGGCCGCCGGCCACGCCAGCGTGATCGCGGCGCGGCTCGAGGCGGGCGATGTCGGCGAGGACGCGGCCGCCGACCGCATCGCCGCCCTGGCCGCCGGCGAGCATGTCACCGTCGCGCGCGCCTTCACCGGTCGCGCCAATCTCTTTGCCGAGAAGGCTGGGCTCTGCCTGGTCGATCGCGACGGCATCGACCGGCTGAACCGGATCGACGAGGCGATCACCCTGGCGACCGTCGAGCCGATGGCCCTGGTGGCGCCGAAGCAGATGGTGGCGACGGCCAAGATCATACCTTTTGCCGTGCCGGAAGACCGTCTCGCCGCCTGCGAGCAGGCGCTACGGCGGCCGGGCCGGCTGATCCGCGTGGCGCCGTTTCAGGCGCGGCGCGTGGCGCTGATCCAGACCACGCTGCCGGGATTCAAGGAAAGCATTCTCGACAAGACGCTGGCGGTGACGCGCGACCGGCTGCAGGGCCTGGGCAGCGCGCTCATCGGCGAGGCCCGCGTCGCGCATGACGCGCGCGCGCTGGCGCCGGCCATCCAGGCCGCGATCGAGGGCGGCGCCGAGCTGGTGCTGATCGCCGGTGCCTCCGCCATCCTCGACCGGCGCGACGTGATTCCCGCCGCCATCGTCGCCGGCGGCGGCCAAATCGACCATTTCGGCATGCCGGTCGATCCGGGGAATCTGCTTCTGCTCGGCCGCGTGGGCGATGTTCCGGTATTGGGCCTGCCGGGCTGCGCCCGCTCGCCCAAGGTCAACGGCTTCGACGGGGTGCTGCGCCGGCTGTTGGCCGGCTTGCCGGTCGATGCCGAGGCCATCAGCCGCATGGGTGTCGGCGGGTTGCTGTCGGAGATCCCGTCGCGCCCCCTGCCCCGCGCCGAGGCCAGCGCCGGAGCGGCGGCGCCCGCGCCTAAATCCCCGGCGCCGCGCATCGCCGCGCTGGTGCTCGCCGCCGGCCAGTCGCGGCGCATGGGCACGCTCAACAAGCTGCTGATCGACATCGACGGCAAGCCGATGCTGCGCCACGCGGTGGACGCGGCGCTTGCCGCCGGGCTCAACCCGGTCGTTGTCGTCACCGGCCATGAGCGCGACCAGATCGCGGCCGCGCTCGTGGGCTTGCCGGTCGTCCTGGTGCACAATCCGGATTATGCCCAGGGCCTTTCGACCTCGCTGCGCCAGGGGCTGGGCGCCCTGCCGGCGGACAGCGCCGGCGCGATGGTGGCGCTGGGCGACATGCCGCGCGTGGGCGCGGCCGAGCTGTCTCGGCTGGTCGCCGCCTTCGAGCCGCGCGAGGGCCGCGGCATTGTCGTGCCGACCTGGCTGGGCAAGCGCGGCAATCCGGTGTTGTGGGCCCGGCGATTCTTTCCCGAGATGCAGGCGGTGGCGGGCGACGTCGGCGCCAAGCACCTGATCGGCGCCTATCCCGAGGAAGTCGCCGAAATCGAGATGGGCGGCGATTCGGTGTTGACCGATATCGACACGCCCCAGGCGCTGGCTCGCCTTTCAAGGACTAAGAAAGTTAAAGTATAAACAGCTTATTACGATTGATTCTTAATACAAAAGATGCGCGGCGATAAGCGCCGCCGGCATTTTTTCGGCCCGAGTCTGTTGCAACGCGGAATAAACCATCCGCTGCCCCGTTATCCCTGCATAAGAAACCGAGGGGCTAACCGATGACTACGTTGATTGGAGGCGTCACGCTGGCTAGCACGCTGTTCGGCGTTCTGCTGGGCCAGATCGCCACCGGCGCCGAATTCGCCGGGGTCGTGATCGCTTCGCTGGTCGTCATGACACTGCGCGTCTAGGAGCCGGCACCGGCTCGCCGGCCGATTTTACGCCGCTCTCCGGGCGCCCCTTGTCGTGGGCGCTTTTGCATGCCCGGCTGCCGCCGATTGCCAGCGCCGCGGGCCCTATGCCATGATAATTGCAGAAAAAAGTAGGCCGATTTAACGGTCGTCGGGGAGGCTTCGGGCTTGAATTTCCTGCTCCGCGTGAGCCGGTTCATCGATTTTCTCAACGAGAAGATCGGCACCACGACCTATTGGCTGGTGCTCGCCTCGGTGGTGGTGAGTTCGGGCAATGCCGTGGTGCGCTACGTCTTCGACACCAGCTCGAACGGCTGGCTCGAAATCCAGTGGTATCTCTATAGCGGATTCTTCCTGGTCGGCGCGGGCTACACGCTGCTGCGGAACGAGCATGTCCGCATCGACATCATCGTCAGCCGGCTGGCGCCGCGCACGCGCGCCTGGATAGACCTGCTCGGCGGGATTTTCTTCCTGCTGCCGATGGCGACCATCATCATGTGGCTGGCGTGGCCGGTGTTCACCGACTCCTACGCGCTCACCGAGTACTCGCCGAACGCCGGCGGCCTATTGCGCTGGCCGGTGAAGCTGATGATTCCGGTCGGGTTCTTCCTGCTGGCGATCCAGGGCGTCTCCGAGATCATCAAGCGCGCCGCCTTCCTCATGGGCCGCATTCCCGACCCGACGCCGCGCCACGCCCACGGCGGCGATGCGCCCGCGATCGAGGGCTTCTTGCCGAACGAGGGCGAGAAATGACCGCTCTCTTCCTCGCCAACATCGCGCCGCTGATGTTCGTGTCGCTGATCGTGCTGTTGATGATCGGCTATCCGGTGGCGTTCTCGCTCTCGGCCAACGGCCTGCTCTTCGGCGTCATCGCCATCCATTTCGGCCTGTTGGGGCCCGAGCTGTTCCACGCGCTGCCGCAACGCGTCTTCGGCATCATGTCGAACGACACGCTGCTGGCGATTCCGTTCTTCACCTTCATGGGCCTGATCCTCGAGCGCAGCGGCATGGCCGAGGATCTGCTCGACACCATCGGCCAGATGTTCGGGCCGATCCGCGGCGGCCTCGCCTACGCGGTGGTCTTCGTCGGCGCCTTGCTGGCGGCGACGACCGGCGTGGTGGCGGCGTCGGTGATCTCGATGGGGCTGATCTCGCTGCCGATCATGCTGCGCTACGGCTACGACCGGCGCGTGGCGGCGGGCGTGATCGCGGCGTCCGGCACGTTGGCGCAGATTATTCCACCGAGTTTGGTCCTTATCGTCATGGCCGATCAGCTCGGCCGCTCGGTCGGCGACATGTATCAGGGCGCCTTCATCCCCGGCCTCGGCCTGGCGGCGCTCTATGCCGGCTGGATCTTCATCGTCTCCTTCGTCTGGCCGAAGCGCGTGCCGGCCTTGCCGCTCGACGCCATCACCGTGCGCGAGCCCTCCGGCAAGGCGGGCTATCCGTCGCTCGTCGTCGTCGTGGCGACCTGCGTCGCGGTCGCCTATGGCCTCGCCGATTACGATATCCTGCACCCGATCTGGGCCTGCGCGCTGGTGGGCGCGGTCGCCTATGCGGCGGCGCTGGCCGACAAATATCTCAACCTGCGCATCGTCAGCCTGCTCACCCGCCAGGTCGTCATCGTCATGATGCCGCCGCTGGCGCTCATCTTCCTCGTGCTCGGCACCATCTTCCTCGGCATCGCCACGCCGACCGAGGGCGGCGCCATGGGCTCGGCCGGCGCGCTGATCCTGGCCTTCGCCAACCGGCGGCTCGACATCAAGCTGCTCAAGCAGGCGATGGACACGACGGCGAAGCTCTCCTCCTTCGTCATGTTCATCCTGATCGGCTCGACCGTGTTCAGCCTGGTGTTCCGCGGCGTCAACGGCGACCTCTGGGTCGAGCATCTCCTCATCAACCTACCCGGCGGACAGGTCGGGTTCCTGATCGTGGTCAATCTGCTGGCCTTCTTCCTGGCCTTCTTCCTCGACTTCTTCGAGCTCGCCTTCATCATCGTGCCGCTCCTGGGCCCGGTGGCGGAGAAGCTCGGCATCGACCTGATCTGGTTCGGCGTGCTCTTGGGCGTCAACATGCAGACCTCGTTCATGCATCCGCCCTTCGGCTACGCGCTGTTCTACCTGCGCAGCGTCGCTCCGAGCGAGGAATACACCGACCGCGTCACCGGCAAGCGCATGGCGCCGCTGACCACCGGGCAAATCTATTGGGGCGTCATCCCCTTCGTGGTGATCCAAATCATCATGGTCGGCATCGTCATCGCCTTCCCGCGCATCGTGCTGGGCTCGCTCGACGCGGGCACCGGGATCGACCCCAACAGCATCCATTTCGAGGCGCCGGTGGAGGATTACGCACCGCCGGGATCGAATTAGCAGCCGCGCCGCGGAGATTCGATCAGTGGCCCGCGCATGAAAAAACCCCCGCCGCAGGCGGGGGTTTTCGCTTGCCGGAACCGGCCTCAGGCCTTCTTGCCGAGCTGGCCGTACATGAAGTTGTCGAACTGCTGCTCCTCGACCCGGAACCATTCGTCCTCGACGGCGAGGTACGACGACCACGGATCGAAGATCTTCTTGAACTTCGGATTGCGCGCCGATTCCTCGGCGTAGAGTTCCCGCGAGGCCTTGAAGCAGGCCTCCATGACCGGCCGCGAGAAATAGCGGAGCTCCGTGCCGCCGGCGATAAGACGCTTCAGCGCGGCCGGGTTGTCGGCATCGTACTTGCCGAGAACCCAGGTATTGGCGTCGGCCGCCGCGACCTGGACGATGGATTGGTAGGCCTTCGGCAGCTGTTTCCACGAATCGAGATTGACGTAGAGCGACAGATTGGTCTGTCCCTCCCACCAGCCGGGCGCGTAATAGTATTTCGCGACCTTGTAGAAGCCGAGCTTTTCGTCGTCATAGGGGCCGACCCATTCGGCGGCGTCGATCGTGCCCTTTTCAAGCGCCGGATAGATGTCGCCGCCGCCCAACTGCTGCGGCACCACGCCGAGCTTGGTCAGCACCGCGCCGCCCCAGCCGCCGATGCGGAACTTGAGGCCCTTCAAATCCTCGACGGTCTTGATCTCCTTGCGGTACCAGCCGCCGGCCTGCGTGCCGGTGTTGCCGGCCGGCATCGGCAGGACGTTGTAGCCGGCGAAGAACTCGTTGATGAGTGCCTGGCCGCCGCCCTGCCGCTGCCACGAATTCATGGCGCGGAAATTCATGCCGAAGGGCACCGTGGCGTCGAAGGTGAAGGTCGGATCCTTGCCGACATAGTAGTAGCTGGCGGTATGGCCCATCTCGACCGTGCCGTTCTGCACCGCGTCGAGCACCTGGAGCGCGGGGACGATCTCGCCCGCGGCGAAGACGCGGATCTGGAACTTGTTGTCGGTCATTTCGGCGATACGCCTGGCGAGGTATTCGGCGCCGCCAAAGAGCGTATCGAGGCTCTTGGGCCAGCTGCATGTCATGCGCCAAGAGAGCGTCGGCGCGGTCTGCGCGATGGCCGGCGCGGCGATGGTGGTTGCCGCAAGGCCGACACCGCCGGCCTTGAGGAATTGACGTCTTTTCATAGCGAGCTCCTCCCCGTTTATCGATTTATTGGCCGGATCCCGGCAGGGCGGCGATCCGACGCCCTACGCCAATCATTGCATGGATGGCGGCGCGGCCAAAGGCGAAAGGTTGTCGTAATTTCAGCGGCTTAGACCGGATAGCCCGGCGCCTTGCGCGCCAGTCCCTCGAAGCGATCGAGCAGAGTCTCGCGCCACGCCGCCACCGGATCGGATTCCTCCAGCAGCCTGAAGGCGCTGATGCAGCGCGCCCATTGGAAACAGCCGAAGACGGTGTAATCCGCCTGCAGCGGCTCGTCGCCGCCGAGGAATTTCTGGTGCTTGAGCACCAGCCGCATGGGATTGAGGCTGTCGCGGAACGCCGGCAGGCGCCGGTCGCGATCGGCCATCGCCGCTTCGAGCGTCATGCCGAAGCGCTGCTCGCGGGTGCGGCGGAAATAGTCCCTGTCCCGCGGCGCCAAATGGTCGAAGATATCGACCAGCACCAGCCGCGCGATGCTGGACGCGACCATGACGTTCGCCCAATCCACATAGAATCGCGTGAGCGCCCGTCCCGCGGCGCCGCCGAACAGCGACGGCCGGTCGGGATATCGATCCTCGAGGTAATTGACGATGGCCCAGGAATCCGCGATCCGCTTGTCGCCGTCGACCAGCACCGGGACCGTCGTCGCGGGGGCGATGCGGTCCTTCTCGGTGAAGCGCCAGGGAATGGTCTCGACATCGAGCCCCTTATGGGCGAGCGCCATGCGCACGCGCCAGCAATAGGGGCTGAATCGGCGATCCGCTTCCGCGCCGGCGAGATCGAAGAGCTTGAGCAGACTCAGCCCCAGTGCCAGTAGCGGCCCGTGGCGCCGAGCGCGATGACGACCAGGCCGAGCGCCAGGTTCATCGTCACGATGGCGCGAATTTGCGCCATGTGCTTTGCCGCCGCCGGCAGATCGCCGGCATCGAGCGTGCGCTGGAACCGCCGCCACGGCACGAAATAGAGATGCGCGAAGGTCAGCATCATGATGATGCCGATGAGCTGCATGAGCTGCACATGCAGCCCGTTAACGCCCAGCGAAATCATGCCGTAGCCGGTCAGCAGCAGCATCGCGATCGACCCCCAGACCCAGGGGAAGTACCGCGCCAGCACGCGCCGCATCAACGGCAGCCGCAGCGCCGGCTCGAGCGCCGCCGACGCCGGCCGCAGCACGACATGGGCGAAGAACATGCCGCCGACCCAGACGGTGGCGGCGAAGATATGGAGAAGCAAGCCCAGGATCATGCGGGCGATCTTAGCCGCGCCGCTTCGTCTTGTCTCGCGCCGGCTTCAATCTTGATCCGAGTCTTTCACCAGCCGCGCGTGCAGCTTGCGGCGGCCTTCCTCCGGGAGCGCGTCCAGCGCTTCGACCAGGTCGCGCATCCGCCGCCGGGTCGCATAGAGCTGATCCATGAGCCGCAACACCACCGGCAGGGCCTCCTCGCCCACGGCCAGATCGTGACGCAGCTCGACGATCAGCCGCACCCGCGCCACGTCGATCTCGCGGAAGACATAAACGTCTCCCTGGCTTTCGGGCAGCACCCAGCGCTCGGCGATCCAATGCTCGAGCTCGCGCGGCTCGAGCCCGCCGACCATCCCGCAGAGATCGTCGAAGGTGATCGTCATGCCTTCAGCCCCCGCCGCGGATCGTCGGGATGCTTCGGCGCCCAGCTGCGCAGGAATTCCCGCAACTCGTCATCGATGGTTCCCGGCAACACGATCTTGAGCGTGACATATTGGTCGCCGCGGCCGCCGCCGGATTTCGGCGCGCCCTTGCCCTTGAGCCGCAGCCGCGTTCCGGCATTGGCGCCCGCCGGCACGTTCATCGCGACATCGCCCGACGGCGTCGGCACGGTGACATTGCCGCCCAGCGTTGCTTCCGCGATGGTCACGGGAAGCTCGAGCACGATGTCGTCGCCCTCGCGCCTGAAGAACGGATGCGGCGCCACGTGAATCTCGATCAGCGCATCGCCCGGCGGGCCGCCGCCGATGCCGGCGCCGCCCTGCCCCTTGAGGCGCAGCACCTGGCCGTCGCGCGTGCCGGGCGGAATGGTGACATCGAGGCTCTTGTCGGCGGCGAAGCCCAGGCGCTGCTTGCTGCCGTTGAGCGCGGCGAGGAAATCGACGGTCAGCACATACTGCTGGTCGGGGCCGCGCATGCGCAAATTCGCGCCGCCGCTCCCGCCGCCGCGGCGGAACATCGAGAACAGATCGTCCAAATTCTCGGGATCGATGCCCTCGGCCCGGTAGCGCGCGCCCTCGGCGCCCTCGGCGAAGCCTCGCCAGGAGGAATTTGCGCTCGCGTATTGCGGCTTCTCGGCGCCGGCTTCGTCGATCTCGCCGCGGTCATAGCGGCCGCGCTTCTCCTTGTCGGCGACGATATTGTTGGCGGCGTTCAGCTCCTTGAAGCGCCCCTCCGCCGCCTTGTTGCCGGGATTGAGGTCGGGATGGTGCTTCTTCGCCAGCCGCCGATAGGCGCGGCGGATGTCCTCCTCGCTCGCGTCGCGCGCGACGCCCAGCACTTCGTAGGGATTCTTGGCGGCCATGGCCCCCTGATATAGGGCCTCGAGGGTTTGCCCGCTAGAGCCCCGCCAGGCCTGTGCTTTCGCGCCACAGGCGCTCGGCGGCCTGGTCGTCCTGCGCCGCCGCCGACGGCGCACGCGGCTTGCACTTGTCGAAATATTCACCGCTGATTTCCGCCGCTTCGGGCGACGACGCGAGATAGACCGAGGTCTCGCCGCCTTGCTCCGGCGCGATCGCCATGAAGCGCTTCGCCAAATTGATCGCGGCGCGGAACATACCGCGGTTGTTGTCGCCGAATTCGGTGGCGACGAAGCCGGGATGGAGGCAGTTCGCGGTGACGCCGGTGCCGGCCAGCCGCTTCGCGAGGGCGCGGGTGAACAGGATGTTGGCCAGTTTGGAACGCCGGTAGGCGAGCCAGCCGCCATAGCCGCGCTGAATCTGCAGGTCGTCGAAGTCCAGGCTGACGCCGCGATGGGCCTCCGACGCGACGCTGACGATGCGCGACGGCGCGCTGGCCTTGAGCCGGTCGAGCAGCAGATTGGTCAGCAGGAAATAGCCCATGTGATTGAGCGCGAAGGTGCGCTCGAGCCCGTCCTCGGTGATTTCACGCCGGTTGAAGATGGCGCCCGCGTTGTTGAGCAGCACGTCGATCCGCGGCGCGGCATGCAGCAGCGCCGGCGCCAGCCGCAGGATTTCGGTCAGGCTCGACAGATCGGCGTAATGGATCTGCACGTCGATTCCCGGATGGTCGGCGCGGAGATTGCCGAGAAACGCCGCGCCCTTGACGCGGTTGCGCGCGACCAGCACCAGCCGGGCGCCCAGCGCCGCCACGCGCTCCGTCGCGACGCGGCCGATGCCGGAGGTGACGCCGGTGATGACGACGGTCTTGCCTTTCATGTCGCCGGCCGTGCCGCTCATGCCGCGCCTTTCGCCGGCGCCACGACGATGTCGTGCACGCGTCGCCAGCCCTCGGCGCTGCCCGCCGCCAGAACCGCCCGGTCGTGAATCCGCGGGTCGTACGGCGAGCCGTCGAGAAAGCCGGCCTTGCCGCCGAGCTCAGCGGTGATCAGCATCCCCGCCGCGTGATCCCACGGCAGCGAGCGCGAATGAAGCGAGAAATCCGCCTCGCCGAGCGCGATGTCGAGATATTCGACGCCGCAGCAGCCGCGATTCCGCACGCCGATGTCGCCGCCGCGCGCCAGCGCCTTCTCCGCGCGCTGGCCGGAGGCGGCCCGTCCATAGGCCGAACCGAACAGCCGGCCCGGCGACGATGACAGCCGAAGACGGCGTTCCCCCGACCAGGCGCCGCCGCCGGCAACGGCGTGGACCAGGCGGTCGCCGACCGGATCGTAGATCCAGCCGGCGCGCGACTTGCCCTTTTCCATATAGGCGACCATGACCGCGAAATTCGGATCGCCATGGGCGAAATTATGCGTGCCGTCGATCGGGTCGATGATCCACAGCGGCCCCTGGTAATCGGTGCGCGCCAGCAGATCCGCATCCGCGAAAGCGGCCTCCTCGCCGAGCACCGATGTCCCGGGTGACGCCGCGGTCAAAAGCCGCGTCAGCTCGCGCTCGGCCTCGGTGTCGGCAATCGTCACCAGATTGCCCGGCGCCTTCTCGCGAATGTCCTCTCGCTTGAGCATCCGGAAACGCGGCAGTATGACGCTGCGGGTGGTGCGGCGGATGAATTCGGCGACCGTCGCGGGATCGAGCATGATGGTGGCTGTTGGCTTTAATGACCGGGATATGACGACGATGCCTTCGACGATAACGGAAAGCGGCGGCGAATACGATGTCGCGGTGGTGGGCGCGGGCGCGGCGGGCATCGCCGCGACGCGGCTTCTGGCGGCGGCGGGGCTGCGCGTCGTCATGCTCGAGGCGCGCGACCGGCTGGGCGGGCGCGGCCACACCGTGCCGAGCGGCTTGGGTTTCGGCGTCGATCTCGGCTGCGAGTGGCTCCATTCGGCCGACATCAACCCGTGGACCCGGCTCGCGCGCGACGCCGGCCTCACCGTCGACGAGCGACTGCCGGATTGGGGCCAGCGCGTCGCCTGGCTCCAGGGCAAGGCGGCGCAGGAGGAATGGCGGCAGAATATGGCGGCATTCTACGACCGCCTCGACCGCGCGGCGGAAGAGTCGGTCGACCGGCCGGCGGCCGCGCTGCTCGAGCCCGGCGGCAAGTGGAACGCCCTGCTTCGCGCCATCAGCAACTGGGCCAACGGCGCCGAGCTCGACGACGTCTCGGTGAAGGATTACGGACGCTACGACCCCACCAACGTCAATTGGCGCGTCATCGAGGGCTACGGCACGCTTCTCGCCAAGGCCGGGGCCGATCTGCCGGCGCAACTCGGCACCGTCGTCGAGCGCATCGACCATGGCGGCAAGCGCATCAATGTCGTCACCAACCGGGGCGAGCTCTCGGCGCGCGCCGTCATCGTGACGCTGCCGACCAACGTCATCGCCGCCGAGGCGGTGCGTTTTTCGCCGGCGCTGCCCGATAAGATTTCCGCCGCCGGGGGATTGCCTCTTGGGGTCGTGAATAAACTATTCCTGCGCATCGAGGGTCCGCCCGGCACGCTCAAGGAACAGACCGACCGTCATCTGATCGGCGCCATCGACACCGCCGAGACCGGCAGCTACCAGATCCGGCCGCATGGCTGGCCGGCGATCGAGGGTTTCTTCGGCGGCCATCTGGCGGCGCGTTTCGAGCGGGACGGCGCCGCCAGCATGGTCGATTTCGCGCGGCGCGAGCTTGCCGGATTGCTCGGCGCGGATGTCGCCCGGTGCCTGACACCCATCGCGCATTCCGCCTGGGCCGCCGATCCGTTTTCGCGCGGCGCCTATTCGATGGCGCGGCCGGGCCACGCCGACGACCGCAAGACCCTGGCGGCACCCATCGACGGCCGGCTGTTCTTCGCCGGCGAGGCCTGCTCGCTGGCGCATTTCGGCACGGCGCACGGCGCCTATTTCTCGGCGGCCGAAGCCGCCGAGCAGGCGATCGCGGCGCTGGGGTCTAACCGAGCAGGCGCTGCTTCAGGTGGCGCGCCGCGGATTCGAGGCGGTATTTAAGGCGCGGCAGGCGAACCACTTGCCAGGCGATCGGATAGGTTGAATCGGCGAAGCTTGCCTTCAATTGGTTCTCGCCGGCGAGGAAATCATAGATTTTGTCGCCGTTCAGCGCATTGAAGCGGATGGCCATCGCGTGACTCAGCACGCCGGGCCGGCGCTTGCGGTCGGCATCGTCGAGGCCGCTTTGATAGGCGTAGATG
Organism: Allostellaceae bacterium; assembly: GCA_035648735.1. Lineage (GTDB taxonomy): Bacteria > Pseudomonadota > Alphaproteobacteria > ATCC43930 > CGMCC-115725 > REEB95. Next base: position 17,685 of record DASRKX010000051.1, read on the forward strand.
CGACCGTCCTGCCGGAAATTATAAAGATAGCCCACATCCCTGCCGGCGACGGCAACGCGCAGCAGCTGGATCGATCCCGCGGCGAAGACGCGCGAGATCAGCGCGCGGTGGAAGCGCTCGAAATAGGGCGCGGCGAAAGCATGGCGTTGCCGGCGCCGCGCCCAGGAAGCGATGTGCAGCGCCTTCATGGCGTCGAAGAAGCGCAGCGCCTCCGCCGTGTCGCGCGCGGCGGAGATCTCGACCGCGCCTTCCTGTTCGAAATTGCGCAACGTGCGGCGCAGCTGCTGGCGGCCATTGGCCGAAAGCAGCGACGCGAAATCGCCGCCCGCCTCGGCGACCCGGGCGAGATCGACGGTGAAGCCCTGCTGCGCCTTGGTGCTGTGCAGCAAGCCGTTCCGGTCGATGAAGGGCAGCGATAAGGTCTGGCCGACGCCGGGCAGGTTGAGCTGATCGGCGATGCGGCCGTCATCGGCGACGAACCGGTCGCCGAGCGCCGCCATGAATGCGGCATCGTCGGCCGGCGCGCAGAGGAAGCCGTTATGCTCGACGGCGATGCAATCGAATCCCTCGTCGCCGGTGGCGTTGAGGTTGATGCTGCGCACCGGCGCGCGCAGAAGCTGCCGGCTGTCGGCGACGCCGAGCAATGCCAGGCCGACGGGATCGCCGCCGCGCCGCATCCGGGCGACGAACAGCGGCAGACCGGGGGGCAGCGTCGCGAGCCAGGTGCCGATCCAGTCCCAGGAAAGGAAGAAGGAGCGCGGCCAGCTTGCCGCCGCTTGTCGCCATTCGTTCGCCAACGCCTCGGCCGATTCGAGCGGCGTCACCGTCAGGCCAAGGGGAGCGTTCATGCCGCCCTACCCCGCCCGCCGAGTCGCAATGCGAATCGGGCGCGTCCTTCCGCCGGCGCGGCGCTTGTGCGAGTTTGAACGGCGAAGGAAATCCTGCATCCGATGGCCGCCCTGGACGATCCCGATTTCAATCACCTGCCGCGGCCCGTCGCCGCGCTGTTCGCGCGCGCGGCGGCGCGCAGCTTCTTCGCGCTGCCGATCTGGTATCACGTCCTCGCGCGTTACGGAACCGACAAGGGCAATGTCCCGCGCCTCTACGTCGATGGCGCGGCGCGCGGCGCGCTGGCCTGCCGAATGCCGGGGCCGGGCGCGCGGCGGCTTGCCGGTCTCGCCAATTATTACAGCACCGAGCACGGGCCGATTTACGGCGATGCCGCCGCGTTACCTCAGGCGCTTGACGAGATCGCGCGCGAAATATCCGCCGACGGCATCGAGGCGGTTCGTCTCCCCGGGCTCGATCCGGCCGATCCGGGCTTCGCCGCGCTGGAATCCGCGTTCCGCCGCACCGGCTTCGCCGTGCACCGCTATTTCGACAGCGGCACCTGGTTCGAGAACACCGCAGGCATGGATTTCGACCGCTACGTCGCGGCCCGCCCGGCCAGCTTGCGCAACACCTGGCAGCGTAAGAACCGCAAGCTCGAATCCGCGGGCCGCATGACGCTCGACTTCCACGACGACGCGGCGCGCATCGAGCAAGGCGTCGACGATTACCAGCGCATCTACGCCGCGAGCTGGCAGGAGAGCGAGCCGTTCCCCGAATTCATGCCTCATCTTATCCGCGCCGCGGCGGAAGCCGGCGCGCTCCGCCTCGGCATTCTCAAACTCGACGGCGAACCGGCGGCGACGCAATGCTGGATCCTGTGGGACGGCCGCGCCACCATCTACAAGCTGGCGCATGATCGCCGCTTCGACGATCTCTCGGTCGGCACCATTCTCAGCATGCGCATGATGGAGCGCGTGCTGGAAAACGACCGGCCGCGCGAGGTCGATCTCGGCCGCGGCGACGATCCTTATAAAAAGCTCTGGCTGTCGCAGCGGCGCGAGCGCTGGGGCCTCGTCGCCTTCAACCCGCGCACGCCCGCGGGCCGCCTGCTGGCCTGGCGTGAAGCCGCCGCCGGCGCGGCGAAGCGGCTGCTCGGCCTTTTGCCGCCGGGCCCTCGCCTGCGCTAGGATGGGCACGGGAGAACCGGCCATGCCATTGACGCAGCTCAACCACGTCACCGTCCGCACCCAGGACATGGAGGGGACGAAGGATTTCTACGAGAAGGTGCTCGGCCTCAAGGCGGGCTGGCGGCCGCCCCTCGCCTTTCCCGGCTATTGGCTTTATTGCGGCGAGCAGCCGGTGGTGCATCTGGTGCCGGACAGCGGCGCCATCGGCGCCGGCGCCAACGGCGAGCACACCGGCAATTTCGACCATGTCGCTTTCCTGGGGCAGGATTTCGGCAAGATGCGCCGACATTTCATGTCGCTCGGCATCCGCTTCGAGGATCGCGATCCGCCCGGCGCCGGCGTGCAGCAGATCTTCTTCCCCGATCCCAACGGCGTGATGATCGAGATCAACTTCCCCAAACCGGCCTGAGCCGCGCTTGGAAGAAGCGCGGCTCAAGACCAAGCTGAGGGTGCAGGCGGCGATACGCCTAGGCGTGCTTCAGGCGATTCCGGTGACGGTGGCGCGGCGCGGCGACGAGGACGCCGGCACCATCCTGGTCAAGATCAATCGGCTCGATCTCGGTTGCACCGTACTCGCGCAGACCCGCGGCAAAGACGGAGAACGCGCTTGGCTCCGGGCAACCGGCGAAGCGCTGGTCGAGGAGAAGATCGCCGACGAATACATCGCCCGTCAGGTCCAGCGCGATCCCGATCTCTGGGTCGTCGAGATCGAGGACCGCCAGGGACGTGCGCTGTTTCCCGGCGCGGTGCTTTGAGGCGCGCGCCATCTCAGCGGCCGTCGAGCGGAAAGTGCGGCGCCATGACACGCTCGGCGCGGCGCAGCATCTGGCGATTGAGCTCGGCTTCGATCATCGCCGGCAGCTCCGGCGTATCGCCAACAACTTCGAAGGTGCGGCGATACCGGCCGAAGGAAATGATCTCCGCGCTCGGACGCGGTTGCGGCGGCGCCGGCGGCTGCACCAGGACCGGCAAGGGCGGCCCGGCCGGATTCGGCAGGATGCGCCGGGCACGGGCCAGATGATCGACGTGACGGGTCGACACCGCGCCGAAGGAGACCAGCGCGATGCCGGCCAACGACAGCGCTAGCACGCCGCCGAGCACGGGCTCGGACGGAAGAGCGCTTGGCGAGATGCTCAGCCATAGCAGGCCGATCGCGCCGGACGCGGCAACGAGAAGGTACAGATGAACGGGCTTCATGGCGTTTTGCCTTTTTTGGTTAATCGGGCTTATCCAATTCCTCGGCACTCACATAGCAAGCTCCGTGCCGCGGAACGGAAGGCGAAGAAAATCAACGGCCTAAGCGGAAACGCGGTCGCGGCGGAGGCGCCGGCGTCAAATTGGCCGACACTTGGACAGGCACGCGACTTCGGTTCATGCTGCGCGCCGCGCGGCGGGAATTCGGCGGGATAGAGGGAACAAAAAATGGCGACGGTGAAGCGCCTCTGCGTCTATTGCGGCTCCTCCGGCAAGGTCGCCGAGGCCTATCGCGCGGCGGCGATTCGGCTCGGCGGCCTCTTGGGCGAGCACAAGATCGGCCTGGTCTATGGCGGCGGCCGGATCGGCCTGATGGGTCTCTTGGCCGATGCCGCCCTCAAGGCGGGCGGCGAGGTGACCGGCATCATCCCCGACCATTTGCACGACCGCGAGATCGGCCATGCCGGCCTCACCGAGCTTCGCGTCGTCGACGACATGCACGAGCGCAAGCGCCAGATGGCCGAGCTAGCCGACGCCTTCGCCATCCTGCCGGGCGGGCTCGGCACGCTCGAGGAGATGCTCGAAGTCATCACCTGGAAGCAGTTGGGATTGCACGACAAGCCGATCTTCATCATCGACGTCGAGGGTTATTGGACGCCGCTGCTGCGCCTTTTCGACCATGCCATCGACGAGGGCTTCGCCGGGCGCGACGCGCGCGGTCTCTATCGCGTCCTGTCGCGGGTCGAGGATCTGGCGGCGGCGATGCGCGAAGCACCGCAGCCGATCAAAGCGGACACCCGGTTGCTCTGACCTTGCGCGGCGACCTGTGACGTAAGGCCGCTTGCGCGGCCGGGGGCCCATGCTATCTTCGCGCCCGCCGCGCGCCGGGCCTTGTCTTGGCCGCGCCAGACCCTCGAAAAGGCCCGTCGGACATGAACAAAATCAAGGTCGCCAACCCCGTCGTCGAGATGGACGGCGACGAGATGACGCGCATCATCTGGAAGTTCATCAAGGACAAGCTGATCCTGCCCTATCTCGACATCGACCTAAAATACTACGACCTCGGGATGGAGCATCGCGACGCGACCGACGACCAGGTCACCATCGACGCGGCCAACGCGACCCGGAAATACGCCGTCGCCGTCAAATGCGCGACGATCACCCCCGACGAGGACCGGGTGAAGGAATTCAACCTCAAGAAGATGTATCGCTCGCCGAACGGGACGATCCGCAACATTCTCGGCGGCACCATCTTCCGCGAGCCGATCGTCATCAGGAACGTGCCGCGACTGGTGCCGGGCTGGACGGCGCCGATCGTCATCGGCCGCCACGCCTATGGCGACCAGTACCGCGCCACCGACTTCAAGGTGCCAGGCCCGGGCAAGCTGACCATGACCTTCACGCCGTCGGGCGGCGGCAAGCCGGTGACCTACGACGTGTTCGATTTCCCCGAGCCCGGCGTGGCGCTCGGCATGTACAACCTCGACGAATCGATCCGCGGCTTCGCCCGCGCCTGCATGAATTACGGGTTGCAGCGCGGTTGGCCGGTCTATCTCTCGACCAAGAACACCATCCTGAAAGTCTATGACGGCCGCTTCAAGGATTTGTTCGAGGAAATCTTCGACAAGGAATTCGCCGCCAAGTTCAAGGCGAAGAACATCACCTACGAGCACCGCCTGATCGACGACATGGTGGCGTCGGCGCTGAAATGGAGCGGCAATTTCGTCTGGGCGTGCAAGAACTACGACGGCGACGTGCAGTCCGACACGCTGGCGCAGGGCTACGGCTCGCTCGGGCTGATGACCTCGGTGCTGATGACGCCCGACGGCAAGACGGTCGAGGCCGAAGCGGCGCACGGCACGGTGACGCGCCACTACCGCCTGCACCAGCAAGGCAAGGAGACCTCGACCAACCCGATCGCCTCGATCTACGCCTGGACGCGGGGCCTGTGGTATCGCGGCGAGTTCGACAAGACGCCCGAGGTGAGGCGCTTCGCCGAGACCCTGGAGAAGGTGTGCGTCCAGGCGGTCGAGGCGGGCGAGATGACCAAGGATTTGGCAATACTCATCAGCCATAAGACGCCGTTCCTCAACACCGTTCCCTTCCTCGACCGGCTCGACGCCCGGCTGAAGCGGGCGATGGCGTGAACGCGGCCGGCGCCGACCGCGGCTACTATCGGGGCCGCTTCCCGCCGGGCTTTTTCGCCCATTTGTTCAAGGCGATCTTCAAGCAGCATCACCGCGCGCTGCTGCCGCTGCTGCGGCGGGTATTGCCCGCGGATTCGATCGTCTTCGACGTCGGCGCGCATGCCGGGCAATACGCGAAGCTGTTCGCCAGGCTGGCGCCAAACGGCTTCGTCTACGCCTTCGAGCCGCAAAGCTACGCGCGGCGCATCCTGCGCATCGCGCTGCGGCTCAACCGCCTGAGGAACGTCGCCATCCTGCCCTTCGGCCTCGGCGACCGGGGCGGCGTCGCGCTGCTCAACATTCCGGTCAAGGCATCAGGCAGCTATGGCTTCGGTCTCGCGCATCTCGGCGCTGCATCGCGGCACGGCGAATCCGAGCTGGTGGCCATCGCCACCATCGACCAGGCGGTCGCGGCGCTCGGGCTCGGGCGGCTCGATTTCATCAAGGCGGATATCGAGGGCTTCGAGCAGCGCATGCTCGAAGGCGGAAGCGGCACGCTGGCGCGCTTCAAGCCGGCGCTGCTGATCGAGCTCAACGGCGAGCATCTGGCACGCGCCGGCGGCAGCGTCGACGGATTGTGGCGGATGCTGACCGATCTCGGCTATGCCGCGTTCGAAACCGGCGTGACGCGTGACCTCATTCCGATCACCGCGCCGCGCCAAGGCGATGTGCTGTTCCTGGCGCGGCCGCCGCAGCCCTAGCCGCTAAGCGGCGGCCTGCGCCTTTTCCGCGACCGCGCGCTCGATGGCGGCGAGCGCCGCCTCGGCCTGAGCCACATCGGGACCGCCGGCCTGCGCCATGTCGGGCCGGCCGCCGCCGCCCTTGCCGCCCAAGGCCGCGGCGCCGAGCTTGACCAGCTCGACGGCGTCGAAGCGCGTCACCAGATCGTCGGTCACGCCGACGACGAGCGACGCCTTGCCCTCCTCGCGCGCGACCAATGCGACGATGCCCGAGCCGAGATCGCGCTTCATCGCGTCGACGAGGCTCTTCAGCTCCTTGGCCGGCACGCCGTCGAGCGCGCGCGCGGCGAATTTGACGCCGCCGAAATCCTTGGCGCCGCCGCCTTGGTCCTGGCGCGGACCGCCGTCGCTCGACCCGGCCAGCGCCGCGGCGCGGCGCGCATCGGACAAGTCGCGCTCGAGCTTCTTGCGCTCTTCCAAAAGCGCGGCGAGCCGCGCCGGTAATTCGCCGGACGCGGTCTTGAGCGAGGATGCCGCCTGGCGCAGCAGGTTTTCCTCGCCGGCGACGAAGCTTTCCGCCGCGGCGCCGGTCAGCGCCTCGATGCGCCGCACGCCCGAGGCGACCGCGCTTTCGGAGGATATCTTGAAGAAGCCGATATCGCCGGTCCGCGCCACATGCGTGCCGCCGCAAAGCTCGACCGAGAAATGCTTGGGCGTCGAGCCCTCCGCATCTTCGTCTTCACCCATCGACACGACGCGCACCTCGTCGCCGTATTTCTCGCCGAACAGCGCCAGGGCGCCTTCCTTCACCGCCAAATCGGGCGTCATCAGCCGCGTGCGCACCTCGGCGTTCTGGCGGATGCGGGCATTGACCTCGCTTTCGATCGCCGCCACATCGTCGGGCGTGAGCGGCTTGGCTTGCGAGAAATCGAAGCGCAGGCGCTCGGGCGCCACGAGCGAGCCCTTTTGCGTGACATGCTCGCCGAGGCGCCGGCGCAGCGCCTGATGCAGCAGATGCGTGACCGAATGATTGGCGCGCAGGCGGTTGCGCCGCCCCTCGTCGACGCGCAACTCGACGATGTCGCCCCGCTGCAGCGCGCCATGCGCCATCTTGCCGTCATGGACGATGAGATCGCCGGCGCGCCTGTGCGTGTCGGAGACCGCGAATTCGCCGCCCTTGGCGGAGAACAGGCTGCCGGTGTCGCCCATCTGGCCGCCGGATTCGCCGTAGAACGGCGTCTGGTTGACCAGGATGGCGGCCGCGCCGCCGGCCTTGACCGAATCCACGCGCTTGCCGTCCTGGACGATGGCGACAATGGTGCCTTCGGCCTCATGCGCGTCATAGCCCAGGAATTCGGTGGCGCCCAGCTCGTCGCGCAGCGCCAGCCAGATCTCCCCGGTCGCCGCCTCGCCCGAGCCGACCCAGGATTTGCGCGCCTCGGCGCGCTGGCGCGCCATCGCCGCGTCGAAATCCTTGATCGCGATCTTGCGGCCGCGGCCGCGCAGCACGTCCTCAGTCAAATCCAGCGGAAAGCCGAAAGTGTCGTAGAGCCTGAAGGCGGCCTCGCCGGGAAAGGCGGCGCCCTTGGCCAGGCGTGCCTCTTCCTCCTCGAGAAGCTTCAAGCCGCGCGCCAGGGTTTCGCGGAACCCGGTTTCCTCGAGCTTCAGCGTCTCGGTGATGAGCGCCTCGGCGCGCGCCAATTCGGGATAGGCCTGGCCCATCTGCCTGACCAGCGTGGGAACGAGCCGCCACATCAGCGGCTCGGCGGTGCCGAGGAGATGCGCGTGGCGCATGGCGCGGCGCATGATGCGGCGCAGCACGTAGCCGCGGCCCTCCTTCGACGGCAGCACGCCGTCGGCGATGAGGAACGACGACGCGCGCAGATGGTCGGCGATGACGCGGTGCGACACCGCCTGCTTGCCGTCGGCCGCGACATGGGACGTTTCCGCCGAGGCGACGATCAGCGCGCGCAGGATGTCGGTGTCGTAATTGTCGTGCTTGCCCTGCAGCACGGCGGCGATCCGCTCGAGCCCCATGCCGGTGTCGATCGACGGGCGCGGCAGCGCCACGCGCTGTTCCTTCGTCACCTGCTCGTATTGCATGAAGACGAGGTTCCAGATCTCGACGAAGCGGTCGCCCTCGGCATCGGCGCTGCCCGGCGGGCCGCCCGGAACCGCCGCGCCGTGATCGTAGAAAATCTCGGAGCACGGGCCGCACGGGCCGGTCTCGCCCATCGCCCAGAAATTATCGGATGTGGCGACGCGGATGATCTTCCTGTCGTCGAAGCCGGTGACTTTCTTCCACAGCTTCGCCGCATCCTCGTCCTCGGCGAAGACGGTGATCAGCAGCTTGTCCTTCGGCAGCTTGAATTCCCCGGTGAGGAGATTCCAGGCGAGCTCGATGGCGCGC
>DASRKX010000052.1:0-15707 GCA_035648735.1 Allostellaceae bacterium
CAACACGCTGGGGCCGCGCGCCTGCTACGACGAGGGCAAGCGCTGCGCCGAGACGCTGTTCTTCGACTATCTCCGGCAGCACAAGCTGCGCATCAAGGTCGCGCGCATCTTCAATACCTACGGGCCCCGCATGCACCCGAATGACGGCCGCGTCGTCTCGAACTTCATTGTCCAGGCGCTGAAGGGCGAATCGATCACGGTCTATGGCGAAGGCAACCAGATAAGGGCCTTCTGCTATGTCGACGATCTGATCGACGGCTTCGTGCGGCTGATGAACACGCCGGATTCCATCACCGGCCCGATCAATCTCGGCAACCCCGTCGAGACCACAGTGCGCGAGTTGGCGGAGAAGATCATCGCCATGACCGGCTCGCGCTCCAAGCTCGAATTCCGGCCGCTGCCGGTCGACGATCCCGTGCAGCGCTGCCCGGACATCACCCGCGCCAAGGAAGTGCTCGGCTGGCAGCCGCGCGTGCCGCTCGAGAACGGGTTGCAGAAGACCATCGCTTATTTCGACAAGCTTTTGACCGAGCGCGGCGAGCTGAAGAACGCCCACCTGCGCGTCGTCAGCTAGGCGTCGAGGCCTTCACCCCGGCGGCTTCGAGCGCCTTCTTCTGGCGCGCCGCGAGCTTCTTCTCGTCGAAATCGTCGATCAGCTCGTGGAACATGCGGTGCCAATTGATCTCGGCCTTGAGCCGCAGGAAGACCGAGCCCAGCCCCACCGCCGCCCGATCCATGAACACGAATTCGCGCGGCGGCTTGACGCCGCCCAGCCGGCGGATATCGCGATGGACGGTTTCCGCCACCTCGCGGCCGTAGGTCGAGGAGCCGTGCTCCTGGATGCGCCGCTTGCGGTCGTCCAGCAGCGGCGCATAGACGTAGCGCGCCCAGTTGTTGAGCGTCGCGATCATCTCGCGCGATAGATTATTGAAACCCCAGATCTCGTAGGCCGAGACCGCGAGCTCCTCGTCCTCGCGGTCGAGCGCGTGATAGAGATCGATGACGCCGCGCACGAATGACGGCGGAAAAATCCGGATGCAGCCGTAATCCAGCAGATTGACGCCGCTGTCTCGGCGGATGGTGTAATTGCCGAGATGCGGATCGCCGTGGATGACGCCGTAGAAATAGAGCGGCACGTACCAGGCGCGGAACATGTTGCGCGCGATGGCATTGCGCGCCGCGAGCGACCCGTCGGCCGCGGCCTCGACGAACGGCCGGCCGTCGAGCCAGGTCATGGTCAGAAGCCGCCCGGTCGACAGGGTCTCGACGTATTCCGGCACCTGGACCTCGTCCTCCTTGGCGAGCATGGCGCCGAAGAGGCGCATGTGCGAAGCCTCGCGCCGGTAGTCCAGCTCCTCGCGCAGCCGGGCGCCGATCTCCTGCTGGATATCGGCGGTCGAGATCGAGCGGTCGTAGCGCTCGAACAGCGCCAGCACCAGCTTCAACTGCATCAAATCGGCCTCGACCGCCGAGGCCATGTCGGGATATTGCAGCTTGCAGGCGAGCTCCTTGCCGTCAAAGCCGGTCGCATGGTGCACCTGGCCCAGCGACGCGGCGTGCGCCGCCTCCGGCGTGAAGCTCTTGAACTTCTTTAGCCAGTCGGGGCCGAGCTCGCTCGCCATGCGGCGCTTGACGAAGGGCCAGCCCATCGGCGGCGCGTTCGATTGCAGCCCGGCCAGCTCGGCGGCGTATTCCTCGGGCAGCGCGTCGGGCAGCGTGGCGAGGAGCTGCGCCACCTTCATCAGCGGCCCCTTGATGTTGCCCAGCGCCGATTTGAGATCGGCGGCGTGGCGCGTCTGGTCGAGCTTCAAGCCGAGATAGCGCTTGCCCGCAAGCCGCGCGGCAAGACCGCCCATCGCGGTCGAAACGCGGGCATAGCGCTGCACGCGGCGCGGCAGGCTGTTCCTGTCGGCCATCAGATTTCCAGGGGCGGCGCGGAAGGGGCGGGCGGCACGCGGCCAGTGTCGACGGCTGGCCGCACCCTGTCCACGGCGAAGAATCGCATCATGCCGACAAAAACCCCTGGCGAGGCCGCGGCGTTCCCGCCAATCTCGCGCGGCTCGAGGGAGGAAGACGATGCCAGGCGCCGCGATCGATATTCACACCCATATCGTGCCGGGCGACATCCCGGCCTATGCCGGCCGGCACGATCCGGCGCGCTGGCCGCAGATGGCGGCGGCCTCCGACTGCCATCACAAGCAGGTGATGATCGCCGGCAAGAATTTCCGCACCGTGAGCGACGAATGCTGGGACGCGGCGCGGCGCATCGAGGCGATGGACCGCATGGGCATCGGCTGCCAGGTCCTGTCGCCGATGCCGGAGCTCCTCTCCTATTGGTTCCCGGCGGCGGACGGCCTCGCCTTCGCCCGGCACGTCAACGATACGATCGGCGCGATGGTGGCGCGCGGCGCCAGCCGCTTCGCCGGGCTCGGCATGGTGCCGCTGCAGGATCCCGATCTGGCGACGCGCGAGCTGGAAAATCTCATGCGCGACGGCTTCCGCGGCGTCGAGATCGGCAGCAACGTCAACGGTGCGATCATCGGCGACCCGAAATTCGAGCCGTTCTTCGCCGCCGCCGAGAAACTCGGCGCGGCGATCTTCGTTCATGCGCTGCACCCGTCGGGCATCGACCGCATCGTCGGCCCACCGCGGCTGCCCGCGCTGCTGGCGTTTCCCTGCGAGACGTCCTTCGCGATTTCGTCGCTGATCACCGGCGGCACGCTACAAAAGCATCCCGATCTCCGGCTCTGCTTCAGCCATGGCGGCGGCGTCTTCGCCCTCATCCTGCCGCGGCTTCTGGCCGGGCTCGAGATGATGGCCGGGCTGAAGCAGCAGGTGACGGCCGAGCCGCGCGCCATCGCGCGCCGGCTCTATTACGACACGCTGGTCTACGACGCGAAGACGCTGAAATTCCTGATCGAGATTTTCGGCGCGACGCAGCTCTGCATCGGCACCGACTATCCCTTCGAGATCCACGAGAAGGAGCCGCTCCGGGACATCGCGGCGCTCGGCCTCGGCGCCAAGGAGATCGGCGACCTGCACGCCGGCAACGCGCGGCGCTTCCTCGGGCTGGCCTAGGCCATCGCCTCGAGCTGGTCGATGAAGCCGGAAATGACGGACAGGCCCTTCTGCCAGAATTTCGGGTCCGAGGCGTCGAGGCCGAAGGGCGCCAGCAATTCCTTGTGGCGCTTGGTCCCGCCGGCGCGGAGCATGTCGAGATATTTCTCGGCGAAGCCGCGCTCCGCCCCCTGATAGACGGCATAGAGCGAATTCACCAGGCAGTCGCCGAAGGCATAGGCGTAGACGTAGAACGGCGTATGGACGAAATGCGGGATGTAGGCCCAGTAATTGCGGTACTCGTCCTCGAAACGAATTGCCGGGCCGAGACTCTCCCTTTGAACATCCAGCCAGATTTCGCCGATGCGGTCGGCGGTCAGCTCGCCCTGGCGGCGTTCGTCATGGATTCGGCTCTCGAACGTGACGAAGGCGATCTGCCGCGCCACCGTGTTGAGCATGTCCTCGACCTTGCCGGCGAGCATGATCTTGCGCCGCTTGGGATCGCCTTCGGCCTTGAGCAGCGCCTGGAAGGTCAGCATCTCGCCGAACACCGACGCGGTCTCGGCGAGGGTCAGCGGCGTATCCGCCATCAGCGCGCCGCGCGGCCCCGCCAGCACCTGGTGGACGCCGTGGCCCAGCTCATGCGCCAGCGTCATCACGTCGCGCGTGCGGCCGAGGTAGTTGAGCAGCAGATAGGGATGCGCGCTCGGCACGGTCGGATGGGCGAAGGCGCCGGGCGCCTTGCCCGGCTGCACCGGCGCGTCGATCCAGCCATGCTCGAAGAATCGCCGGCCGATCGCCGCCATGTCGGGCGAGAAGGCGCCATAGGCCTCGAGCACGATACGCTCCGCCTCGGGCCAGGGCACCAGCCGGTCGTCGTCGCCGGGCAGCGGCGCGTTGCGGTCCCAATAGGGCAGCATCTCGATGCCCAGCCATTTCGCCTTGAGCCGGTAATAGCGATGCGACAACGACGGATAAGCGGCGCGCACCGCCGCGATCAAGGCGTCGACCACCTCGTCCTCGACGAAATTGGCGAGGTTGCGCGACGAGATCGGCCGCTTGAAGCCGCGCCAGCGGTCCTCGATCTCCTTGTCCTTGACCAGCGTATTGGTGACCAGGGCGAAGAGCCGCGCATTGGCGCCATAGACCTTGCCGATCGCCTTGGCCGCCTCGTGCCGCAATTTCGCGTCGGAATCGGAAAGCAGGTGCAGCGCCTCGGGGGCGCCCAATTCCTTGCCGCCCACCGAAAAGCGCAGTGCGGCATTGGTCTCGTCGAATAAGCGCGTCCAGGCGGCGGCTCCGGCGACCGATTTCTCGTGCAGCAACTTCTCCAACTCGTCGGCAAGCTGGTGCGGCCGGAACGAGCGCAGGTCGCGCAGCCATGGCGCGTAATGCGCCAGCTCCGGCGCCTTCATCTTCTCCGCCAGGGCCGCATCGTCGAGCCGGTTGAGCTCCAGCCCGAAAAACAGCAGCTGCGTCGATATCTCGTTCGCCTTTTCCTGGATGTTCTGGAAGAAGCGGCCGGTCTCGGGATCGCTTTGGTCGGCGGCGTAGCGCAGCGAGGCGTAGCTGAGGATGCGGCCGAGCAGCTCCTGAATCCGCTCGAATTCGGCGACGGCATGACCGAGCTCGGTGCCGTGAAAGCCGGCCAGCTTGCCCTCATAGGCGGCATGGAAGCGCTGCGCGCCCTCGGCGGCGGTCTGGAGGTCGCGCTCGAGCAGCGGGCTGTCGGGTGCCGGGTAAAGGTCGGTCAGATCCCAGCGCGGCAGAGCGCCGAGCTCGGGCTGGGTCAATGCCGTGCCGCTGATTCTTGCCTCGTCCATCAACTGATCCTTGTTACGCTGTCTTATCTTATAAGTAGTGAGCCGGAAATTGACGCCAAGCCGTAAGCCCTGTATTTCGGCTCGAACCGGCGCGAAGGGGATGATGGACTACCATAGCTGTCGCAACCTTGCCGCGATGTTCTTCGCCGAGGCGGCCAGGCAGGGCGACCGCCCCTTCCTCTGGGCAAAGCGGGCCGGCCAATACCAGCCCGTGACCTGGCACCAGGCCGCAACGCAGGTCACCAACCTCGCCAAGGGCCTGCGCGCCCTTGGTCTCGAGCGCGGCGACCGCGCCGTGCTGGTGTCCGAGAACCGCCCCGAATGGGTGATCGCCGATCTCGCCATCATGACGGCGGGCGGCATCACCGTTCCGGCCTATATCACGCACACGGTCGAGGATTATCGCCACGTCATGGCGGATTGCGCGGCCAAGATCGCGCTCGTCTCCACCGCCCCCTTGGCGACCCGCGTGCTGCCGGCGGCGGCGCAGGTGCCGAGCGTGTCGAAAGTCATCGTCATCGAGCCGCCGGCGGAAGGCCAGGCGTCGCCCGTCGAGCTGCGCTCGTGGCACGCGGTGCTCGAGTTGGGCGCGGCACGGCCGGGCGACGGAATGGACGAGGTGCGGCGGATCGAGCGCGGCGACATCGCCTGCCTGATCTATACCTCCGGCACCGGCGGCGCGCCCAAGGGCGTGATGACGACGCACGGCAACGTGCTCGCCAATTGCCATTCGGCCCATGGGCTGCTGCGGAAATTGGGTCTCGGCCACGAAATCTTCCTCTCGTTCCTGCCGCTGTCGCATTCCTACGAGCATACGGCAGGCATGATGTTTCCCATCTCGCTCGGCGCGGAGATCTACTTCGCCGAGGGCGCCGACAGCCTCGCCAACAATCTGGTCGAGGTGCGGCCGACGATCATGACCGCGGTGCCGCGGCTCTACGAGACGTTCCACCAGCGCATCCTGCGCGCAATGGAGCGCGACGGCGACTTAAAGTCGAAGCTGTTCTTCAAGGCGCTCGAACTCGGGCGCAAGCGCTACGACGATCCGGCGAGCCTGAGCCTCGCCGAGCGCGCGCTCGACAAGCTGCTCGATGTCCTGGTGCGGCGCAAATTGCAGGCGCGGTTCGGCGGCAGGCTCAAGGCGATGGTGTCGGGCGGCTCGGCGCTCAATCCGGAAATCGGCCGGTTCTTCCTGGCGCTGGGATTGCGCCTGCTGCAGGGCTACGGCCAGACCGAGGCGGCGCCGGTCATCAGCGCCAATCCGCCCGACCATATCAAGATTCATACCGTTGGGCCGCCGGTGGCTGGGGTCGAGCTGGGCTTCGCGCCCGACGGCGAGATCCTGGTGCGCGGCGAGAACGTGATGAAGGGCTATTGGAACGATCCCGAAGCCTCGGCGCGGGCGCTGGCCGATGGCTGGCTCCATACCGGCGACATCGGTCAGATCGATGAAGACGGATTTCTCCTCATCACCGACCGCAAGAAGGATTTCATCAAGACGTCGGGCGGCGACATGGTGGCGCCGGCGCGCATCGAGGGACATCTGACGCTCGAGGCGGAGGTCGGCCAGGCGATGGTCTTCGGCGACAACAAGCCCTATCTCGTCGCCGTCATCGTCCCCAGCCTCGAGCTGGTCGAGGGCGTGGCGCGCCGCGAGAGCCTTCCGGCGCAGGTGCCGCTGGCGGACAATCCGGCGATCGCCAAGGCGGTCGGCGAGGCGGTGGCGCGGGTCAACGCCAAGCTGCCGGCGCTGGAGCGCATCCGCCGCTTCGTCATTGCCGACGAGCCCTTCACCACCGCCAATCACCAGCTCACGCCGACGCTGAAAATCCGGCGCCATATCATCCGCCGCACCCATGGCGAGGCGCTCGCGGCGCTTTATGAGAAAACCGGATGAACCGGGCTCGGCGCAAGGTAAGCTCGCCCGAAATGCGGGAGATTGAATCGTGAAAAGCCATGTCCTTACCGCGTTCGGCGCGCCGCTCCGGGCGATCGAAGCGCCAACGCCGCAGCCGCAAGGCAGCGAGGTTCTGCTCAAGACCCTGGCCGCCGGCGTCTGTCACAGCGACCTGCATCTGGCCGACGGCTATTACGACATGGGCGGCGGCAAGCGCTTCACCCTGGCCGATCGCGGCATCGCCGTGCCGATCACCATGGGCCACGAAATCGCCGGCGAGATCGTAGCGGTCGGGCCCGACGCTAAGGGCGTCAAGCCCGGCGAGCGCTATGTCGCCTATCCGTGGATCGGCTGCGGCGAATGCGCAGTCTGCCGCGACGGGCAGGAACAGCTGTGCAACGACGCGCGCACGCTCGGCATCCGCCGGCCGGGCGGCTATTCGACCCACGTCATGGTGCCGCATCCGCGCTATCTTTATCCGCTGGGCAAGCTGACGCCACAGCAGGCGGCGCCCTATGCCTGCTCGGGCCTGACGACCTATTCGGCGCTTCGCCGCGTCGGGGAGGCCGTCTACCGGAATCGCCCGATCCTGATCCTGGGCGCCGGCGGGCTCGGCCTGATGTGCCTAAAACTATTGAAGGCGCTCAGCGGCAAGGGCGCGATCGTCGCCGACATCGACCCGAAGAAGCGCGAGGCGGCGCTTGCCGCCGGCGCGCTGGCCGCCATCGACCCCAAGGCAGAGAACGCCGGCCGCGCCATCCGCGACGCGGCCAAGGGCCTGCCCGCGGCGGTCATCGACTTCGTCGGCTCCAACGAAACGGCGCGGCTCGGCACCGATATTCTGCCGCGCGGCGGCAAATACGTCATCGTCGGCCTGTTCGGCGGCGACCTTACCCTGGCGCTGCCGCTCTTGCCGATCCGCTCGATCACCATCGAGGGCATGCTGGTCGGCACGCTCGCCGAGTTTCGCGAAGTCATGGACCTGGTGTCGCAAGGCAAGGTCGAGCCGATGCGGCTCGACGAACGGAAGCTCGACCGCGCCAACGAGGCCTTGCAGGATTTGCGTGCCGGTCGAATCGTCGGCCGCGCCGTGCTGACGCCTTAATTCGCGGCGGCAGTCCGGCGGCGCAGCGCGAAGATGATGCCGCGGCCGACCTGGCGCGCCAGGCAATCGTAGCTCACATCCGTCATATGCAGCCGGTCGTGCGCCAGCATGACCGACAGGGGAATGCGCCCCTCCTCGACCCATTCGCGCATCATGGCAAAGCGGTGGATGACCGGAACGTTCATGGCGCGCGCTGACGCCAGGATCATGTTCTCCATATCGCGGAAATGCTCGTGCTTGAGAATGGCCGGAGCGTATTGGACGTCCATCACCACGACGTCGATGCTGGCATGCTGCATGCGCGCGATGCCCTTGCGCAGGATGTCCGCCGCCGTAAGCGGATCGACATCGCGCAGTACGTCGTTGGTGCCGACCTGCCAGATGACGAGATCGGGATGCGCGGCGATGACGTCGGTTTCGATGCGTTGCGCGGTCGTCGTCGCGGTCTCGCCGCCGACGCCGCGGTTGAGCACCTCGATCCTCACGCCGGGAAAGCGCAGCGCCAGCATCTGCGCCAAGCGGCTCGGATAGGTCTTGTCCGGGCTCGAGGCGCCGGTGCCGTAGGTCGAAGACGAGCCGAAGGCGATAATGGTCAGCGGACCGCCGCTCGCCAGCGCCCGGGAGACATGCGGCAGGCGCAATCCGATGGCGGCGACATCCTCGCTGAAGGCACATTGATCCACGGTGGAAGTCGCGCGATGGCCGGTCGTCGGGACGAGCAAAAAGGCCAGGGCAATGACGAGCACCAGCACAACCGCGACGAGCGAATGCTGCCGACGCAGCAACGTCGGGCTCGGCGGCCTGGTTTTCAAGCTACCGAGCGGCATGATCGATGGCGTCGGCCATCCGCTCGCCGAGGCATCGGTAGATTTCCCCGGCCAGCGCAGCTTGCCGGCCGTTCGGCACATCGACCAGATCGAAACGGCCGCTATCGCTCCAATATCTCATGACGTCGTAGCGGCGAAACGAATAAACCTCCTGCAGATCGGCGGTGCGATGCAGGGTGTCCAAATAGGGCTCGAAATTGATCAAGGAGCTCGTTTTGGGATTGTACTGCATGTCGACGAGCATGATTTCGGCGTGCTGCTGCCGCAACGCCGCGATGCCGGATTCCAGCGCTCCGGCAAAGCCTTCGACATCGATGCTGCGCACCGCGTCGACCGTGCCGGTTTCCCAGATCACCAGCGTCGGATGAAGGGCGAAAACATCGCGCGGGAAGCGCGCCACCATCTCGTCCGTGGTCTGCCGCGGCACGCCCTTGTTAATTACCGTGATCGGCACGCCGGGGTGACGCCGCTGCAGCGCCTCCTCGAGCCGGCGCGGATAGGCATTGCCCTCGCCGTCGCCCGCCGCCGTGCCTGCCGTCGAGGCGCCGCCGATGGCGACGATGGTGATCGGCTGGCGGGCACGCAGGCGCTTGGCCAATTCCGGCAATCGGACATCGCTGTCGAGGAGTTCGTTCGGTGCCGCGCATTGCGTCGGCGCGGGCTGCGCGCGGGCGCCCTCGCTCCCCAGCGGCAAGGCCAGAACCAGGACGGCGAGCAGCAGGGCATGGCGCATCATCTCTTCACTCCGAGGCGATCGCGGGTTGCGTCGCGGCGCGCGTGCCGGGCGGCCGACGGTTTGCATTCTTGAACCATTCGAGCAGATAGGCGACGGCGATCATGCCGGCGAAACCGCAGAAATTGACCGCTCCCTGCATCGGGATGCCGTCGTTGAATTCGGCGAGGATGAAATGGCCGAGCACCGACAGGACGATGCTCAGGCAGAAGATGTAGAGCGAGTGTTGACCGCAGACGATCAGCGGCCGCACCCAGCGCGTGTGCAGGAACCGGCTGTCCCGCTTGACGAAATGAACCGTGGTCACGGCGAGAGCGAGGAAGCTGACCAGACGCAGCGGCGCCAAATCGGTCTTGTCCAGCGTATGGGTCCAGAGCTGCTTGGCCAGAAAGGGCGGAAACGGATCGTAGAGCCAGTGGATCGTCCAGCTCAGGCTCGCCGCCGCGAACACCGCCGTCACCAGGAGCGCCAGGTAGGTGAACCACTTGCCGCGCGGAAACGGCCACCAGCCGCTGATGCGCGAATAGCCGGCCGCAGCGCCGATGACGAACAGAAACTGCCAGCCCAGGGGATTGAAGAACCACGACTGGCCCTCGGGAAGAGTCTTGGGCGCCCAGCCGCGCCCGAGTGCGAAGACATAGAGCACCAGCGACAGCGCCAGCGGCAGGAGCGGCTGCTTGCGCAGCAGCAACAGGATGAAGGGAAAAGCCGCGAGCAGCACGATATAGAGCGGCAGGATGTCCAGGTATGTCGGCTGAAAGACCAGCAGCAGCGCGCGAATGATGGCGAGATGCGGCGTCTCGAGAAAATCGACGACGCCCATCTCGTCGGCATACATCGGATTGCGCACGACGAGCATGCTGTAGGAAACTTCGGCGGTGAAGAGCACGAAAAGGAAGACATGCGCGACATAAAGCTGCCAGACGCGGCGATAGATCTGCGCCGTGGCGAAGAGCGGCCCGTGTTCCTCGAGGCTCTTGCCGTAGACCAGTGCCGCGGTAAAGCCCGAGATGAAGATGAACACTTCGGCCGCGTCCGAAAAGGCGATGGCGTGGAACGTGCCGTAGGCGAGCAAATTCTCGGGAATGTGGTCGATGAAGATGAGGAACAGCGACAAGCCGCGGAAGAAATCGAGCCGCAGGTCGCGCGCCACCGGCTCCCTCGCGCCCGCAATTCCATGGCCGCTTTGCGCGTTCACGCAACGATCATACCGGCCGGCGGCGGATAGCCCAAGCCCGGCGCGATGCGCCGGGCTTTCGAGGCGGGACAATCCGGGCGGCGGACCTAGATGGCGTCGAGCTGCCAGGCGATGTCGTTGGCGATGTTCCAGAGATAGCCGATATCGGCCGAGCCCACGATGGCGTAGGCGTGGCCGTGATGGCGCCAATACAGCATGTTGAGATCGGCGCGATGGTCGAAGGTCGGCGCCAGATCCGGCTTGTTCGAGGAGCCGACGACCAAGGTCAGTGGCCCGAGACTCTTGTTATCCGTCGTGTAGAAGAGCTGCGTCGCCGGCTGGCCCTCGACCACGAGGATCCGCGCGCCCTGGAAATCGAGGCCCCAGGGCTTCAGATTGGGCAGGCGGAAATCGGCCGGCAGCTGCGCGGCCTTGCGGATGGCATTGCCGCTGTCGTCGGCGGGCACGTCCATCAGCTGCCGGTCGTTCGGCCCGGCGTTGACGAACAGCTTGTGATAGGCGGCGATGTTGTCGAGCCAGCTGCTGCTGCCGAAATTCGCGTTGAGCGCCGCCTGCTGCGCCACGAGATCGGCGCTCTGCTGGCTGGCCGCCATGTAGCCGAAGCCGCCACCGACCACGAGACCGACGAGCGACGCCGCGACCGGCACGCCGATCCACCACGGCCGTTCGCCGAGCAATACGCGCCAGCGCGCCAGCCGCGCGATCAAGCGCGCGAATACCTTGATGCCGGCCTCGCCGCGCGCGGCGGCGATCAGCCGCTCGGGCACGGATTCGCGCAGGACACCGTCATAAGCGGCGCGGATCAGCCGCGCGCCGTCGTTGAGGCGCTCGGCATGGGCGCGGAGCGCGCCGTCGGCGGCCAGCGCCTGCATCACCGCGCGGCGTTCGCCGTCGACGAGTTCGCCGTCGAGGTAGGCAATCAGGATTTCGTCACTCGGTCTCTGCATCTTCCGTACTCCCCCGGAAAGCACTGCCGGTTTCGAGTTTGGCGGTTTCGAGCTTCGCCGCCACCGCTCCTCTGGCTCGCGCCAGCCTGCTCATGATGGTGCCGACCGGCACCCCGGCGATTTCCGCCGCTTCCTTGTAACTCAGTCCTTCCACCGTCACGAGGAGCAGGGCTACGCGCTGCTCCGTCGGCAAGGTGGCGACCACGGCTTGCACCTCGCGCAAGGCGAGGCGGGCTTCGACACGGCGGACCGACTCGTCGGAGCCGATGTTGATCGCCACGTCCTCGCTCTCCACCTTGCGGGTGCCGCGCGCGCGCAGCAGGTCGATCCAGACCGTCTGCACGATGCGGAACATCCAACTGTCGAAGCGCGTACCGGGTTGAAACTGATGCGTGCGGGAAAGCGCCCGCTCGCATGCCGCCTGAACCAGGTCATCCGCTTCGACGGCGGAGCCGGTCAGGCCACGGGCGAACCGCCGAAGCCGGGGCAGCACGGCGACGAGCTGGTCGCTGAACGACGCACTCATCGTCCCGACCCCCGGCTGGGCAGGGTCTCCCGAACGAGCCTGACGCTATGACAACGGCTATAGATGCGAGATATTCCTTGGGCAGGGCGCAATTATGGCTTAATTTTGGCAGGTTCCGCGCTCGAATCGGCGCGGTGGATATCTTAATCGTGGGGGTCAGGCGTGAGAAGGGTCGTACCGGCTTTCGTGAGTGTTCTGGCGGCCGGGGCCTTGCTGGCGGGCATGTCGGGGGCACGTGCCGCGGAATGCCGCCAGGAGATATCGTCGGCCCAGACCAAGCTCACCACCGTCAGCGAGCCCGCCAAGCGCCACGAAATCGACCTTCTGCTCAAGAAGGCGCAAAGCGACGGTAGCGCCGGGCGAGTCAATCTGTGCACCGACGCCGTGCGCCACGCCAATCTGCTGCTGAAATAGACCCGCGACCTCGTGCCCCGGCATAGGGGCCTTGAGAAAGACGGGACGCCACGGCATTGTGGCGGCCCGCCGTGACGGGTGCGAAAAAAAATCGAAGGCCGGGGACGCTTCAAAGCATGATTATCGGAATTCCCAAGGAACGGCGCCAAGGCGAGCGCCGCGTCGCGGCTTCGCCCGACACGGCAAAGCGGCTGATCGCCATGGGCCACGAAATCGTCGTCGAGACCGGCGCCGGCGCCGGCGCCGCCTTCACCGACGCGGGCTACACCGCCGCCGGCGCCAGGCTCGGCGACAGCAAGGCGGCGCTCGGCGCCGACATCGTCCTCAAGGTCCAGCGGCCGCTGCCCGACGAGATCGCCGCGATGAAAAAGGGCGCAGTGCTGGTCGCCAATTTGGCGCCGCTGCAGCATAAGGATGAAATCGCCGCTCTCGCCCAGGCCGGAATCGTCGCCTTCGCCATGGAATTGGTGCCGCGCATCACCCGCGCGCAGTCGATGGACGTGCTGTCGAGCCAGGCCAACCTCGCCGGCTACAAGGCGGTGCTGGACGCCGCCGAGCAATTCGGGCGCGCCATGCCGATGATGATGACCGCCGCCGGCACGATCGCGCCGGCGCGCGTGCTGGTTATGGGCGCCGGTGTCGCCGGATTGCAGGCCATCGCCACGGCAAAGCGCTTGGGCGCGATCGTTTCCGCGACCGACGTGCGCTATGCCGCCAAGGAGCAGGTCGAGAGCCTGGGTGCCACCTTCCTCGCGGTCGATCTCGAGGCGATGAAGGCGATGGAGACCGCCGGCGGCTATGCCAAGGAAATGGGCGAGGATTTCGCCCGCCGCCAGCGCGAGCACGTCACCGAGGCGCTCAAGAAGATCGACATCGTCATCTGCACCGCGCTCATCCCGGGCCGCAAGGCACCGGTGCTGATTACCAAGGACATGATCGCGGTCATGCGCACCGGCTCGGTGATCGTCGACCTCGCCGTCGAACAGGGCGGCAACGTCGAGGGCAACAAGCCCGACGAGATCGTGACCACCGCGAACGGCGTCTCGATCATCGGCCACGCCAACATGCCGTCGCGCATCGCCGTCGACGCCAGCGCGCTCTATGCCCGCAACCTCTTCGCTTTCCTCGGCTTGATCCTGACCAAGGAAAAGACCCTCAAGATCGACGACGCCGACGAGATCGTGAAGGCGACGCTGCTGACGCGCGACGGCAAGATCGTCCATCCGCAACTGGCCGGGGGCTGACCAGCATGGAATCCGGCCACGCCGATGTCTTCGTTTTCTTCCTCACCGTCTTCGTCCTGGCGGTATTCGTGGGCTATTACGTCGTCTGGCGGGTGACGCCGGCGCTGCATTCGCCCCTGATGAGCGTCACCAACGCCGTATCCTCGGTCATCATCGTCGGCGCGCTGATCGCCGCCGGGCCGGGGGGCGCCAGCTTCTCCAAGGTGATGGGTTTCGTCGCGGTAACGCTCGCCTCGATCAACATCTTCGGCGGCTTCATCGTGACCCAACGCATGCTCCAGATGTTCAAGAAGAAGGCCCCGAAAGAAGCGGCCAAGGAGCAAGCCCAAAAAGTGAAGGCGGGGAAATGAGCGCCAATCTTGCAGCCCTGCTCTACCTCGTCGCCAGCATCTGCTTCATCATGGCGCTGCGGGGGCTGAGCTCGCCCGAAACCTCGCGCGGCGGCAACCTCTACGGTATGGTCGGCATGGCGATCGCCATCGCCACCACCCTCGCCTCGCCCGGCATCGTCAGCTACGAGGTCATCGCCGCCGGCATCGTCATCGGCGGCGCCATCGGCACCTTCATCGCCCTAAAGATTAAGATGACGGCGCTGCCGCAGCTCGTGGCGGCGTTCCACAGCCTGGTGGGCTTGGCCGCGGTCTGCGTCGCCACCGCCGCCTTCTTTGCGCCGGCCGCCTACGGCATCGGCCAGGCCGGCGCGATCGAGCCCGGCAGCCTCGTCGAGATGAGCCTCGGCACCGCCATCGGTGCCATCACCTTCACCGGCTCGATCATTGCCTTCGGCAAGCTGCAGGGCCTGATCACCGGCCGGCCGCTGGTCTTCCCGCTGCAGCACCCGCTCAACGCGCTGCTGGGATTGGCGCTTATCGGCTGCATCGTCTGGTTCACCATGGCGCAGGGGCCGCTGCAGTTCTGGCTGATCGTGGGAATTTCCCTGCTGCTGGGATTGCTGCTCATCCTGCCGATCGGCGGCGCCGACATGCCGGTCGTGATCTCGATGCTGAATTCGTATTCCGGCTGGGCGGCGTGCGGCATCGGCTTCACCCTGGCCAATTCGCTGCTCATCATCACCGGCGCGCTGGTCGGCTCATCCGGCGCCATTCTCTCCTACATCATGTGCAAGGGGATGAACCGCTCGATCTTCAACGTGATCCTGGGCGGCTTCGGCACCGAGGGCGGCACCGCCGCGGCGGGCGCCACGGGCGACAGAGCGGTCAAATCCGGCAGCGCCGAGGACGCCGCCTTCATTCTCAAGAACGCCGCCTCGGTCATCATCGTGCCGGGCTACGGCATGGCGGTGGCGCAAGCCCAGCATGCGCTCAAGGAAATGGGCGACATCCTCAAGAAGGAAGGCGTCACCGTGCGCTACGCCATCCATCCGGTGGCCGGGCGCATGCCGGGGCACATGAACGTGCTGCTGGCCGAGGCGAACGTGCCGTATGAATCCCTCAAAGAGCTCGACGAGGTGAACCCGGAATTCAAGAACACCGATGTCGCCCTCGTCGTCGGTGCCAACGACGTGGTAAACCCGGCCGCGAAATCCTCCCCCGGCTCTCCCATCTACGGGATGCCGATCCTCGAAGTTGGCCAGGCCAACCAGGTGGTGTTCCTGAAGCGGTCGATGCGCCCGGGATTCGCCGGCATCGAGAACGAACTTCTCTACGACCCCAAGACCACGCTGCTCTTCGGCGACGCGAAGGATTCCCTCACGAAGGTGTTGAGCGCCGTCAAGGCCCTGTAGTTTCCGGTGACGTGCCCAGTTACGCCGCCGGGCCGCCCACCAGTGTTACGACCGACGAGTGCGCGGCGCCCGCTGCATCCGTCCAGGCAATCGTCACACTGTTGCCGACCTGGTGGCTGGCGATAGCCGCGCTCAGCGCATCGGCCGTCGTCACGCTGACGCCGTCGACCGCGGTGATGACGCTGCCCTCAG
>DASRKX010000053.1:0-39602 GCA_035648735.1 Allostellaceae bacterium
GCACGGCATCATCGACCCGACCAAGGTGGTCCGTATGGCGCTGCAGTCCGCGGCTTCGGTCGCCGGCTTGCTCATCACCACGGAAGCGATGGTCGCCGAGAAGCCGGAGAAGAAGTCTCCGTCCATGGGCGGACACGACCACGGTGGCGGCGGCATGGGCGGGATGGACTTCTAAGTCGAGCCCACGAAGCACAGCCGAAGGCCACACGCGGCCTTCGGCCTCGTGCGAAGTAAATCAAAGGGCCGCGGAGCAATCCGCGGCCCTTCTCTTTTGCACCCACTCGCTCAGCAATCGCGACGGATTACCCGAGTCATTCTGTGCCCGGCAGCTCGTCCTCGACGTCCGGATCGAGTGAATGCGCATGCAGCATGTCGGCGTTGGCGCCGTCCGCGTCGCCCAGATGCGCCTTCGCGCGGCTGCGCCACGCCCAATCGACCGCTTCGCTGGGATTGAGCCGGATCGCGGCGGCGAAATCCGCCACGGCGTGTTTGTAGTCGCCCAGGTTGTAATATTGCACGCCGCGCCCAACGAGGGCTTCGTCGCGCACGGGATCGAGGTTGATTGCGTGCGTGAAATCCGCGATCGCCTTGGCCGTTTCGCCTTTATCGGCATAGCTGTTGCCGCGGTAGGTATAGGCCTCCGCCAAGGTTTTCCCGGTCTGCGTCTTCCGGCCGGATTCGATGATAGCGCTGCATGCGTCGATGCTCCGCTCGGAATCGTCGTTCCCGCACCATCTCCATTGCCGCGGGAGGCCCTGCGCCTGCGCGCTGCTTGCGACGACCAGCATCGCAAGCGCGACACCGGCAAAAACGCTTATCCCCCGCATCAAAACCCCCGGTTCCTAAATTCCAGCGCGTGGACTTTGCACGCCGGCCGCATTGCGCGCAATTATGGCGTTGGCGCCGCCGTCTTGAGAAATTCCGCTGTCGCCGCGATCGTGTCCCTGAGGCCGAGCCGTGCGACGGCTACCCCTTCGGGAAACGCCCCCAGCAGCCGCGACGGCATCATCCGGTCGAGCAGCACGAAGACGCCGTGATCGGTCGCCCGCCGCACCAGGCGGCCGAAGGCCTGCTTCAGCCGCAGTCTTGTGATCGAGTCGTCATAGGCCGCCCCGCCGAACCGCGCACGGCGCGCCTTGTGCAGGATGTCGGGCCGCGGCCAGGGCACGCGGTCGAAGACGATGAGCCGCAGGGACCGGCCCGGCACGTCGACGCCGTCGCGCACCGCGTCCGTGCCTAAGAGCGATGAATCCTCCTCGGCGCGGAAAATATCGACCAGCGTGGACGTGTCCATCGCGTCGACATGCTGCGCCAGCAGCGGCAATCCCGCGGCTTCCAGGGGCGCGGCAATGCGCTTATGCACCGCCCGCAAGCGCGTGATGGCGGTGAACAGCCCGAGCGCGCCGCCGCCCGCCGCCAGGATGAGCTCACGATAGGCCGCCGCAACCTGCTCGACGTCGTTGCGGTTGAGGTCGTTGACGATGAAGACCCGTGTCTGCGCCGCGTAATCGAAAGGCGACGGCAGTCGCGCGCGCGCAGCGCTCTCTTCCAGGTGCCGCGCGCCGGTGCGCGCCTCGGCGGCGCGCCAATCGGCGGCCTCGTCGCCGCTGCCGTCGATCAGCGTCGCCGAGGTCACCACCACGCCATGCGCCGGCTTCATCACCAGATCGGCGAAGGGCTTGGCGGGATCGACGAAGTGCCGGTGCATGCCGACATCGACCTCGTGGCCGCCCTCGCGGTCGATCGCCAGCCAATCGACGAAATCGGCGTTGGCCTCGCCCTTGAGTTCGTCGAGCATGCGCCGCCAGCCGCCGAGCATCAGCATGGCTCGCCGCTCCAGCCCGCGCGCCGCCGCCTCGATCCTAAGACGCGTGGCGCTGTCGAGCGTCGCGGCTTCGGCCGCGAGCTTGGTCCGCAAGCCCGCCGCCAGCGCGCGCAGCGGCTGCTCGATGGCGGCGATCTCGCGCGCGAGCTCCCGCGCCGTCGCCAGCAGCGCCGGGCTCCCCGGCAAGGTAGCGGTCTCGAGGCTGTAACCGTGATCCTCGCCGGGGGCGCGCGCCGCCACCTGCTCGCGCACGGCAGCCAGGAATTTCTCCGCCGCGCGCTGCGGATTGCCGTCGACGATACGCTTCAGCCAGCCCTCGCCCGGCAAGGTCCGCCTTGCCGCATCGAGCGCTTGGTCGAGATATTTCTTCGCCGTGTTGTCCTCGGCAATGAGATCTTCCAGCCGACGCTGCAGCCCGCGCGCGCGCATGCGGCCGCGACCTTCCGCGCCCAAGAGCCAGCGCCGCAGCTCCGCGCCCTCGCGGCCGGACAGCGCGAGCGAGAAGGCGCCGTCGGCGGCGTCGAAGACGTGATGGCCCTCGTCGAAGACGTAGCGCGTCGGCATGGTGTTGTCGTCGAGCCCGCCCAGCGCCGACTGGATCATCACCAGAGCATGGTTGGCCACCACGATCCGGGCACGCCGCGCGCGGCGAACGCTTTTCTCGATGAAGCAGCGCTGGTAATGCGGGCAGGCGCCGTGAACGCATTCGCCGCGCCGGTCGGCAAGGCCGAGGGAAGACGCCCGGCCGATCAATTCCGGCAGCCAGCCCGGCAAATCGCCGCCGACCATGTCGCCGTCACGCGTGGCACCGATCCACCGCGCCATCAGCCCCATCGCCGCCGCATCCTGCGGCCGCATGGCGAGGCCGTTGAGGTTTTCCTCGTAGTTCAGCAGGCAAAGATAATTCTCGCGTCCCTTGCGGATCACGACGGCGCGCGCCTTCGCCGCCGGCTCGGGATAGAGCCGGTCGAGCTCGTGCCAGATCTGGTGCTGCAGATTGCGCGTGAAGGTCGAGATCCAGACGGCGCCCTCGTTCTTCTCCGCCCAGAGGCTCGCCGGCGCCACATAGCCCAGCGTCTTGCCGACGCCGGTGCCGGCCTCGGCCAGCACCGCCCGGGGCACATCAGCGCGCTCGCGCGGCCGGAAGGCCTCGGCCACC
Source organism: Allostellaceae bacterium (assembly GCA_035648735.1). Classification (GTDB taxonomy): domain Bacteria; phylum Pseudomonadota; class Alphaproteobacteria; order ATCC43930; family CGMCC-115725; genus REEB95. Next base: position 2,985 of record DASRKX010000053.1, read on the forward strand.
GCCGCAGCGTAATCCGCCTGCTGCGGGCGCTTTTCGGCATCTTCGCCGACGAGCTGGGCCAGCCGCTCGCGCGCCTCGCCCGGCTCGACCGGGAAATTGCCCGGTGGCGGCTCGGGCGCCTGCTCGGCCCATTCGCCGATGCGGCGCCACACCGCCATGCCGGCGGGCGAACGGTCGGCCGGCGGCGCACCGAGGGCGGCGCGCACGGCGGCGCCCCAGGCCCAGCCGCCCTGCTCCATCGTTTGGGCGATGGCGGTGGCCTCGGGATCGCCGGATTGGAGCTGCAGCTCGGCCAGGAGGGCGGCGGCGCTGTCGCGCAGCGACGCGGCCGCGGCGGGCAGATCGGCGCTTTTCGGCGCCGGCAGGTCGAGCGCCTCGGCCAGGCCGCACGGCGTCGGCACGCAGAACCGCGCCGGGCGCACGAAGGCGAAAAGCTCGAGCAGGTCGAAACAGGGAAAGGGCGTCACACCCAGCCGCCGCGCCGTCGCGCGCGCATGCACCAGGAAAGGCGGCTGCGCCCGCGCGCGCCGCGCCGCTTCCGGCAGCGGCAGCTTCTCGATCTCGCCGTCGGGCGAGAGCCAAGCCGCTTCGGCCATGCCGGCAACCAGCCCGGGTGCATCGGGAATCGACAATGGGCGGGCGATACCGCCATCGGCGCTCATGCGGCGGAGCATACAAGCGCCGTTCCGGTTTGTATTGCGAATCTCCCGCGCATGCCCGTAGCGTGCGCGCCGATGGCCGCCCTGAGCGATCTCGCGCTTCCCCTGTTGCGCGCGCTGCCCCCCGAGGCGGCGCATCGCGCGAGCATTCTGGGATTGCGCGCCTTCCCGCCGCGGCCGGAACCGCCCGATCCGGCGGCGCTCGCCGTCAAGCTGTGGGACCGGATCTTCCCCAATCCGGTCGGCCTCGCCGCCGGCTACGACAAGCATGCCGAGGTACCCGACGCGCTGCTGGCGCTGGGCTTCGGCTTTGTCGAATCGGGCACCATCACGCCGCTGCCGCAGCCCGGCAACCCGAAGCCGCGGCTCTTCCGACTCGGCGAGGACCGCGCCATCGTCAACCGGCTGGGCTTCAACAGTCAGGGTTTGGAGCCGGCGGCGCGGCGGCTCAAGGCGCGCCAGCGCACCGGCATCGTTGGCGCCAATATCGGCCGCAACAAGACGACCGCCGACCCGATCGAGGATTACGTACGCGGCGTCGCGGCGCTGGCGCCCTTTGCCGATTATCTGGTGGTCAATATTTCCTCGCCCAACACTCCGGGCCTGCGCGACATGCAACGCAAGACCGTGCTGCCCGAATTCATCGCACGGCTGCAGGTCGCGCGCGCCAAGGCGACGCCGCGCCGGCCGCCGCCGCTGCTGCTGAAGATCGCGCCGGACCTGACGCCGCAGGAGCGTCACGAGATCGCCGAGGTGGCGCTGTTCTCGGGTATCGACGGCCTCGTCGTCGCGAATTCCACGGTGGCGCGTCCGCCCAATCTGGAAAGCCGCCGCGCCGGCGAAGCCGGCGGGCTGAGCGGTGCGCCGCTCTTTGCGCCGTCGACCGCGCTGCTCGCCGAAATCCATCACCTGACCGGCGGCCGGATACCGCTCATCGGCGTCGGCGGAATTTCCTCCGGCGCCGACGCCTATGCCAAGATCCGCGCCGGCGCCAGCGCAGTGCAGCTCTATACCGCGCTGGTCTTCGAAGGCCCCGGCCTGGTCCGGCGCATCAAGGAGGACCTGCTGCGGCTCATCAAGCGCGACGGATTTGCGACGATCCGCGAGGCCATCGGGGCCGGTCCGCCATGACCCTGCGCGTGCTCGACGGCATCGGCGCGATATCGTCCGATTACGACGCCTTCATCCTCGACGTCTGGGGCGTGCTGCACGACGGCAGCCAGCCCTTTCCCGGCGTGATCGACGCGTTGCAGCGGCTGAAGCGCGCCGGCAAGCGGAGCGTGGTGCTGTCGAACGCGCCGCGCCGCGCCGCCATGGTGGCAAGCCGCATGGCCGAGATCGGCATTCCGCGTTCGCTCTACGACCACGTCCATTCCTCGGGCGAGGAGGCTTGGCTGCATTTGAAGCGCCGCGACGACGCCTTCTTCAAGGCGCTCGGCCGGCGCTGCTATTTCATCGGCCCACCGCGCGACGAGCCGGTGATGAAGGGGCTCGACCTCGAACGCGTCGCGCGGGTCGAGGATGCGGATTTCCTCCTCGCGATCGGCCCGACCGATTGGGAGGAGAGCGTGGCACCCTACGAGGCGATGCTGCAATCGGCGCGGGCGCGCAATTTGCCGATGGTCTGCGCCAATGCCGACCTGGTGGTGATTCATCAGGGCCGGCGCAGCATCTGCGCCGGCGCCATCGCCGCGCGCTACGAGGAGATCGGCGGCAACGTCCGGTGGCACGGCAAGCCCCATGAATCCGTCTATGAAACCTGCCTGCGGCTGCTCGACGTGCCGGATTCCAAGCGCATCCTGGCGCTGGGCGACAGCCTGCGCACCGACATCGCGGGGGCGCACGCCATGGGCCTCGACAGCGTGCTGCTGGCGAGCGGCATCCATGCCGAGGAGATCGGCCTGGTACCGGGCGAGCCGCCCGACCCGGCGCGCATCGAGCGTCTCATCGAAGCCGCCGGCGGATTCATGCCGCGGGCGGTGATGACGGAGTTTCGCTGGTAGTCAGTGACTGGCGCGGTGCAGCAACGAATCGGCCAGGCCCGTGTCGTAGGCCAGGCCCTCGGCGGTGACGACCGCCGCCTGGGGAAACAACGACTTGATCAGGCCCTTGCGATCGAGCGCCGCCCAGACTGCCGGATTGTGCAGCCCGGTCGCGTCGCGCGAGGCGACAACGGCAGCACCAAGATGAAAATGATCGCCATGCGGCGGCGGCAGATTGCCGACTAGCACCGCCCCTTCGATTTCCGCCGGCTGCGAATGGTCCGGCAGTTGAGCCAGCGCCTGGAGCAGCGTCAGGGTCTTGAGTTGCAGCGGATTGAGGTTGAGCGGATTCTTCTTCGGCGGCATGGCCCCGGCATCATAAAGCGGCGCGCGCCGAATGGAAGGTCGAGGCGCGCCCCGGCGGGTCAGCCGGTCAGCACGTCGTTCGCATCGGCCTCGATCTTCGTCACGCCGAGACGCGTGACCAGGCGCAGGATTTCGGCCTGGACCTGCGCATCGCGGATGCCGAAATAGCCGCGGATCAGCGCCAGCAGCTCGCGCTGGCGCGTCGGATCGCCGGCCGCGATCGGATCGGTGCCCATCGCGTATTCCTCGAAGAAATAACCCGGCGCCGCCAGGAGCACTTGCGCGGTTTCGTAGAGCCGACTCGCCGAGATCCGGATGTCGCCCGATTCATATTTCTGCACCGCCTGGAACGACACCCCCAGCCGGAGGGCAAGCGCGCTTTGGCTCAGGCCGAGCTGTAGGCGGCGCAAGCGGATACGACCGCCGACATGGGCGTCGATCGGATGGGGCGCGTCGATATCATCAACAGACATCGTAATCTCCATGCCGGAATGGACGCAGGGCGCCGAGCCGCGACCATGCCGGAGCGATATATGAATACGTTCAAATTAATGCTGCATCGCACGATTAGCCAGTCCGATCGGAACAGGCGCGTCGACGATTGTATTAAATTACATTCAGCCCCATTGGCAATGCTGGCATTTTTCGCCGCTCGGCCAGGACGCGTCAAAGCACCGCATGCAGGAGGAAGGACAAGCCGGTGGCGACGTAGACCGCGGTAAGCACGAGCTGGAATTTGTGCTCGCTCAGATGGACATGGACGTAGCGCCCGAGCCACATGCCGAGACCGGTCGGGATCAGCATCAGGGTCGAGAGGCCGATCTCGTGCGGCGACGCCACGCCCATCAAATAGATGCCGATAAGTAGCCCGCTGCCGGCGACCGAATACATGAGCGAGATGCCCGGGATGAAATCGTCCTTCGGCATGCGCATGCCGTAGACATAGAGCATGATCGGCGGCCCGTAGAAGCTCGAGATGCCGCCCAGAACGCCGCTGGCGATTCCGACGATGGGATTAAGCCACCGCTCATGCGCGCGATCGACACGCAGGCGAGGCACCAGACGCACCAGGATGGGAAAAGCGATGACGGCGCAGCCGATCACCCAATCGAGCAGCTTTTCGGGCACGACGACGAGCAACCGCACCGACAGCAGAATGGAAATGAACAGCGGGAGCAGCAGCAGCCAGAAGCGCTTCGCCATCGGAACAAACCGGCCGCCCTGGAAGCTCTGTGCCCCGTTGGAGACGATGATTGGCACCGTAATCAGCGCGACGGCCGTCCGGAGGTCGACGACCAGCGTCAGCAGCGGCACGGCGACGAGCGGCAGGCCGATGCCGACGATGCCCTTGACCGAGCTGCCGGCGAGCAGGCCGGCCGCGCAGAGCAGGAGAACCAACAGGGACATGCGGCTTCCCGAATCCGCTAGCGCTTGAAGCGCAGGGCGAATTCCTTGAAGGCCGCAAGAAATTGCGCGATCGCCTCGCGCATCGCCGGATCGACGAGCTTGAAATCGGCATCGAGCTTCTTGGGCGCTTCGCCGATATAGACCTGCGGCGTGTTCATGACGAAGCCGTTCAACGAGACGCACATATGCCGCAGATGGTACTGCGCGCGCACGCCGCCCAGCGGGCTTACCGAGGCGCTGATGATGCCGATCGGCTTGCCGTTATAGGGCGGATCGGGAACGCGCGAGCCCCAATCGATCGCATTCTTGAGCGGCGCCGAAACCGAATAATTGAACTCCGGCGTGGCGAAGAGCACGGCATCCGCCGCGGCGATCTTCTCGCGATAATTCCGCACCGACGGCGGATAGCCTTCGACCCGGATATCGTCGTTGTAGAGCGGCAAATCGCCGATGCCGATTTGCTCGATAGTCATGCCGGAAGGCGCCAATTCGATCGCCGCGCGGATGGCGGCGCTGTTGCTCGAGCCCTTGCGCAAGCTGCCCGAAATGCCCGCAACCTTGAGCGTGCTGCCGTTTGTCATTGTTCCCCCAGCGAAGCTCTCTCCTTAAGGCGGCGCCAGCGGCCCCGGCAAGCCTTTTCCCGTCGGGTCAGGCATGCGCGCGGTCGCCGTGCTCAGACGAGGCCGCAGGCGCCGAGAATGGCGGCGACACCGAACACCCAGAGCGGATTGAGGCCGGTCCAATAGGTCAGCGCCGCGGTGGCGGCGGTGAGGCCGAAGGCGATCGCGCTATTGTCGGCCGCGCCCGCCAGCAGGAACGCGCTCGAGGCGATCAGGCCGACGGTGACCGGCGCGATGCCGTTCTGGATCGCCATCGCCCAGGGCCGGTTTTTGAAGCGGCCCCAGGCGCGGAAGACCATATAGGTCAGCGCCCAGGACGGCCCGATCATCGCCGCCGTGGCGACGCAGGCGCCGGCGAGGCCGGCGACCTGCCAGCCGACCAGCGTCACCACCATGACGTTGGGGCCGGGCGCCGCTTGGGCAATGGCAAAGAGCGCCGCGAATTGGGCATCGGTCATCCAATGCGCCACGTCGACCGCCTGCCGGTTCATTTCGGGAATGATGGCATTGGCGCCGCCGAAAGCGAGCAGCGACAGGATCAAAAAGTTGATCGCCAACAGCCCGAGCTGGCTCGATCCCTTCATCGCCGCCGCCACCGGCCGATGGCGATGCTGAGCGGCGCCATGCCGAGCAGAACCCAGGGCAATGGCCAGCGCAGCAACGCCACGGCGACAAAGACCGCGGCGATGACCGGCGCCGCCTCGACCGGGCGGCGGCGCAGCAACGGCGTCGCGATCTTGCCCGCCATGCCGAGGATCATGCCCGAGGCGGCGGCGGAAATGCCGAGCAGCGCGCCCCGCACCTGCGGCAATTGGCCGTATTCGCCATAGAGCGCGCCCAACCCGATCACCAGGACGAATGGCAGGCCCATGATGCCGAGAAAGGCGGCGGCGGAACCGGCAAGGCCACGAAAGCGCGCGCCGACGGCGATCGAGAGATTGACGATGTTGGGCCCGGGCAGGAACTGGCAGAGCGCCAACGTGTCGAGGAATTCCCGCTCCGACAGCCAATGCGTCTCGTCGACCAGCTTGCGCCGCGCCCAGGGCAGCACGCCGCCGAAAGCGACCGCCGAGACCATCATGAAATTGAAGAACAGCTCGCGCAGCGTCGGAATCTCCGCCGCACCGCCCTCGTCGCTCGGAACCGGATCGGCCATCACGCGGCGGTCAACCCTTGCCGGGCACAGCGTCGGCGCGGGTATCGGGCGCCCGCTGGTCCTTCTGGTCACGCTGGGCGAGCGCCTGGTTGAGGCGCTGGTCGCGGCCATAGACGTCGTTACGGAATTCGACCGTGCCGTCGGCATCCACCCAGGCCGTGCGATAGAACAGATAGACCGGAATGGCGTGCGGCAGCTTCACGCTCCGGGTCTTGCCGGTGGCAATGGCAGCGTCGATCGCATCCATCGGCCAGGCGGGATTGCCGGCCAGAACCAGCCGCGCCAGCTCACGCGGATTGTCGACGCGGATACAGCCGTGGCTGAGCGCGCGGCGCGAACGGTCGAACAGGCTCGGCGCGGGCGTGTCATGCAGATAGATGTCGAGCGGGTTCGGCATCTCGAACTTTATCCGGCCGAGCGCATTGTCGGCGCCCGGGAGCTGGATGAGTTGCTTGCCGCCTGCCACGTCGACATAGGCGTAGCGATTGCGCTTGAGGAAGTCCGGATCCTTCTTCAGTGCCGGACGGATCTCGTTCACGATGATCGAATTCGGCACGTTCCAGGGTGGATTGAGCAGCACCGCGGTCATCGTCATCCGCATGACCGGGCTCGGATGATCGATCTGGCCGACGACGCTGTGCATCGTGAGCGTCGGCTGATTGTCCTGGAACAGCACCACACTGGCGCCGGGTATGTTGACCTCGACGCGAATCGCCGGATTGTCGCGCGGCATGGAGCGCCAACGCTCGAGATTGAGCCGGATTTCGCGCAGGCGCTCGCCCGGCGAGATGTTGAGCGCGACGAGGGTCGCCGAGGCCACGCTGCCGTCCGGCGGCAGGCCGCGCGCCGCCTGGAAGCGCGCCACCGCGGCGACGAGGCCATCGTCGAAGGCGGGGTCGTCGGAGGCCGGCGCCAAGTCTTCGGCGGCGAGGCGCCGGCGCAGCGTCACCACGGCGTCGCCGCTATCGCCGCGCTTGAGCGGCAGCGGCAGGGCGAGCGGCCGCCAGGCCGAGCCGCTGACGTAATCGCGGTAACGCAGATAGGCCTGGCGCAGGCGCCCATAGGCCGGATCGGACGGCGCCAGCGCGGCCAGAATCGGCGCGATGCCGGCGGTCAGCGCGCGGCTCAGGGCCTGCACGGCATTGACCGAGGGTTGCGGCATCAGCCAGTCGGATTCGAATGCGGCGGGCGCGACACGGCCGCGGCCGAGCGCCGTGGCGTAGCGCAGGAAGGCATCGGTCAGCAGGATTTCGGTCTGGGCGGGTGCTGCTTCCGGCACCGCGAACGCCGCCGGGTCGAGCCCGTGCGACGGCGCTTCGGCGAGCGCCTCGGCCAGCGCGGCGCGGCGTTCGGGCGTCCAGACCGGATTGAAGCCGTCACCGCGATAGAAATCGGTGACCGGCGCGCGGTCGACCGCGCGACCGGCGATCACCAGCTTGCCGCCGCCGGCGAGCAGCGCCGCCAGCGCCCCGGACTCGATTTGGGCCGACGCCGGCCGCGCCGCCGCAAGCCCGAGCGGCAGAACCAGCAGCAAGATCAGCAGGCGAAAGGGCTTCGACGCGGACATGGCGATTGGACCAGTGGGTTACCGTCATCATCGGCTAAGCCGGTCCGGCAAACAATCGTCGAAAGTCCTTACAATGGGCCAGCGCCGGCTGGTTTCAGCCGGCTTTGGCGCCAGCCGCCCGCACGGCCTCATGGGTTTCAAGGTTGGCCAGGGCGACGCGCAGGATCGGGGCGTCGATGCCCCGCGCCGCCGCCCGGCGCACCAAATCGCCGATGATCGGATCGGATTCGGTCGGGCCGCCCTTCTGCATGTCGTGGAACAACGATGCGGCGAAGGACGAGCCGCGCTGGGTCAGGAGCCGGTGCGCGCGAACGACCGCCTCGCGTCCCGGCGCATGGCCCTCGGCCCCGGCGATGCGGCGGCATTCGTCGAGCGTCGCCAGCACGAAGGCCGCGCCCGAGGGCGCATTCATGATCTCGCCGATATTGGCGCGCATCAGCGTCGTTGCCGCGGCGAGGGCGGCGAGCATGAACAGCTTCTCCCACATCCGCTGCAGGATGTCGTCGCTCGGCTGGCCGTCGACCTTGCTGCGCTTCAGGAGCGCATCGAGCGCGTCGATACGCGCGGAGCGGCCGCCGGCGAACTCGCCGAAATAGAGAGTCTGGAGATCGTTGATGTGCTGGATGACGCCCTCGGCATCGAGTGCGATGCCGGCATAGCAACAGCCGCCGAGCACCGCGCCGGCGCCGAAGCGCGTCTTGAGGCGGTCGAGATGCGCGATGCCGTTCAGGAGCGGCAGCAGAGCGCTTTGGCGACCCATCGCGGGCGCGACGGCGTCCATCGCGGTATCGAGATCGTAGGCCTTGCAGGACAGCAGCACGAGATCGAAGGGCTGCGCGATATCCCCGGCAAGAAGCGTCTTCACCTTGAGCGCCATGTCGCCGACCGGACTTTTGACGAGCAAGCCGTTCCGGTTCAGGAAATCACGGCGCTTGGCGCGAACCAGGAACGTGATTTCGGCGCCGGCCTCGGCCAGGCGACCGCCGAAATAGCCGCCCACCGCGCCCGCGCCCAGCACCAGAATACGCATTTTGTCCTCGTCCCTCGTCTTGTCGGGGGTGCATCCTATCGGCGGTCATCCGGGCTGCGAAGGGGCGAGCATGGAATACGTCGCGGCGCACGGCGCGCGCCTGCCGGCTCTCGGGCTCGGCACCTGGGATTTGCGCGGGCGCGGCTGCTACGAGGCGGTGAAGGCGGCGCTGGCCGTCGGCTATCGCCACATCGACACCGCCGAGCTTTATGGCAACGAGGCCGAAATCGGAGCGGCGATCCGCGATTCCGGCGTCGCGCGCGGCGACATCTTCATCACCACCAAGATTCCGATGGGCCAGCTGCGCGCGGCGCAAGTGAAGCGCAACGCCGAGGAGAGCCTACGCAAGCTCGGCACCGATCACCTCGATTTGCTTCTTATTCACTGGCCGAGCCGAGACGAGCCGCTGGATGAGACGCTCGGCGCCTTCGGCAACCTGCTCGAGGCCGGCAAGACGCGCTTCATCGGCGTCAGCAATTTTACCGTGGCGCTCTTGGCTGAGACCATTGAGAAACACCGTGCGCCGATAATCTGCAACCAGATCGAATACCATCCCTATCTGTCGCAGCTTCCGGTGCTGGCGGCGGCGCGGAAATACGGCCTCGCGGTCACCGCCTATTCGCCGCTGGCGCGCGGCAAGGTGGCGCACGATCCCGATCTCGCCGCGATCGGCAAGAAATACGGCAAATCGGCGACGCAAGTGGCGCTGCGCTGGCTCATCGAGCAGGGCAACGTCGCCGCCATCCCGAAGGCGTCGAGCCGCGAGCACGCCGCCGCCAATCTCGCGATTTTCGATTTCACGCTTGCGACCGAGGATCGCGCGCGCATCGACGCCAAGCGCGGCGCCACACGGTTCGTCGATCCGCGCGGCTGGGCGCCGGAATGGGATCCGCCCGGCGTAGGCTAAATCACTGAAAGTCAATGTTATTTACATCCCTTGGACGGTATGCAAACTTTCGCCGGCCGGCCGGTCCGGCGCTTAGGAGATTTCGATGAGCTGCTGCGATCCGAACCAGACGGTTTGGAACGGCAAGGATTTTCACCGCCGCAGCGTCCTCAAGGGCGCGGCGGCGCTGGCCGGCGCCCTCGCCGCGACGCCTGTCCGCGCGGCGACGAAATCGATCAAGCTCGCCTTCTGTAGCCAGCTCCTCTGCATCATCCCCTATGAGGTCGCGCGCTCGCACGGCCATTTCACCAAGGAAGGACTCGAGGTCGAGCTGGTCTATGCGCGCGGCGGCGGTGCCGCAATGCAGGCGCTGGTCGGCGGCGCGGTCGATTACGGCGCCACCGCGCTCGACGTGGCACTCACCGCCTTCAGCAAGGGCGCGCCGATCAAGCGATTCATTTCCACCGGCAAGCTGCCGCTCTTCGCGCTCGCCGTGGCGCCCAAGCAGGCCGCATCCATCACCAGCATCAAGGCGCTCGAGGGCCACACCGTCGGCGTCTCCGGGCTCGGCAACGCCGACCACGCGCTGTGCCTCTTTCTGCTGCACGAGGCGGGCGCCGACGCGACCAAGGTTCAATTCGCGGCGATGGGCCCGAATCTGCTCGAGGCATTGCGCCAGGGCCAGATCGACGCCGGCTTGGTACAGGAGCCGGCGCTCACGCTGGTCGTCAAGGCCGGTGGCCGCGTGCTGGTCAACGCCATGGACGCCGCCGACGCCAAGAAATACCTCGGCGGCAATTACGAATTCATGGGCGTCGCGGTGCGCAGCGTCGAAATTCCCCAGCGCCAGGCGGAAATGCAGGCGCTCGCTCGCGCCCTCGCCGCCGCGTTGCAGGCAGTGCAGACGCTGAGCCCCGACGATCTGGTCAAGTCGCTGCCGCCCGAAATGACCACCGGTGCCGATACCGGCGAGATGCGCGACACCTTGGCGAAGTATCGCGGGTCGCTCTATCCGACCACCGTCAAGATCGATCTCGCCGCCGCCGGGCGCGTCGCCCGGTCGCTCAAGGTCGCGGGATTGCTCAAAGCCGACGCCGACACGTCCGGCCTCTACGACACGTCCATCGCCGGCTGAAGCAGGATCGCCCGTGCTTCGCGCCAACGCGCTCGCGCTTTCCTATGGCGCCACGCCGATCCTCGAAGGTGTCTCGCTCGAAGTTCCCAGCGGTAAGTTCGTCAGCCTGATCGGTCCCTCCGGCTCCGGCAAGAGCACGCTGCTGCGCGCGATCATCGGCTTGCAGGCGCCCTCATCCGGCACGATCGAGACCGATGTGCTGAGCGGCGACATCGGCATGCTGTTCCAGGACGACGCGCTGCTGCCTTGGCGCACGGCGGAGGAAAATGTGGCGCTCGGCCTGCGGCTGAAGGGCGTCGACAAGGGCACTGCCATCGCCAGCGCGCGGCTCTGGCTCACTCGGCTCGGCCTGCACGGCTTGAGCGAGCGCTTTCCGCGCCAGCTCTCGGGCGGCCAGCGCAAGCGCGTGGCGCTGGCGCAGGTGCTGGCGCGCGAGCCGCGCCTGTTGCTGATGGACGAGCCCTTTGCCTCGCTCGACGCCATCGTGCGCGCGCGCGTAACGCAGGATCTGCTGCGGCTGGTCGAATCGCGCGGCATCTCGGTGCTGCTGGTGACGCACGACCTCGAAGAGGCGCTGGCGCTGTCCGATGTGGTTTATCTCCTCTCCCAAGGCCCGCGGGCGCGTATTTCCGGGCGTTACGACGTGCCCTTGCCGCGGCCCCGCGACCCGATCAGGGCGCGCGCCCACCCGGATTTCGCGCCGCTGTTGCAACGGCTGTGGAACGACCTGTCGCGCGAGGTCGGGGGCCGGGCGGCATGAATCCCAACTGGACATGGCTGCGGCAGAGTGTGGCTCTGATCGCGCTGATCGCCGTGTGGGAGTTGCTGGCCGACAAAGGCTATTTCAATCCGCTCTACATGCCGGCGCCGTCGGGCGTCGCCGTCGCCCTCTTCCAGCTTTTCGTCCAGGGCACGATCTGGCCGCACATCATCGCCACCTTCAGCGCGGCGCTGGGCGGACTCGCGGTGGGATTGGCAGTGGGATCGCTGCTCGGCACCGCGGCGGCGCTGTTGCCGCTGCTGCGCGAGCTGCTCGAGCCGGTGATGATCTCGCTCAACGCGGTGCCACGCGTCGTGCTCGCGCCGCTCTTCGTCATCTGGTTCGGCATCGGCATCGGCTCGAAGGTGGCGCTGTCCTTCATCCTCGTCGCGGTGCTGATTTTCTTCACCGTCTTCACCGGCATCCGCCAGGTCGACCGGCGCCTGGTCGAGCGCGTCGTCACGCTGGGCGGCGGGCGCATAGCGCTGTTGCGCGAGGTCTATGTGCCGTCGGTGGTCGGCTGGGTACTCGGCAATCTCAAGGTCGCGGTGGGCTTCGCCTTCACCGGCGCGGTGGTCGGCGAATTCGTCGCCGCCACCAAGGGGCTGGGCTATCTGCTGTCCTTCGCCCAGAGCACCTATAACTCGGCGCTGATGCTGGCGCTGGTGCTGCTCATCATGGTCTTCGTGCTGGCGATATTCGGCCTCACGGGTCTCTTGGAGAGACGACTTCTGCGCTGGCGCGGCTAGGATTCGCCCTTTTCCGCCTCGAGCTTCTCGACCAGCGCCGGCAACACCCTGAGGTCGTAACCCTTGGTCGCCGCCTCGGCGACGAGCTTCAGCGGCGCCTCGCCGTCATAGAGCACGCGGGTCAGCGCCCAGAGAATGTATGAGCGCGTGCCGCTGCGGCAATGCGCCAGCGCCGGCTGCGGCGCGCGCAGCAGCGCGTTCTGGAAGGCGGCGACGTCCTTGCGGGTGATCGCACCGGTGGTGACCGGGACATAGCGATATTCGAGGCCGAGCTTCCGGGCGGCGGCCTCCACCGTCGCGTGATCGGGCTGGCCGGGCTCCTCGCCGTCGGGGCGGTTGTTGATGATGGTGGCGAAGCCCGTCTTGGCGAGATCGGCAAGCTCGCCGAGCTCGATCTGGCCGGCGACGCTGATGCGATCGTTGATCTGGGTCGGGCCCGGCATGACGCTTCTCCTCTGCCGCCGGTGTTCTAGCATGCCCGCCGGGACGCTAGAAGGCCGGCGGCCGATACGGCGCCGCGCGGGACGCCGCCCCGCGCTTGATGCCGGGTCATGCCCTCGGCTTTAATGGCGGCCCCGCAAGTACGAGCATCAGCCCCGATCGTGACCTTCCTTCTGAACCCACGCGCGGGTCGGCGCGTCCTCGGCGCCGCGCTGCATTACGGCGCCCTGTGCCTGCTGCTCACCGCCTGCAGCGAGTTCGTGAGCACGGAATTCGATGCGACCGACGCCGAAGCCATGCGCTATGCCCAAACTGGGGATCTGCGGGCTGAAGTGGATTCCGTGGTGCAGCCGCTCATCGCGCAGGGCGACACGCCGGGCGCCGAGGTCGGCATCCTGCTGCCCGACGGCAGCATGCAGTTTTTCGGCTATGGCGTCGCCGATCGCGACACCGGCCGCAAGCCGGACGCCGATACGCTGTTCGCCGTCGGTTCCCTGAGCAAGGCGTTTCTCGGCACCCTCACCGACCTGCTGGCGCAGGAAGGACGATTGTCGTGGAACGACACTTTGGACGATGCGATGCCGGCGGATGCGAAAGCGAGCCGCGACGCCCGGAACATCACCCTGCTCCAACTGGCGACACATACTTCGGGCCTGTCGCGCCAGCCCTATACCCGCCCGATGCTGATGCCGTTCTTCTATTACCTGTTCACCGGCGAGAGTTTCTACGACCGGCTCGACCAGGACTTCATGTTCGACTACCTCTCCTCCTTTTCCGCCCCGCGCACGGTCGAATACAACTATTCCAATATCGGCTACGGCCTATTGGGCTATGCGATCGAGCGCGAGACCGGCCAGACGCTCGATGCGCTGCTGCAACGGGATATCGTTGCGCCGCTCGGCTTGACCGAGACCGGCTATGTTCCGGAGGCGCTGCCCGGCTATGCCGTGCGGGCGCATGGCTATGCCGGCGATCAGCCGAAATTTATCCGCCGCGGCGCATCGGTGCCGGATTGGAAATTCACGCCGCTGATGCGGGGATCGGCGGGGCTTTATTCCAGCGCCCGGGATTTGCTGCTCTTCGCCCGCGCGCATTTTGACAACGCCGATACGCCTTTGGGGCGGGCGATGATCGATACGCTTCGCGTGCGGTTGCCGCTAGCCCACAAATCCTCCGCCATCGCCTGGACGGTGGACGATGCCGACGGCCAAGAGATCAGCTATATGCTGGGCGTCGTCGCCGGCTATACCAGCTATCTCGGGCTCGACGTCGGGCACCGGACGGCCATCGTGGTGCTGCGCAACACCTTCAGTTGGGATGAAAGCATCGGCAGCCGGTTGCTGGTCCGGTTGGCGCAGGCGCAGGATCGTTTGGCCCGCCGTGGCGGGCGATAGCCCCGACGCGCGGCAGCGACGCCGGCGAGAAACTGATGTCCATCGGGGAGGCAATCAAGAACGGCGCGCGTGGCGTCTTGAACTAAATCCCCGCCCCGGCTCTAATGCGCTTCGCGGCGCGGGTGTAGCTCAATGGTAGAGCAGAAGCTTCCCAAGCTTACGACGAGGGTTCGATTCCCTTCACCCGCTCCAGACCCCCGCCCTAACGACTTCAGACGACGATCATCCCGTGCGCCGCCGCCGATTTGCGGCGGGGTTGCTCGCGGCGGATTGCCGCGAGCGCAGGACACCACTACGCTCGCGGCGCGCTAGATCGCGGTTCATGGGTTCGAAGGAGGCGCATCGATGGGAGGCCGCCGATTTCTTACGGCCGGCGCGGGAGGGCGGAGGGCGATGGCTGCCGCCCTGTGCGTGGCTCTTGCCCGGCTCGGTCTGGGATTCTGTCTTGCGACGCTGCTGGGCCCGGATCCGGCGCGGGCGCAGGCACAGGCGAGCGAGGAGCCGTCTGGATTCTGGACGCGCGATACCTTGCTGGACGATGTCGGCGGATTGCGCAGTGCGCTGGACAAGGTCGGCGGGACGCTCAATCTGCAGGAGATGAGCGAGGTGCTGGGCAACGTCACGGGCGGTATCCATCGAGGCGCCACCTATGATGGCCTAACGACGATGAGCTTGAGGCTCGACACCGATAAGGCTTTTCACTGGCCGGGCGGAACTTTCAACGTCAGCGCCCTCCAGATTCACGGCCGCAGCCTCAGTGCCAACAACCTCGCCAATCTGCAGACGGTCAGCGGCATCGAAGCCGACCGCGCGACCCGATTATGGGAGCTGTGGTACCAGCAAGCTCTGCCGAGCGGCAAAGCCGAAGTGAAGATCGGCCAGCAGAGCATCGACCAGGAATTCATCGTCAGCCAATATGCCGGTCTTTATCTGAACACGATGATGGGCTGGCCCATGCTGCCCTCCGCCGATCTTTATGCCGGCGGGCCGGCTTATCCTCTGTCTTCGCTTGGCATACGGCTCGAGACCCAGTGGGACGGTCCGCTGAAGCTGCTGGGCGGCGTCTTCGATGACAACCCGCCCGGCGGTCCCTTCGCCAACGATCCGCAGGGCCGCGACGGCGAGGCGTCGGGCACGCGCTTCAATCTGGGCACCGGCGCGCTCTTCATTGGCGAGCTCCAATATGCGGTCAACCCAGCGGCCGCCGCGGACAAGAGTTGCGATGCTTCGTCCTGCGCCTTGCCGGGCACATACAAGCTGGGCATCTGGTACGACACAGCAAACTTCCCCGACCAGAGGTTCGATAGCACCGGTCTTTCGCTGGCCAATCCGGCCAGCAGCGGCATGGCCCGGCAGCACAACGGAAATTTCAGCGTCTACGGCGTCGTCGACCAGATGATCTGGCGCGAGCCGGGTGGCCCGCGGTCGCTCGGCGTCTTCGGCCGCATCATGGGCGCGCCCGCCGACCGCAACCTCATCGATATGAGCCTCAATGCCGGGGTCAATTTGAAGGCGCCGCTGCCGGGCCGCGACGATGACACCTTCGGCATCGGCTACGGCTTGGCGAAAGTCAGCGGACGCGCCGGCGCGCTCGACCAAGACAGAGCCGCCTTTACCGGAACGGCGTATCCGGTCCGCAGCGCCGAGCATTTCATCGAAGTGACGTATCAATATCAGGCGACGCCGTGGTGGCAAGTGCAGCCCGATTTCCAATACGTCATCAATCCCGGCGGCGGGATCCAGAACCCGCAGAACACGACGCAACGAGTGGGCGACGAGGCCGTGTTCGGCGTGCGGATGAACATCGTTTTCTAAAAGAGTTGAGTTTTCTCGCGTCGCTTGAGTTTGAGCACCCGGTGGAACTTGACTTTGGACGCCGAGTTTATGGCGTGACGGTGAACCGCCGCTCCATACCCATTTTGTAATGCGTCGGTTGGTTGCAGAAAACGACATAGTCTCCGGGACGCAGCACCAAGCGCAGCGTCGTCTGCAGGCTGGGCTTCATATCCTCGACGCCTTGGAGCCCAGGTACCTTGTCCTCCGCCACCTGCGTTGCCTTGGCATCGTAAGGGAGCGCCTTGATGTCGCGGCGCCATGGAGCAATGAGGAACTCGTGCAGCTGCGCGCTGGACGTGTTGGTGACCTCGAACTCCACCGCTCCCGCCTTCACCTTGTCCTGGCTTAGGGTGATGCCCATCGTGCCATCCTGCTTGTCCCAAAGCGTGACCTTAACCGAGGCCGGCTCCGCCGCGGCGAGGGGGCGAATTCCGGCGAGAAGCGCTAGCACAGCGAGCGCGCATAGTTGTGAGTGTCGGGGCATCGATCCTCCTGCAGGTAAAAAAGCTAAACACAATGGAACGCGCGCCAAGGTGTATTTGAATCGGCCGCGCCGGGCAAGCTGAGCGCTGCTGTTTCGCGTCATGTAAACGGGCGATCTATTACGACGATTTGGCGACGGTTTTAGTTTGATCTTCAGATGCCAACAACTCCCCAAACGCGCCCGAATCCTTGGAATCGATGGCGGCCCCGAGATTACCCTCGGCGCTCTGTTCGGTAACGGAAATGCTGGATACCGGACCTTCCGGGGGGCTGGCCGTGCTCGTTGCACTGAGCCAAGTCAGCATGAACGCATACCACAACGATCGCCCCGTCATGTTCCTCTCCCGGTGGACCGAAGGGGCAAGCTAATGGAATAGTCTCGACTTTTTAAGTGAATTCGCCGAAGGATGGGTTGACACCAATTCAACGAATAATGAGCGTTGTTTCGATTCATGATCGAAAAATTTCGTGACCACGCGGCCAATGAACGGACGTTCCTCGCTTGGGTCCGGACCTCCATTGCCTTGATGGCCTTCGGATTCATCATCGAAAAGTTCGACCTCTTTCTGGCGATCATGGCGCCCAATATCGCGCAAGGATCGCGCGTCCTAAGTCACCAGAGCTTCGGCCGGTGGGCGGGACTCAGCATCATCGTTCTCGGCGTGATGATGATTTGCATTGCGGCGGTGCGGTTCATCCGCGCCGCGCGCGCCATCGAAAATGCCAAGCCAGAACACGCCCCGAGCTTCGGGCCGGATATTATCCTCGCGGTTCTGCTCGTCCTCTTCGGCGTCGCGATTATCCTCTATCTATCCCGCTTATTTGGTTGAACGGTTGCCTTAATTCAGCGCGGGAACAATAGAACCCCGTTAGCGCGAGGCTAACTATTTCTTAACCGTCCTGGCCGACCGGCCCAGCCGCGGCGAAGCGCGGTCAGTCGCATTCGAAACAAATGTGCCGCGCATCAGCGCCGATTGCCAGCTTCATTTCACGCCATCTTCACTAGGAGTGCCCGTAAATCTATCCGTTCGTCCGGATCCCCTTGCGGTTTTGATCGATGAAGCGAATTCTTTCCAACGTCAAACCCAGCCATATGGTGTTGCTGCTCGGCGCCGCTGTCGTACTCGGCATCGCCGTCGTAACCAGCGGTTCGCTTTGGTTTCAGCACGACCGTGAACTGGTCGATGCGCAGCGCTCGATCGACGGCCTCAGCCGCGCACTCGCCATTCAGACCGAACGCGCGATCAAGAGCGCCGATCTGACACTGGTCGGGTTTTTGCGGCGCAAACGGGCGGCGGAACTCGACGGCTATTCGCCGACGCCTTCGGCCGCCGAATTCGGCGCGGCGAACCCGACGATCGTTTCACTCGCCTACGTTACGGTCAGCGGATCGGGCAGCGGGGACGTCACCGCCGAGGCGGCGGCGCGGCGCGCCTTTGCCGAGCCCGGCGCCGATCCGGTGCTGGTTCCCCGCGACGATGGCCTGGTGTCGGTCGTCCGGCGGCTGCGCGACGACGACGGCACCATCCAGGGCGCGGCGGTCGCCGTAATCGACCCCGCCTGGCTCGTCGATTTCAACCGGGCAATGAATTTCTCCGGCGAAGGCGTGGTCACGCTCACCGACGATTACGGCGTCGTGGTCGCGCGCAGCGGCACCAACGACGGCAGCGAGCGCCTGATAAGCACCGCGACGGTCGGCGAATACGCGCTCTCGGCGAACGTTTCGCTGCCGAAATTCGTATTGCTGCGGGGCTGGCAACGCGAATTCATCCTGTTCATCGCAGTGGCCGGGGCCGCCAGCATTGCGTTCGGCTTTCTCGCCGTACAGTTTGCCCGGCAATGGGCACAGCGCGAAGCCGCCGAGGGCGCGGTCCGCACCAGCGAAGGACGTTTCCGCGACTTCGCCGAGGCGGCATCCGACTGGCTCTGGGAAACCGACGCCGAGCATCGCTTTCATTACATCTCCGACCGCTTCTCCGACCTCACGGGGATCGACAAGGAGCATTTCATCGGAAAGAACCGGTCCGAATCGGCGGCGAACGGCGCCGATCCCGAACTCATGCGCAAACACCTGGCGGATTTCGAGGCCCACCGGCCTTTCCGGGATTTCGTCTATCCCATCGTCGCCGGCGACGGCAATATCCGTCACCTACGCGTCAGCGGCCAGCCGATGTTTGACAGCGATGGCCGCTTCGTCGGCTACCGCGGCACGGCGAGCGACGTGACCAAGGTGGTGCAGGACGATGCGCGTCTTCGCGAGGCCAAGAACGAGGCGGAATTGGCAAGCCGCTCCAAAACCGAGTTTCTCGCAAACATGAGTCACGAGCTGCGAACGCCTCTCAACGCCGTCATTGGATTCTCCGAGATCATTCGTGACCAACTCTTCGGCAAGATCCCATCGCGCTACGTTGAATACGCGCGCGACATTCATATGAGCGGCAGTCATCTGCTCGACCTCATTAACGATGTGCTCGACATGTCGAAGATCGAAGCCGGCCGCTACGAGCTCTACGAGGAGCCGGTGAATTTGGGTGAGATCGTCCATACCTGCATAACATTGATGGCCACACGCATCGAGGAAGGCCATGTGCAGGTTCGCTGCGCCGAGGAACTCACGGACACGGTTTTGCTCGCGGATAAGCGCGCGATCAAGCAGACCGTCCTGAACCTGCTATCGAACGCCGTCAAGTTCACGCCGTCTGGCGGAATGGTCCTCGTCGGCATCGAAACACAATCGGATGGCGGCGTGACGCTCGTCGTTTCCGACACCGGGATCGGCATCGACGCGGCGGCGTTGCCGCATGTGGCCGAGCCGTTCTACCAGGCCGATTCGTCGATCGGTCGGACATATGGCGGCTCGGGCCTCGGGCTCACGATTTCCCGCAAACTGATCCTGCAGCACGGCGGCTCGCTCAAGATCGAGAGTCGTGTGCCCGGCGGCACCACCGTACGCGTGATAATCCCCGCGCCGCGCGTCCTTGCCGTGTCAGCGACACCCTCGACCGCACCGGATCAGCCCACCCACGCTCTCCCGCGTTCCAGCGCGGCATGATCAATCGCATCGCGCGCAAGGAGTCCCGCATGACCGAATCGTGGATCAATCGGATGTATCGGATCGTTTCCTGCCGATCGCGTCTTTCGGCCGTGCTCGGGCTCTGCCTGACGGTCGCGGTTTCCTTCACGGCCCACGCCGAAGAGATCGGCGTCAGCGCGAACCGAATCGTCTTCGGTCAGGTGGCCGCGTTGACCGGGCCAGCCACGGCACTCGGGACCGGCATGCGCGAAGGCATCCTCGCCGCCTTCGCCGAAGCCAACAAGGCCGGCGGAGTCCAGGGCCGCGAGCTCATCCTGATCTCGATGGATGACGGCTACGAGCCGAATAATACGATGGTTGGCGCCAGCAAGCTGATCAACGAGGACAATGTATTCGCGTTGATCGGCTCCGTCGGCACGCCGACCACCAACGCGATCCTGCCGTTGATCGCCGAGACGCGAATTCCGCTCATCGGTCCGTTCACCGGCTCGGAGGGCTTGCGCAATCCGTTCAATCCGCTTGTCGTCAACGTTCGCGCCTCCTACTTCCAGGAAACCGAGGTGATGGTCGAACGCCTGACCAAGGACCTCGGCGTCACACGCATCGCCATCTTCTATCAAGATGATTCCTACGGGAGAGTCGGTCTCGCCGGTGTTCAGCGCGCGCTCGATCGCCGCGGTATGAAGCTGGTCAGCGAGGGAAGTTACCCGCGGAATACCACCGCCGTCCACGGCGCGCTGCTCGACATCGGCAAGGGCAATCCGCAAGCCGTCATCATGATCGGCGCCTATGCGCCGTGCGCAGAATTCATCAAGCTCGCCCGGCAAGCGAAGATGAATGCGACCTTCGTCAACATCTCCTTCGTCGGTCCCGAAGCGCTTGCCAAGGAGCTGGGTTCCGCCGGCACGGGCGTCGTCGTCACCCAGGTCGTGCCCTATCCGAACGATCCCGCGATGCCGCTCGTCGCGGAATATCAGGCCGCGCTGCGCGCGACGAACCCCGGCGCCAAGCCCAGCTTCGTTTCGCTTGAAGGCTACATGAGCGGCCGGCTGGCCGTGATGGCGCTGCGCAAGGTCGACGGCCCCATCACTCGCAAGGGGTTGTTGGACGCCATCGTCACGACCGGCGCCTTCGATCTGGGCGGCATGACCCTCACCTTCGCGCCGAATAACAATCAAGGCTCGAACCAAGTGTTCCTGACGGTGATCGGGAACGACGGCGGCTTCGTGCCGGTGCAAAGCCTCAAGAACGGCCGCGTCGACAGCCAACTAAGCGTGGCACCGTCGGGAAATTGAGCGTGCGTAGCAAAAGCAGCCCTGCCCCCGATCTGAGCCCGATTTCCTTGCGGAATGATTTCCGCAACGATCCGATCCTGGAATCCGCCTATGAATACTGGCGAAGCAAATGCGGCACCCGCGCAATGCCGCGACGCCGCGACCTCGATCCGACGGAGATTCCACGCCTGCTGCCCCATATTCAGCTCACGGAGCTGCTGGAAGGCGGCAGCCGCATCCGCTGCCGGCTCGCCGGGACCGCGATCGTCGACGCCTACGGCTCGGAGCTCGCGGGAAAATATTTCGACGAGGTGTTCTCCGGCGAAAGACTGCACTTCATCGCGGTCAATTATCGCCTGATGTGCGATGAAAAGCGGCCGGTCTTCGTGCTCAACCGCTATCAGTCGTCCCGAGATGTCGAACTCATCTGCACCCGCTTGATCATGCCGTTGTCCGAGGACGGCGAAACCGTCAATCAATGTCTCAGCGCCTTGAGCTTTCAATTCCCGGGCGACGCATCTACCTGGTACGGACAATGGCTCGGTGGCAGCGGCAACTTTGATTGCGGCAGCTCCTATTCCAAGGCCATCGGATAGTTCTAGACCGCGACTATCCGGTTGCCGAAAATGACCCTTATCGGCACATAACGAAGCTGGCGGCAAAATGGCGATCCCACTCGGAACCAGGCTGATTTTCGGCCTCGCCGGCTTGCTGGCCTTGGCCGGCTGCGCCGGTGCTTCCGCCACCTGGAGCAAGCCGGGTGCGGGCGACGCCGATTTCCAGCGCGACGCGCAGCTTTGCCAGGTCCAGGCGGCCGGCGCCGCGCCGCCGGTCTTCGATGCACGCACCATGTCGACCGCCGATAATTCGCAGGATGTCCTGCGGCAGCGCGATTCCTGCCTCTTCGCGCATGGCTGGCAATTGGCGCCGCGCCCTTGATCCTTTCATGACCGCGGAAACGGCCAAGCCGGGCTACCATCTCAAATACCATGCGGATGAGGACCGGCTGTTGGTGTCGGTCGACATCCCGCCCGCGCAGGAATACGCGATGGCGCTGACGCGTCGCCTGACCAAGCACCTGCTTGCCGCTTTGGCGGCGAACTACGTGAAGAGCGCGACAGCGGCGGCAATCAAGAACCCGGCGACGCGCGAAATCGTGCTGAATTTCGAGCACGGCAACGCCGTCGCCGCCGGCGTCGCGGGCGGCGAAATTCGCCAGGATGCCGGCGGCAGATCGATGGTCGCGGCGCCGCGCACCGTGCGCGAGATTCGGATCGCGCCGAGCGCCCAAGGCAACACCGCCATGTTGATGAACGACGGCGAGCGCACGCTGACCATCGACCTGACCGCGCAACGGATTCATATTTTCATCGCCGCGGTGCTCGACATTGCGGTCCAGGCGGGCTGGGATTTGCCGACGATTGCCGCCTGGCTCGATTCGGCGCCGCCCGCGACGGCATCGCCGAAGGTGATTCATTGACCGCGCCGGCCGCGATAAGCCGTAAGCCTTTGGTAGATAATGATAATCTGATCCGGTAGAATGGCGCCCGAGCGGCAAGCGGTAGCGCGGTGCGGCGGGGATCGACCGGCATGAATTTCGTCGACAAGATTTTCGCTCACGCCGCCGCCACGCCGGACAAGACGGCGCTCCTGCTGAGCGACCGCAGCCTCGGCTATGGCGCGCTGGCGCAGGCCATTGCCGCCGCCGAGCAACGCATCCGCGGCGCCGGGTTGCCGCCCGGCGCGCTCGTCGGCATCTCGGTCGACAGCCCGATCCGGCATCTGACGCTCATCGCCGCGCTCTATCGCGCCGGCATGGTCTCGGTGTCGCTGCGGCCGGGATTGGATTTTGCGCGCGCCGGCCTGCGCATCGCCGCGACGCTGCGCGATGCGGAAGGACAACCCCTGCCGGGCGCCGGGCGCGACATCGCGGTCGATAACGGATGGTTCCAGCCGCGGGCGCCGCGCCCGACGACGGCCCCGACCGGCTTCGCGCCGGAGGCGACCTGCCGCGTGACGCTGTCCTCCGGCACCACCGGCTATCCGAAAGCCATCGGCTTCACGGCGGGCAACATCGAAGCGCGCCTTCCCACCTATGCCGCGCGCCTCGGGACGGCGGCTTGGGAGCGCATGCTGTGCCTCCCCGGGCTGTCGACCAATTACGGCGCCGGCTTTGCGCTGACGGCCCTCGCCTTGGGCAGGACGCTGTGCTTCGCGCCCTCGGTCCCGGACACGCTCCGGATGATTCCGCTTTTCCGCATCGATCTGCTGGTCGCGTCGACGCAGCAGCTCGGCGACATCGTCGCGGCGCAAGCACGATCGCCGCTGCCGCTGCCGAACCTGCAAACGGTTCAGGTCGGCGGCAGTATCATCCTGCCGGCATTGCTCGATCGCGCGCAGCAGCTCGTCTGCCGCCGTATCGTCTGCGCCTACGGCTCGACCGAAGCCGGGTCGGTCGCGCATGCCGCGGCCGAGAAGTTGGCGGGCATCGAGGGCGCCGTTGGCCTGGTCGAGCCCTGGGCACGGGTGGAGGCGGTGGATGACAAGGGCCGCGTGTTGCCGCCCGGCGAGCCGGGAACCATCCGCATCCGTACCGCGGGCCAGGGCCATGCCTTTGGCGGGTCCGGCGGCGCCGACGATAATTTCAAGGACGGCTGGTTCTACCCCGGCGATCGCGGCACGGTGAATGCTTCCGGCATGCTGATCATTCTGGGCCGCGGCGGCGAGCTCATCAACGCCGGCGGCACCAAGGTGGCGCCCGAGCGGGTCGAAGAGCTCGTGCTCGCCTATCCCGGCGTCAAAGATGCCGCCGCGCTGGCGATGGCGGACGCCGCCGGCATCGAGGAGCTCTGGATCGCGGTGGTGGCAGATTCACCCATCGACGAGCAGGCGCTGATCGCGCATTGCGTCCAGCACAACCCGGACTTCAAGCCGGCGCGGGTCAAACTCGTCGGATCGATCCCGCGCTCGGCGCTCGGCAAGGTCGCGCGCGACGCGCTGCGCCGGCAGCTCTCCTAAGTCATTGTTCACTAATGACATTATCCACTAGGATGGCGCCCGGACAGCGCGCGGTAACGCGGCCCGACAGGAGACGATCGGCATGAATTTCGTCGACAAGATCTTGGCATACGCCGCCACGAATCCGAACAAGCCGGCGCTCATGCTGGGCGACCGCAGCATTGGCTACGGCAAGCTGGCCGGCGCGATCGCCGCCGCGGAGCAACGCATCCGCGGCGCCGGTCTGCCGCCCGGCGCGCTCGTCGGCATCCTGATCGACAGCCCGATCCGGCATCTGACGCTCATCATCGCGCTCTATCGCGCCGGCATGGTTTCGGTGTCGCTGCGGATAGGTTTTGATTTCACGCGCGCCGGCCTACGCATCGACGCCACCTTGCGCGATGCGGAAGGACAGCCGGCGGCGGGCGGC
Source organism: Allostellaceae bacterium (assembly GCA_035648735.1). GTDB lineage: Bacteria > Pseudomonadota > Alphaproteobacteria > ATCC43930 > CGMCC-115725 > REEB95. Next base: position 27,191 of record DASRKX010000053.1, read on the forward strand.
GGGCGCGACATCGCCGTCGATGCCGCCTGGTTCGAGCCGGCGGTGACGCGCTCGACGACGGCCGCGACCGGCTTCGCGCCGAATGCGACCTGCCGGGTCCTGTTGTCCTCCGGCACCACCGGCTATCCGAAGGCCATCGGCTTGACCGCGGCTGACGTCGAGTCGCGCCTTACCACCTATGCCGTGCGCGCCGGTTCGGGGGCGTGGGACCGGCTGCTGTGCCTGCCGGGACTCTCGACCAATTACGGCTTCAGCTTTGCGCTGATGACGCTCGTCGCCGGCAAGTCGCTGTGCTTCGCCGCCTCGGTCGCGGAGACGCTGCGGATCATTCCGCTTGCCCGTGTCGACCTGATGATCGCCTCGACGCAACATCTGAGCGACATCGTCAAGGCAACCGTGCCGGAATCGCTGCCGACGCTTCAGGCGGTCCAGGTCGGCGGCAACGTCATGTCGCGACAGTTCCTCGATCTCGCCCGGCTACGCGTGTGCCGCAACATCATCTGCGCCTATGGATCGACCGAAGCCGGCACCGTCGCCTATGCCACGGCGGAGGCGATGGCGGGCATCGAGGGCGCCGTCGGCATCGTCGCGGCCTGGGCAAGGGTCGAGGCGGTGGACGACAAGGGCCGCGTGCTGTCGCCCGGCGAGGCCGGAACCATCCGCATCCGCGCCGAGGGCCAGGGCCATACCTACGGCTTGGCTGTTGCGGACGATAATTTCAAGGATGGCTGGTTCTATCCCGGCGATCGCGGCACGGTGGACGCTTCCGGCATGCTGATCATCCTGGGCCGCAGCGGCGAGCTCATCAACGCCGGCGGCGCCAAGGTAGCGCCCGAGCTGGTGGAGGAGCTCGTGCTCGCTTTTCCCGGAATCAAGGACGCCGCCGCGCTGGCGATGGCGGACACCGCCGGCATCGAGGAGCTTTGGGTCGCGGTGGTGGCCGATACGCCGATCGACGAGCGGGCGCTGATCGCGCATTGCGCCCAGCGCAACTCCGATTTCAGGCCGGCGCGGGTCAAGTTCGTCAGCGCGATCCCGCGCTCGGCGCTCGGCAAGGTCGCGCGCGATACGCTGCGCCGGCAGTTGCGCGGCTGAGCGACGGCGCCGCCGCGTCAGCCCGCCCCGCTGCGATTGAGCACGGAATTATACCGCGCCAGCGGCCGGCGCGCCGAAGCCCTGCCAGCGCCGCATCGACAACAGATGCGCATAGACCAGCCCGAGCCAGCCGCGCCGGCGCCAGGCGAGAAACGCCGGATCTGGCAGCGCGTCGTAGCGCGCTTCGTCGACCACGCGGAACTGCTTCAGCGTCTGCCGCGTGCCGTCGGGCTGCTGGATGTCGACGCGCTTCGAGACCAGGAGATTGGCCGCCTGCAACGCCTCGCCGAATGCCCGGGCGAGATCGAATTCCGCCTGGAAGGCGCGGCAGAATTCGGCCGCCTGGGCGGTGAGCGGGCTCGGCTGACCGCCCTCGAACAGCTTGCGGCCGCTGTCCTTGGTCAGGCTGCCGGCGGCTTCGTCGATCGCCAGATGGATCTGGCCGGGCGCGATGCCGGTCGCCAGGATGAAGGGATAGCGGCGGATGTAGGCCGGGACATAGGCCGCGTCGCGCCAGCCGCCCTTGTCGTCGACGAAGCTGTTGCGGTTGGCGCCGACGCCCAGCACCGCCACGGGCAGCGGCGGATTGCTCTCGGTGAAGACGACGGGAAAGCTGAAATGGGCCGGGAACAGCTCGTTGGCGCCGAGCGGCACCGAATTGGTGTCGCGCGCGAAGCCGAAATCGACCGTTTCGCGCAGGCCGAACGATTGGTGCCGCTCGGCCGTCAGCAATTGCGGATTCTTGTAGAACAGCGGCAGCTCGCCCTGCCAGGACGGCGTGGCGGCGACGGGCGCGGGCGGCGCGGCGGGCATTTCGGGTGCGGCTGGCGCCGCGCCTTTCTCCGTTAGCCGGGGCTCGGACCCCGCTTTTTGGCCGCGATCCTTCTTCGCCATGGTCAGTCTCCCTGTTGGGCCGCGAGATCGACCAGCGTCGCCCAATTCGCCGTCGAGATCATGTGCAGATAGATCGGATGCATGAAACGGCGGCGCCGCAGCTGCAGCAGCGGCTTCGCCGGAAGCTTGTCGAATTTGGCCTCATCGACGATGCGGAAGCCGGTGAGGCGGAACTTCTTCCCGTCCTTCAAGGCGACGCCCGCCTCCTTGTCGGCGAGCAGCCGGTCCTCTTCCAGCGCCGCGCAGAATTTCCGCGTGAAGTTCAAATCGGACTGGTATTCCTTGCAGAAGGCCATCGCCCGCTCGATGAGCGACGTCGGCTTGCCCTCCCAGAACAGCCGGTCCTTTTCACCGGCTTCCTCGCGCAGGGCCTTGGCGGCATCGTCGATGCCCAGGATGAATTCGTCCTTCTCCTTGTCCTCGATGAACAGGAACGGGTAGCGCCGCACATAGGCCGGGATATAGGCGCCGGCGAGCCATTTGCCCGCCGCGTCGACGAAAAGATTGCGGCTCTTGGCAATGCCGACCACGGCGACCGGCGTGACCGGATCGGTCGGGGTGAAGACGATGGGGTAATGCCGCGCGGCCAAGCTGAACTCGCTGACATTGAGCGGGATGGCGTTGGCGTCGCGGGCGAAGGCGAAGCTGTCGGTCGCGCTTAGGGAGAGGCCGAAATGCCGCAGCGCCGAAAGCGGCGCCGGCCGCCGATAGAACAGCGGCAATGGCGCGGCGCCCTCGGCCGTGGCGGCCGGCATCGAGCTGGAGGCGGAAGGGTCGTTCTCTGCCATGTCCGGAGGCCGTGACCAGGTGAAATCGCGCTCAGCGGCCATCATACCCGATCCGGGCAAACGGTCGCGACCGGGCGCGCGCGGGATCGGGCCTTACGGCTTCTTTCCCTGGATGAAGTCGTTGGCGTAGGTGTAGGTCGGCGTCTCGCAGCCCTGGCTGGGATCGCTGCCGTCGCCGCAGCCGGCGGTCGGGTTGATGGTATTGAGACCGAGCGATTCGTTCGAATCGGCAAGCGCGGAATCGATCGGCCCGCCGATCTGCAGCGACGAATCGTCGGCGACATTGCCGAGATTGAGCGAGCCCCCGCCGCCGAGCAATATCGAGATCGGCAGGCCGTTCAAGGTCCCGCCGGGGACGCTGAGGAAGACGACGGGGCCGACCTCGTTGCCGCTGACATTCGCCAGGGTAAGGGTGATCGGGCCGGGATTGGCATTCAGCGTGGTGCCGAAATTGGCGGTGCCGCCGGGAATGTCGATGGCCGCGCTCGAGACATAGACCTCGACGCCGTTCGAGATCGTCATCGTGCCGGTGGTGCCGCCGACCGACAGGATGCCGAACGGGTTCGCAAGCGTGCCGACCTGATCGGTGAAATTGACCGTGCCGGTGGCGATACCGATATCGAGATTCTCGCCCGTGCCGCTGCCCGGGCCGACGATCGCGCCGAAGCTGATCGTGCCGCTCGAGGTATTGAAGGTCGAGGTGACGGTGTCGTCGCCGAGGAGGCTCAACGCGCCGCCGGTGAAATTGATGTTGCCGCCGCTGTCGAGCGTGGCCGCGGTCACGGTGACCGGGCCGTTGATCCACGCGAAGGCAATGCCGGCGGTGGCGGCCGTCAGGTCGAAGGCAGTCGCGCCCGGCGTGGCGGGAATGCCGGAAGCACCGTCCCAGTCGCCGACCAACACCACGCCGCCGGGGCCGCCATTGGTGATGCCGTTGACGATAATCCCGTTCTGCGAGAACAGGCCGAGCGTGTTGCCGTTGGACCCGGTGTAGCTGAAAGCGTTGACGGTGAGCGCGTCATTGACCGCCAGCACAGCCTCACCGCCGGCGAGATCGTTGATCAGGCTCGCGCTCAGGCTGTCGCCGCCGTTGAGGGTGTCCGACACGCCGTCGGAGATCACCTGGCTGGCCGCGAGATAGATGTCGCCGCCGCTCACCGTGCCGCCGACGACATGGCCGATCGTCGCGCCGCCGCTGATCGACAGTATGTCCGTGGCGCGCACATCGATATTGCCTTGCGCATCCGCACCGCCGGCGCCGTTGCCCGAGCCATCGCCATGGCCGATCTGAGCATAGGCATCGAAGCCCGAGCCATAGGCGAGCGTGACGTCCTGCCCGGCGACGACAATCGTGCCCCCCAGGCTGACGCCGCCGGAGACCGTCGCGCCGTTCGCGAAGGAATAGCCGCCATGGCCGATCTGGGCATAGGCGCCGTTGCCGCCGCCGCCGCTGAGGCCGATATCGCCGTTGCCGGCGGTGACGGCGATGTCGCCGAGCGTATCGCCGAGCGTGAGGCTGCCGACCGTCAGGTCGCCGGTAATGGACGCGTTGGAGAAAGCACTGTCGCCGCCATGGCCGATCTGGGCATAGGAGTCGCTACCGTTGCCGCCGCTGAGGTTGACGCCGCCGTTCGACGAATTGACGCTGATCGCGCCGGTCAGCTCGACGCTGGCGGCGCTGAGCTGATAGCCGAATTCATAGCCGCCATGGCCGATCTGGGCATAGTCGCCGCCGCAGCCGCAGCTGCCGTTACCCACGAGGCTGACATTGCCGGTGGTGCCCTGGGCGGAGACCGTGATGGCGCCGTCGATGATAATCGCGCCGGCGTTGAAGTCATAGCTGAACGCTTGGGCGCCGCCATGGCCGATCTGGGCATAGGCATTCTCGCCGCCGGTGCCGCCGCTGAGGCTGACCCCGCCGCCGCTGCTGACGACCGAGATCGCGCCGGAGATCGTCGTCCCGCTAAGGCCGTAACCCAGCGAGTATCCGCCAAGGCCGATCTGGGCATAGGTCTCGTTGTCGCTGCCGCCGGTGACGTCAATGTCGCCGCTGTTGGCGGTAACGTCGATGGCGCTGCCGACGGTGACCGCGTTGGTGACCGTCGCGCCGAACGCGAAGCTGTAGCCGCCGTGGCCAATCTGCGCGTAGGCGCCGGTGCTACTGCCGCCCGACAGGCCGATACCGTTGTCGCCGGCGACCGTGATCGTCTCGCCACTGCCGCCGAGCGTCAGGCTGGCGAGCGAGACCGGGCCGCCATTGTTCAGGCTGCTGTCGCCGGCGAAGGCATAGGCGCCACCATGGCCGATCTGGGCATAGGCCTCGGACCCGCTGCCGCCAGTGAGGAACACGCCGCCGCTGGTGCCGAGGGTGTTCGTGGCTTGGACGGTGATATTGCCGCTCAGCGTCACGTCGTTGAACGAGGCGTTATTGCCTGAGAGGCCGCCGAAGTTGTAGGCGCCGCCAAAGCCGGCACCGCCATGGCCGATCTGGGCATAACCGGCGTTGACGCCGCCGGCGTCGAGCTCGACGTTGCCGTTGGCCGCGGTGACCGTGATGTCGCCGTTGACCGTGAGGTCGCCGGCACTGGCGTTGTAGAACGCCGCCGCGCCGCCGTGGCCGATCTGGGCGTATGAGAAGCCGCTGCCGAAGCCGGCCGCGAGCGAAACGCTGCCGTTGCTGCTGGCGACGGAGATGGCGCCGGTCATCCCGGCCGTACCGCCGATGGTGGCGCCGCTGGCGAATTCGAAGCCGCCATGGCCGATCTGAGCGTAGGCGTCCTGCCCATCGGAACCGGCGAGCGAAACGTCTCCGACGGCGGTGACGCCGATCGAGCCGCCGAGGCTCAGGCTGGTGAGAGTGGCGCCGGCGAACGCACCGTCGCCGCCATGGCCGATCTGGGCGTAGGTATCGTCGGTGCTGCCGCCCTCGACGAACACAGCGCCGCCGGCCGTCACGGTGATGTCGCCGCCGAGCGTCACCGCGCCGGTGGCGCCGGTGCCGACGCCGAAGCCGCCATGGCCGATCTGGGCATAGGCGCCGGAACTGCCGCCGCCCGTCAGCGTGACATCGGTGGTCGCCAGCACGGTGATCGGCGCGTTGCCGGCACCGTGATAACCAATCTGCGCGCCGTGGGTGTTGCCCTCCACGAAGACGTTGCGGCCGGCGATGTTGGTGGCGCCGCCGGCGCTGCCGATCGCGGCGAAGGTGCCGCTGCCGTCGATCGTCACGTCGCCGGAATTTCCGCTGCCGCCGTGGCCGAAGGAGGAGGGATTGGCCGCGATCTGCGAGAAGGTGACGGTGCTGCCGGAGAGGCCGGTGGTGCCGTCCCAGCCGGCGACGACGTTGACGGCGCCGCTGCCGTCGTTCTGGACGGCGCCTTCGATAACAATGTCGCGGCTGGCGAGCAGGTTGAGCTGGCCGCTGCTGTTGTAGCTTGTGACGAAGTTAGGCCGCGTGAAGAGGATTTCGATGTCGGCGCCGGTGCCCGAGGCCTCGAGCAGCGTGTCGTTGCTCCCCGTCTTCACCAGACCGAAATCGTAATTCTGGTCGCCCAGGGTATTGATCAGCGAGGCGCCGATCGAGACGGTGCCCGAGACCTCGAGGCTCGCCAGCGGCGCGGTGCCGCCGACCGAGCCCGCGAAGGTGGTGAAGTCGCTGGTGTTCGTCGTCAACGCGAAGCCGCCATCGACGGTGCCCTGGAAGTCGATCGCGCCGCTGGTGGTGGAGATCAGCGTCGTCGACCCGGCCAGTACCACCGCGCCGGAATAGGTCTGGCCGCCGGTGGTGGTGACCGTGCCGACGCTGCTGCCGAAGGTCGTGGCGCCTTCGGTAACGCTCAGGCTGCCGAGCGGCAGGGCGCTGGAGCCGACCACCCAATCGAACGTGGTCGAGCCGGTGGTCGCGACGGTGAGGCTGGCGTTGTTGGAGGCGTAGATGGTGTCCTCGAAGGTGATCGCCGATCCACCGGTATCGGTCAGCGTCGCACTGGCATTCAGCGTCACCGGGCCTTTATAGGTCTGGCCGCTGCTGGTCACGATCGGCCCGCCGTTGAACGTGCTGCTGCTGGTGACGTCGAGCGAGCCCAGCGCATAGGCGGTACCCACCGCGCCGCCGAAGCTGGCGTCGCCGGAGACTGTCAGGTTGTGGCCGTCGCTGGCGCTGCCGGTGTGGCTGCTGTCAACCGTGCTGACGAAGTCGACGAATGTTGGGTCGGTGAGCGTCGTGTTCGCGGCCAGCGTCACCGCGCCGCCATAGGTCTGGCCGCCGGTGGTCACGATCTGGTCGGTACCGATGCTGGTCGGGCCCGACACGGTGAGCACGTTGAGCGCCGCGCTGACGACGCCGACTTCGCCATTGAAGCTCGTCAGACCGGTGGTGTTCACCGTCAGGCTCTCGCCGCCCACGCTCGCCGCGTCGACCGTGCCGCCGAAGGTGATGGCGCCGCCGGCGTTGTCGGTGAGCGTGACCAGCGTCGCGCCCAGCGTCACCGCGCCGCCATAAGTCTGGCCTCCGGACGTCGTGACGTTGCCGCCGCCGTTGATCGTGGCCGGGCCGGTGCTGACGTCGAGGCTGCCGAGCGCGTAGGTGCCGCCCACCGCGCCGCCGAAGGTGGTCATGCCAGTGGTGCTGACCGTCAGGCCGTGGCCGTCGGTGGTGTGCGCGCCGGTGCTGTCGACCGTGTTCGAGAAGGCGATCGCGCTGCCGCCGGTGTCGATCATGCTGACATTGCCGGCGAGGACGACGATGTCCTCATAGCTCTGGCCGGCCGAGGTCTGGATGGTCGCGCCGCCGCTGCCGCCCAGCGTGATGTTGTCGGGGACGATATCCTCGGTGAAGCTGGCGGCGTAGACGCTGCCCTCGACGGTCTTGTGGTGGCCGGTCAGCACCACCGCGCCCAAGGGGTTCGCCGCGGTGCCAAGATTGCCGACCAGCAGGATCTGCATGCCGGTCGAGCTGCTCAACGAATTGGCGTTGATGGTCAGCGCCTCGGCGGTGGAGCTCGCATTGCCGACGGTGCCGTCGATGGTGACGCCGCCCGAACTATCGCTGTCGCTCAAGGTCGTGGCGGCGCCCAAGGTCACATTGCCCGAATAGGTCTGGCCGGCGGTGGTGGTGACGGAGCCGCCGTCGAGAGCCGCCGCCTGGAGCTGCAGCGAAGCGATGTTGACCGTGTTGTCGAGAGTCGTCGCGCCCGAGCTCACCTCGAGCAAGAAGAGACCCGAGACCGTGCTGCCGAAGACGATCGGGTTGGTGCCGCCCGCCGCGAGGGTGGTGTCGGCGCCCAGCGTCACCGCGCCGGAATAAGTCTGTCCGCCCGAGCCCGAGGTGGTGACCGAGCCGGCGCTGCCGCCGAAGGTGGTGGCGCCGCCGACCGTCAGGGCGTGGAGCGCATGCGCGGCGCCGACCGCGCCGTCGAAGATGGTGGCGCCAGCGGTGGCGAGGTCGAGGTTGTAGGGCGTGCTGCCAAAACTATCGACCGTGCTGCCGAAGGTGAAGCTGCCGGTCGTGCTGGCGAGGGTGGTGTCGGATGTCAGCGTCACCGCGCCGAAGCTGATCGTGCCGGTGCTTGCGCTGAAGGTATCGGTGCCGGAGAGATCAACCGGACCGAAGGTGGCGCCGTTGGTTATGGCGTAGGTGCCGGAATCAAGTGTCTCGGTGCCGGTGCCGGTGATGGCGAGCGCCGCCAGGTTGACGCCGTCGAGCGTGACCGAGCCGGAGCCGCTACTGATGGTGAGGGTGTCGCCGCTGCCGCTGACCGGGCCGAGGCTGACCGCGCCGTTGCCGGCGCTGCTGTCGAGGCTCAAATTGCCCGCGAGGGCGACGGTGCCGCCGTAAGTCTGGGCGCCGCTGGTGGTCACCGAGCCGGCCGCCGCGCCGAAGCTCGCCGGGCCGGTCACCGTCAGGAGGGCGAGCGGCGTTACGGCGCCGACCGCGCCGTCGAAGGTGGTGGTGCCCGCGGTCTCGACGATGAGGTTGTGCGTGCCGTTCACCGTACTGTCGAAGGTGATCGCGCCGGCGCCCGTATCGCTCAGCGTGGCGTCGTTGGCGAGCGTGACCGCGCCGCCATAGGTCTGGCCGCCGGAGGTCGTGACGCCGGCATGCAGCGTGGTGGTGCCCGAGGCGATGTCGAGCGCATAGGCGCCGGTCACCGTCGAGCCAAACACGATCGGCTTGCCCGACCCCGCGGCGAGGGTGACGTTGCCGGCGAGGGTTACCGCGCCGATGTAGTCCTGGCCGGCCGAGCCCGAGGTGGTGACGTTGGCGCCCAAGGTGGCGGGGCCGGTGACGGTGAGGCTCGACAGCGCCGCGCCGTTGCCGACGTTGCCCGAGAAGGTGGTGGCGCCGGTGGTGTCGGTGGTCAGGCTCTCGAGGCCCGCGACCGCGTCGTCCACCGTCGAGCCGAAGGTCAGGGCGTTGGTGACGCTCACCGTCGTAAGCGTGGTGTTGTTTTCGAGGGTGACGGCGCCGCCGAAGGTGGTGTCCTGGCCGAAGACCAGGCTGCCCGCGAGCTCGATCGCGCCGGCGCTGTTCTGGATCGTGCCGCTCGAGAGCGTGTAGGTGCCGGCCGCCAGCTCCTCCCCGCCCGCCGCCGCGACCGCCAGCCCGCCGAGATTGAAGCCGCGGAAGACGGCGGCGCCGTTGCTGCCGGTGGTGCCGGTGGTGATCCCGAGCGTGTCGCCCGAGCCGCTGATCGCGCCGAGGATCTGGACCCAGCCGTTGCCCGCGGTGGTGTCGAGACTGACATTGCCGTGCAGCGTCGCCGCGCCGTCGTAGGTCTGGCCGCCGGTGGTCTTGATCGTCACCAAGCTGGCGATGTCGGTCGTGCCGGCGGTGTCGAAGGGCTCCACGTCGATCGAGCCGACCGGGTGGGTCGCGCCCACGTTGCCGTCGAACACCGCGTTGGCGTCGATCGTCAGGTTCCCGTGCCCGCTCGTCTGCCCGTCGAGCGTCTGGCCGAAGGTGACGGTCGCGGTGCTGTTGAACACCACGAACTCGGTGCTGGCGGCGGCCATCGTCACCGCGCCGCCGTAGCTCTGGTTGCCGGTGGTCTGGATCGAGTCGGTGTTGATCACCGTCGTGCCCGAGGCGTTCGCCATATTCAGGCTCGCCAGGTGCGCGACGTCGGTGCCCACCTCGCCGTCGAAGGTCGCCGTCCCGGCCGTGTCCACCGTCAGCGCATGCGTCCCGTCAACCGAGCTCGCGAAGATGATCGCCGACCCGCCCGTGTCCTTCAGCGTCACGTTCCCGCCCAGCAGAACCCCGCCCTGGTAGTCCTGCCCCGCAGAGGTCGTCACGTTGGCGTCGAGCGTCACGGCCTGCGTGATCAGCTCGGTGATCCCCACCGTGTTGTCGAAGATCGTCTTGCCCGAGGTGATGTCGAGGTTGTGCGCGCCCGAGACCGTGTTGCCGAAAGTGATGCCGCTGCCGCCGCTGTCGGAGAGTGTGGTGTTCGCGCCGAGCGTCACCGCGCCGGAATAAGTCTGGCCGGCGGTGGTGGCGACGGAGCCGGAGGAGAGATCGAAGGTCACCGCCTGGAGGTTGAGCGAGGACACGGTAACGGCGTTGTCGAAGGTGGCCGTGCCCGAGGCGACGGTAAGCGTGTCGGCCGCGCCGGTCACCGTGCCGCCGAAGATCTCGGCCGATCCGTTGAGCGTGGTGTTTTGGCCCAGCGTCAGCGCGCCGCCATAGGTCTGGCTGCCGGTGGTGGTGACGAAGCTGGTGTCGATCGTCGCGGTGCCGGTGACGTCGAGCGCGGCGAGCGGGTGGGTCAGCCCGACATTGCCGCCGAAGCTGGCGTTGCCCGAGACGGTGAGGTTGCGCGCGCCGCCGGCGTCGCTGTCCACCGCGCCGAAGGAGACGCCGCTGGTGCTGCCGTCGGTCAGCGTCGTGTTGGCATCCAATGTCACCGCGCCGGAATAGGTCTGGCCGCCGGAGGTCGTGACCGAAGGGGCGTTCAGCGTCGTGGCGCCGGTGACGCTCAGGCTGGCGAGCGCCGTGGTGCCGCCGACCGTGCTGTTGAACGAAACCGGTGCCGAGCCGGTCGCATCGAGCGCGCCGGGGCCGTTCACCGGGCCGAGGAAGCTGATGGTGCTGGTGCCGTTATCGAGGATGGTGATGCCGTCGGTCAGCGTCACCGAGCCGGAATAGGTCTCGCCCGAGGTCGACTGCACCGTGCCGCCGCTGGCAGCGAAGGTAGTGTTGCCGGCGACGCTGACCGTCGCGGCCTGGATGCTGGCCTCGTCGAGTAGGTTGCCGACGCTGGCGATGTTGACCGCCGCGAAGGGCGTGGACTGGCCGACGCCCTGGGTGAAGGTGGTGGTGCCGCCCTGGACCTTGAGGGTAACGCCGGCCGCCGCCGCGTCCACCGTGCCATTGAAGTCGAGCGTGCCCTGCGAGCCGGTGCTGCCGCCGCCGCTGCCGACGCCAGGTCGCAGCTCGAAAGTCTGGGTTCCGCTCGAGACGTCGAGCGTGACCGGCCCGTTGAGCGCGATCGCACCGGCATTGCCGCCGTTGCCGGTTCCGGACCCGCTGGCCGCGCCGCCGCCAACATTGATGGCGCTGCCGTTGCCGATGGTGAGCGTGCTGGTCGAGCCGGCGGTGACGAAGGTCGGCGTCGTGCTCTGGCCGACCCCGCTGAGAACGATATGCCCGTCGGTGACGGTGACGGTCCCGGCGTTGCCGCCTGAACCGCCCAGGGTCGAGGTATTGGCGCTGCCGGAGTCGAACAGCACGCCGGCGGTGACGGTGCCGGCGCCGTCGCTGATGGCGAGCGTGCCGGCGCTCTTGCCTCCGGTTCCGCCGCTGCCGCCCGAGCCGCCCTGCGCCGAAACCACGCCGACGGTGACGTCGCCGACATTGGCGGTCTGACCGACGAAAAGCGTGATGTCGTGGGTCGCCGGCGCGCCCGAGATGGTGGTGATCAGAGTGGTGGCGGGCGCGGCCTCGACGATGCCGCCCGTGCCGGTGCCGCGGTTGACGGTGCCGCCGCCCGGGAATACCAGCAAGCCGGACACGTTGGCATCGAACACCAGGTCGCCAGCGACCGACAGGTAGCTCGCGCCCGAGCCGATGGTGATCGAGCGCCCGGCCTTGGCGGTGAGGCCGAAATTCTGCTGGCTCGTGACCGAGGTCACGTTGGAGTCGAAGACGATATCGTCGCCGGCCAGCAGCGTCACGCCGCCCGAATGGGCGAGCGACACGACGCCCTGGTAGGTCTGGTCGCCGGTGGCCGCGTAGAGCGGGGCGATGAGCTCCGCCGGCCCGTCGAGCGTCAGGCTCGCCAGCGTCGCGCCGTTGCCGACATCGCCGGAGAAGGTGGTGAGACCGGCGGTGTTGACCGTCAGGCCCTGGCCGCCGGCGGACGCGGCGTCCACGGTCGAGCCGAAGGTGACGGCATTGGTCCCGGTCGTGGTGCTGATCGAAGTGTTGCCGGCGAGTGTCGCCGCGCCGAAGGTCGAGTCCTGGGCGAAGACGTCGGCGCCCTCGAGTGTCACGGCGCCGAAGGTGTAGGGGCTGCCGCTGCCGATGGTGTAGGTGCCGTCGGCCAGGGTCTCGGTGCCGGTCGCATTGTCGGTCAGCGCCGCGAGCGAGACGCCGTGAAAGGTGACCGCGCCGGTCGCGATGACGAGCGGCG
>DASRKX010000054.1:0-14231 GCA_035648735.1 Allostellaceae bacterium
CCTTTGAAGACGTGCAGGATGTGGTGCGTGGTGATGCCGGCGTCCTTGCAGACCTGGGGCAACAACGACAGCGCGATCAGCATGGTTTCGTGCTGGCGGGCGAGCGAGCCCTCCGCCGTGCCGTCAACGCGAACCAGGGCATAATCGATCTCGGGACCGGCGGCGACGGCACGATTGCCGGGCATGGTCCATGGGGTGGTGGTCCAGATGACCACCGAGGTGCCTTGCAGTTCCTGCACCGGCGCCTGGATGATCGGGAAACGGACCCAGATCGTGGTGCTGGTATGGTCGTGATATTCGATCTCGGCCTCGGCCAGCGCGGTCTGCTCGACCACCGACCACATCACCGGCTTCGAGCCGCGATAGAGGCCGCCGTTCATCAGGAACTTGCCGATCTCGCGCGCGATCTGCGCCTCGGCGGCGTTCTCCATCGTCGTATAGGCATGATCCCAATCGCCCATGACACCGAGCCGCTCGAACTCGACGCGCTGCACGCCGACCCAATGCCGCGCGAATTCGCGGCATTCGTTGCGGAACTCGACGATCGGGACGTCGTCCTTCGACTTTTTCTTGGCGCGGTATGCTTCCTCGATCTTCCATTCGATGGGCAAGCCATGGCAGTCCCAGCCCGGGACGTAGATCGAATCCTTGCCGCTCATCGACTGGGCGCGGTTGATGACGTCCTTCAGGATCTTGTTGAGCGCGTGGCCGATATGGAGGTTGCCGTTGGCGTAGGGTGGCCCGTCATGGAGGATGAATTTCTCGCGCTTCTCGCGGCGGCCCTGCTCGCGCTGCTTCTGCCACAGGCCCATCTTGCTCCAGCGCTCGAGCAGCGCGGGCTCGCGCTTGGGCAGCTCGCCGCGCATCGGAAACGCCGTGTCCGGCAGGAACACCGTCGCGCGGTAATCCCCGCCTGAATTCTTAGGGGCCGAATCCTTCGGCAAATCCTCGTTCATGGGGTGGTCATAGGCGGGCCGGGTGGGAGCGTCAACCGCGCGGCGCTCAAGGCGCCGGCGAGCGCGCCCCGGCCAGGGCATGGCGCGCCGCCGCCACATCGACGCCGATCTGCGTCCGGAGCGCGTCGAGGCCCGGAAAAATCCGGTCGCCGCGCAGATGGTCGGTGAAGGCGACGCGCAGATGGCGGCCGTAAAGATCGCCCTGGAAATCGATCAAATGGGTTTCGAGCCGGAGCTCGTGATCGCCCAGCGTCGGGCGCCGCCCGAGATAGGCCGCCGCCTTGTGCCATTCGGTGCCGCTCTTACCTTCAATCCCGGCGAAGACCGCGTAGATGCCGAGCGCCGGCCGCAGATAATCGGCCAGATCCAGATTGGCGGTGGGGAAGCCGAGGCCGTGGCCGACGCGCTCGCCATGCTCGACGCGACCGTCGATCTCCCATAAGCGGCCCAACAGTGCCGCGGCATCCCGTGGCCGGCCAGCGGCGAGGTGTTCGCGAATGCGCGTCGAGGAATAGAGCGCGTCGCCCGCGCCCTTGATCGGCTCGACCACGGTGACCCGGAAGCCTTTTGCCGGCGCCGCTTCAAGCAGCGTCTTGGCGTTGCCGCGGCGGCCCTGGCCGAAGACGAAATCATAGCCGACGACGATGTGGCGCACGCCGAGCCCGGCCACCAGCACCTCGTCGATGAAGCTTTCGGCGCTTTTCTGGGCGAAGGCGAGATTGAAATGCAGCGCGAACAGCAGATCGACGCCGAGCGGCTCGATGTGGCGCGCCTTGGCGCGGAACGGCGTCAGCCGGAACGGGGCCGCATCGGGCTTGAAGACGCCGTAGGGATGCGGCTCGAAGGTGAGGACCGCATGCGGCGCCGAAGCCTGCCGCGCGATCTCGCCGGCGCGCGCGATCACGGCCTGATGGCCGCGATGGACGCCGTCGAAATTGCCGAGGGCGACGACCGCGCCGCGGTCGCCGGGGGCGGCGTTGGAATGGCGCAAGACGCGCATAGGCGGCGAAAGATATCGTGCCGGCGGCCGGGACGATAGGCTGATCTAGGCGGACTTGGGGGCCGCGCCACGCGAGGGCACGATCACTTCGGCCTCACCGTCGATCACCACCGTCTCGCCCACCCGACATTGCGTCTTCAGGCGGACGCGCTTGGTGGCGAGATCGATCTCCAGCACCGTGACATGCGCCTCGATGGTGTCGCCGATCCGCACCGGCGCGCGGAAGGAAAGATTCTGGGTGACGTAGATCGTGCCCGGCCCCGGCAGCATGGCGATCACCGTCGAGAGAAAGCTCGCCGACAACATGCCGTGCGCGATGCGGCCCTTGAAGCGCGTCTGCTTGGCGAATGCCTCGTCGAGGTGGAGCGGATTGTGGTCGCCGGTGAGGTCGGCGAATAGATGGATGTCGGCATCGGTCAGCGTATGGAAATAGGCCGCGGTCATCCCGACGGTGAGATCCTCGATCACGTAGGGCGCGCGCGAAGCCAGCTTTTGCCGAACGTCGTCCATCATTCACCCGGGCCGGAGCACGCGATTTTGTGCGCTGCACCTTAATGGGCGACCCCCCAGCCCGCAAGGGAATAGCCGCGAGTCGCAGCGTCGAGGCTGGAAGGCGGGCCTTGCCGCGTCCGCCCGGAAACCCGACAAAGCCTGCCCTTCGCAGGAGCAAAACGCCGGGAGGCGCCCCTTTCGCCGGCCGGCCGGCGCGGCTACTCTCGGCCTGCCGCCCCAGCGGCATCAGCGAGGGAATTCGGTGGATCCGGAGAGCGCCGCGCCGTTGCGCGACATGTGGTACTTCGCCGTCCCGGGCATGCGGCTCGGCCGCGGTCGCACGCTGGCGAAGACGCTGCTGGGCGAGCCGCTGCTGCTCGGCCGCGCCGCCGATGGCACGGTCTTCGCCCTGAAGGACATCTGTCCGCATCGCGGCATTCCGCTGTCCTACGGCCGCTTTGATGGCAGCGAAATCGAATGCTGCTATCACGGCTGGCGCTTCGACACGCGCGGCGCCTGCACCGCCATCCCGTCGCTTTTCCCGGGACAGGATTTTTCGCCGAGCCGCATCCGCGTGGGCGCTTATCCCGCGCGCGAGGTGCAGGGGAACGTCTGGGTATTCTTCGGCAAGGACGAAGCGGCGGCGCCGCCGCCGCCCGTCGTGCCGGAGATCGGCGATGCCACGCCCAAGCTCTTCGAAAGCGTGTGCATCCCGGCCGCCATCGATCACGCGGTCGTCGGCTTGATGGACCCGGCGCACGGCCCTTTCGTCCATCGCGCCTGGTGGTGGCGCTCCGCGCATTCCATTCACGAGAAATCCAAGTCTTTCGCCGCCAGCCCCTTTGGCTTCACCATGCTGCGGCACGCGCCGTCGTCGAACGCCAACGCCTATCGCCTGCTCGGCGGCAAGCCCGAGACCGAGATCGGCTTCCACCTGCCGAGCACGCGCATCGAGCACATTCGCATCGGCCGACGGCATGTCGCCGGCCTCACCGCGGTGACCCCGCTCGGGCCCGCCCTCGCCGAGATCAACCATGCGATCTATTGGGACATGCCCTGGCTGTCGCTGCTGAAGCCGCTGCTCCGGCCCTATGTGCGGGCATTCCTCAACCAGGACCGCCGCATCATGGTGATGCAGCAGGAGGGGCTGAAACATGAGCCGCCGCTGATGCTGATCAACGACGCCGACACTCAGGCCAAATGGTATTACCGGCTGAAGCAGGAGTACCGGAACGCCCGCGCCGAGAACCGCGCCTTCGTCAATCCGGTCAAGGACCGGATGCTGCGTTGGCGCAGCTAGGCTAGGATCGCCATCCCATGAGCCAAGCCGCGAAACCGCATCCGCCGGACGCCGCGACGATACTTGCGGGGCTCCGCTTCAACGCCGACGGCCTCGTCGCCGCCGTGGCGCAGCAGCACGATTCCGGCGAGGTGCTGATGCTCGCCTGGATGAACCGCGCGGCGGTGGAAGAGACGCTGGCGACGGGGCGCATCTGCTACTGGTCGCGCTCGCGCCAAAAGCTCTGGCGCAAGGGCGAAAGCTCGGGCCATGGGCAACGCCTGATCGAGCTGCGCGTCGATTGCGACGGCGACGCGCTGCTGCTGCTGGTCGACCAGACCGGCGCCGCCTGCCACACCGGCACGCGTAGCTGCTTTTTCCGCGCGGCGCGCGGCGGTACGCTGGTCGAGATCCAGAAACCGATCGAAAAAAAGAACGGCGAGACGCGCTGACGCTCCGGCTGCCCCGATAAAATTATTCGTGGAGTGTTGCCCCGATGCCGCACTCGAGCAGGCAAACAACCCCGCCACAACGATGAGCTAGAGGCGACGGGGCCGCGCGGTGCGTCGAACCATCCCTGGAAACCCTTAGAGTCGGGCCGGATTAACCTTAGTCGCCGCGCGCTGTCGGGGGTTCACCGTTCCGTCTCTGGAATTCCTTACTATAGCCATGTTTCGCGGCTTCATTATCCCGGTATGCCGGCCCGTGGTGATGATATCTCGCGGCATGACGACTATCCGCGACGACTATCCCCGCCGGCAGTGGTGATTGTTCGGAACGGGCATTTAGCGAGCAAGTGAGAATCGCATCGGCGGCATTCGTCTCGCAGAGATGAAGCTTCCGGCGCGCAGAGCAGACAAACGGGAATGGGGTCGCAAATGAATCATCAACGTAAAGCCTTCGGCCGGTATGTAATTCTTGTCGCAGTGGGTTTGGCGCTTGCCGGCTGTTCGGGCTGGTCCTATTCGCCCCCGCTGCGCGGCCTTTTCTACAGCGAGCGCATCAATACGCCGGACGTTCAGGCTATCGCGCCGTCGCCGAATGCGAGCCCGTTCAACCAGGCTCTGACCAAGGAATACGCCAGCTTGGCCGATTCGCTGATGAAGACCGATAACGACCCGGCCGATTCCGACTACTTCGCCCGCAAGGGCATCGCCGCCGCGCACGGCGCCGTCGTGCCGCCGGAGAACGACGCCAACTGGGGCATCGCGACGCCGGTTGACGCGCCGGTCGGCTACCGCGTCCTGCTCGGCGATGCGCGCAAGCGCCTCGTCGCCGATCTCGATGGCGGCGCGCGTGAACGCCAGCCGCAACTCGCGGCGCGCGCCCAGGTGCTATACGACTGCTGGGTCGAGCATATGGAGCAATCCTGGTGGACGGCCCTCAATGGCCCGTGCCATCGCGACCTGCTCATTGCCCTCGACCAACTCGAAGGCCATCAGGCGATGGCGGCTCCCGCCGCCCGCGAATACCGCGTCTATTTCGAGTTCGACAGGTCGAACTTGACGTCGGAAGGCGCCCAGATCGTCCAGCAAGCAGCCGCGGCGGCGAAAGCCGATCCGAGCGTCCGCATCGTGCTGGTCGGCAAGGCCGATCGCTCCGGCACCGACGCCTACAACATGGGTCTATCGCACCGCCGCGCGAGCACGGTTCGTGCCCAGTTGGAGCGTGACGGGCTGGCCCGCAATCGCGTCGACGAGCGTTGGGTTGGTGAGCGTGAGCCGCCGGTGCCGACACCGGACGGCGTGCGCGAGCCGCGCAACCGCGTGGTGGAGATCACCCTCCACTAACGGGCCGAATCCCGCGACGTACGGGACTTAAGCAGGCAGGGAGGCGGGCCACAGCTCGCCTCCCTGTTCGTTTTTGCGGGCCAGATCGATGGTGGCCCGCGCGATGATCTGGGCCGGCCCTTCCGGCCGCAACGGATCGAACATCGCCAAGCCGATCGAGATGCCGAACGGCCGGTCGGGCAATCCGGTAAGCGCCGCCAGCCGGGCCGCTGCATCGGCCAGCGCCGCGATGCGGCTCATGGCGCCGATCCGATCGATCCCTTCGATCCACAGCACGAATTCGTCGCCGCCGAAGCGGGCGATCAAATCGCCGGCACGGGTGTGCTCGCGCAGAATGTCGGCGAGCGCCGCCAGCGCCTGATCGCCGCGCGCCGGGCCGTGCACGTCGTTGACGTAGCGAAGATTGTCGACATCGATATAGAGCAGCGCCGCCGATTGCAGCGCGCGGTCGAGCCGGTCGAGCCGGCGGGAGAATTCGTCGAAAAAGGCGCTGCGATTGGTCAGGCCGGTGAGCCGGTCGGTGCGGGCCAGCAGATCGATGCGCTCGCGCGCCTCGATCTCGGCGATGACGATGCCGATATGATCGGCGACTTCGCCGAGGAGAATGCGCTCGCCCTCGCTGAAGGCCGGCGCTTCGCCGCGGCGCCACAGCATGACGGCACCCTTGGATTCGAGGCGGTACAGGACAGTCTGCGCGACAAGCTGCGCGCCGGCTGCGGCGACCGCGACCTTTTCTTGGGCCTTGAGTTGGGTGCGCAACGCCGCGATCGCGAGCGGCGGCGCCTTTTGTCCCCAGCTTTGCGCAATGCGGAAGGCGTGGTCGGGGCCGGCATGCAGCACGGCACCGCCGGCGGCATTGGCGGCGAAGCCCAACGCCGCGAGCGCGGCGGCGAGGCTTTCCGCCGGCTGCGGCTCGTCGCGCACCGCGCACACGACATGACGCAGCACGCCTTCGCGGAGCCGCGCCTCGGTGAAGGCGATGTCGCGGGCATGGGGATCGGCCAGATCACGGGCGATGCCGCGCGCGCCATTCCAAACGCCGCCGGCGTCGAAGATCGGACGGGCGGTGATGGCGAGCGCCACCGCGCCGCTCTCGGATGTCCGGAAGCGGGCTTCGCCGCTGCCGGCAACGGGCACGGTGAAATGGCGTAGATCGGCTGGATCGACCAGGAAATCGGCCAGCTTGCGGCCGATCAATGTCTGCGCCGCCCAGCCGAAGACCAGCCGCGGCGCCACGAAAACCAAGCGGGAGGCAGCATCGACCTCCCAGGCAAAATCGCCCGACAGTTCAACAAAATCGCGATAACGGCGTTCGGCGCCCAAACCGTCTTCCATGCCCGCCCCTGCCCGGCATGCAGTGCCGGCGCGAAGCGGCAGCCTAGCCGCCTGGACTTATGAAAGGCTTAAACGTTAAGGCCCAATTGTTCGGTGTGCCGGCGGCGATTATCGTTAATGCGCCAACAAGACAGGGATCTCGGCACCCATGATGATCTGGCGCGTCGCCCCGCCGAAGATCATCTGCCGCAACCGGCTTTGCGTATAGGCGCCCTTCACCAGCAAATCGGCCGACATCGCCTTTGCCTCGGCAAAGAAGACATCGCCCGGCTGGCGACTGCCGACGGCGATATGGCGCGAGGCGGCATCGATGCCATGCGCCTTGAGGCTTTTGGCCAGCTCGTCGCTCGACGGGCCGGGCGTCATCGCACCGTCGACGCTGACCACCTCGACCCGGTCGGCGCGCTGCAGGATCGGCATGGCGAAGGCGACGGTGCGGGCGGTCTCGGTGCTGCCGTTCCAGGCGATCAGGACGCGCTCCCCGACGCTGGCCGGCGCGACGCGCGGCGCCATCAGCACCGGCCGGCCGCTTTCAAAAAGCGCGTCCTCAAGGGTCGCCTCCGCGAAGGACGCGGGCTTGTCGGGCTGCTCGACGACGATCAGGTCGAAGACGCGGCCGAGCGTTCCCGCCACCGAATTCTGCCGGCCGATCTCCTCGCGCCAATCGGCGCCGAGACCCTCGCCGCCACCGCCGATGCCGACGCCGTGCTTGCGCATGATCGATTGGAAGAGCGCCCGCGCCTGCGCCCGCCGCTCCGCGCCTTCGCGCTCGAGCGTGCGATCGACCTCGGAGGAAATCGAGAAGCCCATTTCGCCGCCGAAAACGATGGCGTATTCGCTGGCGAGCGCATTGAGCCCCGTAATTCGGCTGCCGAAACGCCGGGCAACCGCCACGGCGGTTTCGACCACCGAGACGGCGGCGCCGTCGCCGACCACGGCCAGAATGGTTTTCATGACGCCCCCGCCATTCGCTCGCGGCATATTATAACGCGGCGCGCCCGGCTCGTCATTGCCGGGACGCGTCATTGACAGGAAAGGCCGCCACCGGCTTCGATGGCCGCCTGCCGGCGGATCAACCCCGGGGAGAGGGAGTGCCATGGCCGATCCCAAGGGGCTTGCCCGCGGGCTTACGCAATATGCGGATCGCGCCTATGCGCTCTATCTGCGCCGCTCCTATGCGCGCTCGATGGGGTATTCGGCGGCGATGCTCGACCGCCCGGTTGTGGGCATCGCCGACACGGGCAGCGGATTCAACTCATGCCACCGGTTGATGCCCGAGCTGATCGAGGCGGC
Organism: Allostellaceae bacterium; assembly: GCA_035648735.1. Lineage (GTDB taxonomy): Bacteria > Pseudomonadota > Alphaproteobacteria > ATCC43930 > CGMCC-115725 > REEB95. The sequence goes on from DASRKX010000054.1 coordinate 8,146, forward strand.
GAAGCGCGGCGTCATCGCGGCGGGCGGCTTGCCGCTCGCCTTTCCGACCGTCTCGCTGGGCGAGGTCTATCTCAGCCCGACCAGCCTTTATCTGCGCAACCTCATGGCGATGGATACCGAGGAGATGATCCGCGCCCAGCCGATGGACGCGGCGGTGCTGGTCGGCGGCTGCGACAAGACCGTGCCGGCACAGCTTATGGGCGCGATTTCGGCCGGCACGCCGGCGATCCAGCTCGTCGTCGGTCCGATGATGACGGGCCGTTATCAGGGCGAGCGGCTCGGCGCCTGCACGGATTGCCGACGCTTCTGGGCGCGCCACCGCGCCGGCGAAATCGACGATTCCGGCATCGCCGAAGTCGAGAATCGTCTTTCCGTCACCGCCGGCACCTGTGCCGTCATGGGTACCGCCAGCACCATGGCCGCCATCTCGGAGACGCTCGGCATGATGTTGCCGGGCGGCGCCGCGATTCCGGCGGTGCATGCCGACCGGCTGCGCGCCGCCGAAGCGACCGGCATGGCGGCGGTTGCCCTTATCCAAAGCAAGCGCACGCCGTCGCAGACCATCACCGCGCCGACCATCGAGAACGCGCTGCGCGTGCTGCTGGCGATCGGCGGCTCGACCAATGCGGTGCTCCATCTTGCCGCGATTGCCGGCCGGCTGGGCTTGGCGCTTTCCCTGACCCGGCTCAACGAGCTCTCGGACACGACGCCCGTGCTGGTCGATCTGAAGCCGACCGGCGAGCATTACATGGAGGATTTCTTCGCGGCCGGCGGCGTCGGCGCAGTGCTGCGCGAGCTGAAGCCGCTGCTCAATCTCGATACCGTATCGGTTACCGGCGAAAGCCTGGGATCGCGCCTCGAACGCGAGCGCGGCGATTTCGTCGATCACCGGGTCATCCGCAAGCTCGGCGCGCCGCTCCAGCCCGAGGGCGGCCTGGTCGCGCTATTCGGCAGCCTGGCGCCGAAGGGCGCCATCCTGAAGCGCGCCGCCGCCGATCCTCGGCTGTTTGAGCGCGAGGGCCGCGCCGTGGTGTTTTCCTCGCTCGAGGACGTGGCACAGCGCATCGACGATCCGGCGCTCGACGTGCAGCCCGAGGATTTTCTCGTTCTCCAGAACGCCGGACCGCGCAGCGCTGCCGGCATGCCGGAAGCGGGCTCGCTGCCGATACCGGCGAAGCTCGCCCGGGCCGGCGTCAAGGACATGGTGCGGATTTCCGACGCCCGGATGAGCGGCACGGCTTACGGCACGGTGGTGTTGCATGTGGCGCCCGACGCGGCAAGCGGCGGCCCTTTGGCACGTATCCGCAGCGGCGACCGCATCCGGCTCAGCGTCAAGGAGCGCAAGCTTGACGTGCTGGTCGATTCGGCTGAGCTGGCGCGCCGGGCCGTCGCACCGGAAGCCGTGCCGGATCGGGGCTATGCGCGGCTTTATCACGCGCACGTCCTGCAGGCCGATCAGGGCTGCGATTTCGATTTTCTGCGCGCTGCCAAACCCGCAACCCAGGAGAATAAGCAATGAAGGCACATAACCCCGCGAAATCGGCGCAGCCGAAGGGTCCCTACAGCCTCGGCGTCGAGGTCCCGCCCAATGCGCGCTGGCTGGCGATTGCCGGACAGGTGCCGCTCGCAGCCGATGGCAGCGTGCCGCAAGGCATCAAGGCGCAATCCGAGCAGGTGTGGCGCAACATCCTCAATGTTCTCGAATCGGCCGGCATGGGCGTCGAGAATTTGGTGAAGGTGAACCACTATCTCACCAAGCCCGAGAGCATCCCGGGCTATGGCGAAGTGCGCAGCCGCATGCTCGGCGCGGCGCGACCGGCCTCCACCATGGTCGTGGTGGCGTCGCTGGTGATGCCCGAATGGCTGGTCGAGGTTGAGGCCTGGGCTGCTAAATAGGGGGCGGCCAAGTAAGACGGCAAAGTAAAACAGCCGCCTATCTTTTGCCGCGCGCCTCGATCGGCCAGATCTCGACCAGGGTGTCGCCTTCGACCACGTGGTAAAAGTCGTGCAGATTGACCGTCGGGTCGCAATGCGGCGTCACGCATTCGATGCGTGTGCCGAGGCCGGGCCGGGCCGCCCCCGGCGGCAGGATCAGCCGGCCATGCTCGTCGCCGAAGAACTCGTAGCGGCTGCCCGCCGGCGCGCCGGCGGCAATCTCGGGATTGGGCCCGTCGGTGGCGAAGCATTTTAGGCCGGCGTCGGTCGTCACATAGCCGGGCTGGTTGACGCTGACCACCGCCGTCTGGACGAAGAGGCTGGTCTCGAACGGCGGCGCGTTGCGGCCGTCCCGCAAGGCGCGGTGGTAATCGACATCCATGAAGACATAGGAGCCGACTTGCAGCTCGGTGAAGACCTGCGCCGCCGGATCGAGATCGAAGGTGCCGGTGCCGGCACCGCTCACGATCGGCAGGGCGAAGCCTTCCTTTCGCAGCCGCGCCAGCAATCCCCGCAGGATGTCGAGCTGCTGTAGCGCGCGGTCGCGCCGCTCGGCCCGCGTGGCGATGTGCTGCAAATTGCCGGAGTAGGATTGGAGGCCGGCCAATTCGAGCGTGGGCAACTCACGACCGAGCCGCGCCAGGGCGAGCAGGCTTTCGCCGTCGGCGGCGCCGGTACGCCCGTGGCCGGCGGCGAAATCGAGCAGCACCGATAATTTCCGGCCGCCGGCTGCCGCCGCTGCGGCAAGCGCGCGCAAATTGTCCGGATGATCGACGACGACCATCAGCCCGCGATGCGGTTCCCGGTTGAGCGCCACGAGCCGCGCGATCTTGGCCGCCGTCACCTGGGGCGACGTCACCAGGATGCCGGGCAGGCCGCCGCGCAGCATGATCTCGGCCTCGCCCAGCGTCGCGCAGGAAACGCCGACGGCGTCCGCCGCTGCCTGCCGCCGCGCGATGGCGAGCGATTTATGCGTTTTGACATGCGGCCGCAGCGCCACGCCCGCCGCCTTGGCATGTGCCGCCATGGCGGCGAGGTTGCGCTCGAGCGCCGGCCGGTCGACGAGCAGCGCCGGCGTATCGAGCCGAAAACGGCTGCCGCGCGCGCCCACCAGGGCGGCATTCGGGCTGGGCGGCATCCCGTCCACGGGGTCATTCGGTTCGGCCATGGCGGAATTCCCTTTCAGGCGCGTCCTTCTTTAAGCGCTTGGAAACCATCGCGGCAAGACGGCCGGCAGCCGTGGCCCGGCAGTTAACGGCTCGATAATGCCGGTCATGTACCCTTGCGACCGAAAGTTGAAGCGGGCCGAATTATGTCTATCTTCGGTAGAATCAGCCTGGCAAGACAGTCCGCGCTTGGCGGCGCCGGAGCGCGATCGGGCCACGAGCTCGCGCCGCGTATTCTGCTGGTTACCTGCCTGCTGCTGGCATTCCTTCATGTCGCCAATGGGCTGTTCATTTTGCACTTCTATCGCACCAACGCGTCCCGCGAGCAGGAAGCGCGCGATGCCACGGCGACGCTGCTGGCGGAACAGGCAAGCCACGCGCTCACCGCGATCGACCTCACGCTCGACACGATCGCGACCAAGCTCGAACCCCACATGGCGGAGAACCGCGCGACGGTCGTCGATCAGGCGCTGCTCGGCGAGGAGGGCATGCGGCTGCCGCAATTGCGCCAGATCGTGGTGCTCGACCGTGCCGGCAAGGTGCTGCTCGATTCGCGGCAATTTCCCGCCGGTGCCGGCAATCTCGGCGCGCAACGCTATTTCGCGGATCATCTCGTCCATCCCGGCAGGAATCTCTTCATCGGCGGATTGATCTTGGGCGATGGCGCGCCGCAGTTCAGCATGAGCCGGGGCGCTTTCGACGCGCAGGGCAATCTGGTCGGCGTTGTCGCCGCGCTGATCGATCCGCGCTCTTTCCGCTCCGTCGAAAGCTTGCGCGTCTCCGACTCGCTCGAATCGGCGCTGCTGATCCGCAACGAAGACGGCTCTGTCCTCGCCGGCGAAGCCGCCGAGAAGAACCTGCGCGGGGCAACCGCCGGGGAAATCCTGGCGAAGCGACCGCGCAGCGTGCTCGCCGTGCGACAGGTCGTCGGATTTCCGCTGCAGTTGATGGTCATCGGCACGCCGCCCGCCGCGTCGCAAGCCTTCCGAAAATTCGTCATCTTCGACGTTTCGATCATGTTTTTGGTCACGATCGTCGCGTTGTGGCTCGCCAGCCGCCTTACCGACGAGGCGCGCGCTCGCGCCACCGCCGAAACCCGCTTGCGCGCCGCGATCGAGAGCGCGCCGGGCGCGCTCGCCCTGTTCGATGCGCAGGACCGGCTGGCGCTGAGGAATGAGTCTTATCTCGATTATTATCCGTCCGCGATCCGGCCCCTGATCGTGCCTGGAATCCGCTTCGAATCCCTGATCGAGCTTCTTGCCAATGGCGGCGGCTATGCCGGCGTTACCGACGATTTATCGCGCCGCGCGATGATCGAACGGCGCCTGTTGGCGCATCGCGAGGCGCGCGGCGAGATCGTCCAGCAATTCCGGGACGGACGATGGACGCTGACACGCGAGCGGCGAACCAAGGAGGGCGGCACCGTCTGCTTCTATACCGACATCACGCAGATGAAGCAGCAGGAGCAGGCGCTGCGGAAGAGCGAGCGGGTCGAGCGGCAGGCGCGCGAAGCGGCGGAACGCGCCGACAGCGCCAAGAGCTCGTTCCTTGCCACGATGAGCCATGAGCTGCGCACACCGCTCAACGCCGTCATCGGCTTCTCGGAGATCATCGAACAGGGATTGTTCGGGCCGCAGCCCCTGCGCTACCGCGAATATGCCTCGATGATCCGTCAGAGCGGCGAGCACCTGCTGATCATCATCAACGACATTCTCGACATCGCCAAATTGCAATCCGGCAAGACCGAGCTGCATCTCGAGACCGTCGCCATCGGCGATATCCTCGATCAGGCCGTGCGGCTCGTCGAACCGCAGATCCAGGCGGGTGGCATCGCGCTCACCCAGCGGATTGCCGGCGATTTGCCGCTGTTGCGCGCCGACCAGACCCGCCTGCGCCAAGTCCTGCTCAATCTTCTTTCGAACGCCATCAAATTCACGCCGGCCGGCGGCGCGATCTCGCTCACAGCGCATCGCTCGGAAGGCGCCGTGATGGTCACAATCGCCGATACCGGCATCGGCATGGCCGAAGCCGATATCCCGAAGGCGCTGGAACCGTTCGGGCAGGTGTCCAACGCCATGACCCGGGTGCATCAGGGCACCGGCCTCGGCCTGCCGCTGTCGAAGAGCCTGGTCGAACTGCATGGCGGCAGCTTCGAGATCGTCAGCGCGCTCGGCGTCGGCACCAGCGTCACCATCACCTTGCCGGCGGCGGCGATCGGCGCCGCGGAAATGCCCTCGGGAAATCGGCGCGGCGTCGGCTGAGCCGGGCTGCTATTCTTGGGCCATGAGCGGGCGGTTGCGGATAGCGGCGCTGAAAGCGGGTATCGCCGGATTTGCCATGCTATTGCTGGCGGGTTGCGCTGATAGCCCGGTCCACGGTTCAGCCAGCGGATCGGCGACGGACCACGGCAACATCGAGCATATCCGGATCGGCCTGCCCTTTTAGGCGTGCGCGGCCGGCTTAAGAGCCTCGCCCCGTAGGGCTTAGGCGCGACGCCGCTGCGGCGCCGCGTAGGGCTGGGGTGCCGGGTAAGGCTGCGGCGGCGCGGCGGCGGGACGATAGAGCGCCGCCGGCGCCGGGGCGGCATGGCGCACGACCGGGACAAGCCGCGGCGCCTGGGCGCGTTCGAGACGCTCCACCAGCCGCCGATTGGCGTCCATCATCTCTGCCATCTGCTGCAGGCGGAAATCGAGCTCGCCGCGGCTTGCGGCCGGTGCAGCCTGACGATAGGCCGGCTGCGCCGGTGCGGCCTCAACAAACCGGGGGGCGGCCTCGACAAAGTGCGGCGCGGCGCCCGGCACATAACGTTCCTGCCAGGAGGCATCGTAAAAATCGGCCGTCTGGCGATGACGACGGACGCTGCCGAAGGCATAGACCGCGACCGTCGCGGCGACGACCACGCCCCACATGATCGCGATGCCGTAGGCGACTTCGCGCGCACCCGAGGTCGGCGGGAAGAGCTTCACCATGGGGCTGAGCGAGATC
>DASRKX010000055.1:0-3237 GCA_035648735.1 Allostellaceae bacterium
ACCAGGCTGTCATAGGCGATGGGCTCGTAGCCCGCCTTGGCCAGCGCCTTGCAGGCGTGGCTGCCGATATAGCCGGCGCCGCCGGTTACCAGAATGGTCTTGGACATGGCTTCCCTGCAGGCGACAACGGACGGCATCGGCGAATGTTCCGTGCCCGGTGTCGTACGACGGAACCCCGCCGAGGGGCAAGTTTGCCGGGGCTAGAGCGACTTGCGCGCCGCGTCTGCCGGTCCTGCCGCCAAGGGGGGCAGGAGACGTCCGGACATCGAATCGAGGGCGAAACCGAGCAGTAGCCCGCCAAGGATGCTCATCGCCATCCACCAAGCCAACTCGCGGCCCAGCCAGAAGGCAAAGAGCGCGCCCGGCCGGGCGTTGACGACGGCATGGCGGAAGAGTTCGCCCCACATGAGGAAGAGAACGAGACCGGCCGTCGCGGCGAAGAGCAGCCGGAGCCGACTGTCGGCGCGCGCCAGGACGATCAACCCCGGCAGGACGAAGATCAGATGAACGCCGCGATAGCCGATGCTGTCGCCGGCGAAAAAGCAGCCGACCATGAGACAGCCGCCGATCAGCAGGAAAACCTTGTCGCGCGGCGGCAGTTCGGCGAGCGCATTGCGCGCCGCATCGCTGCGCCCAATTGCGGCGGCGCCGGCGGCGGCCATGATGACGAGCGCGACCATCGCCGGCCGCGCGGGAAATCCCGGCGCCACCACGGCGAGGCCGTAGGGCAAATTCGCCGCGCCGAACATGTCGCCGAAATAGACGCCGTGCGGCACATGCGCCACGGCCGCGGCGAGCTCGACGTGATAGGCGGCGACGAAAAGCGCGAGCAGCGCAACCGCCGCGGCATTGACGGCAATGAAGAGGCGCGACCTTTCCCGCAACGTCACGAACAGCAGCGCGGCCGGGTAGAATTTGGTCAGCGCGGCAACGACGAAGAGCGCATAGCCGGCAAGGCGCGCGCGGCCCGGGCGCAGCAGCAGCGCGCCGCCGAAGGCGGCGAAGGCGAAGACGACGAGGTCGATATTGGCGCGCTCGACGGCGAAGACCGTCATGGTCGAGAGCGTGGCGAGCAGCATCAAAACGCCGTCGCCCAGCCGCCGCGGCGCCGGGAGACAGAACAGCGCGGCGAAGAAGAGCAAATCAACAGCGAGGCCGGCGATTTGCGTCGCACCCGTATCGAGCGGCAGGACCTCGCCCCAGAGCAGCAGCGGCGAATAAAAGAACACCCGGCCGAGCACGTCGCAGGGATTGGTCAGATAGACGTCAATGCCTTCCCGGCCGCACTGGATCGCCGACAGCACGCCGTGGATGTCGACGAAGGGGAAATCGTACGGCACGATCCCCCAACGCGACAGAATCGCTTGATAGAGCGTCTCCTGGCCGAAGGCGTGAAGCGCATAGAGGCTCGCGAAAATTGCGGCGGTAACCGCCGGAACCGTAAAGCGCGGAAAGGGAGGGGTTTCGGCCATGGAGCCCCGGCGGGATAGGAAGCGACATTCAGGCTTGTAGCGGCAGTATGGTTAAGGCGGGATGAACAGCCGCGTCGAAAATCCTGACAAGTCCTTGTAAAACCAGCGCTTCCTTGCTTTTCCGCGTGGTTTTCGGCTAAGTAGCGCCGCCTACGCCGGGGGTCATCGTTCGGAAAGGTCAAGGCGCGACAATCTATCCAGCGCCGTCGTCCGACCCGACTGGAATTTTATCGGCGCGCGGCCGTTCTCAGCTTCGTCGACCTGGAGTCATTGAATGCGTATCGCGGTGATCGGCAGCGGCTATGTCGGCCTGGTGTCCGGTGCGTGCTTTTCCGAATTCGGCGTCGACGTCGCCTGCGTCGACAAGGACGCCGGCAAAATCGCGCGGCTGAAGCGCGGCGAGATTCCGATCTACGAGCCCGGGCTCGAGCAGATCGTCAAGCAGAACACCGCCAACGGCCGCCTGCGGTTCACGACGGACATGGTCGAGGCGGTCAAGGATGCCGAGGCGGTGTTCATCGCCGTCGGCACGCCGTCGCGGCGCGGCGACGGCCACGCCGATCTCTCCTATGTCTTCGCCGCCGCCGAGGAAATCGCCAAAGCGGTCAGCGGCTACACCGTCGTGGTCACCAAATCGACCGTGCCGGTCGGCACCGGCCGCAAGGTCGCCGAGATCATGGCCAAGCATCTGCCCGAATCCAAATTCGACGTCGTCTCCAATCCGGAATTCCTGCGCGAAGGCTCGGCCATCCAGGATTTCATGCGGCCCGACCGCGTCGTCATCGGCACCGAGAGCGAGCGCGCCCAGGCGGTGATGCGCGAGGTCTATCGCCCGCTGTTCCTGATCGAGACGCCGATCCTGTTCACGTCGATCGAGACCTCCGAGCTCATCAAATACGCCGCCAACAGCTTCCTCGCGACCAAGATCACCTTCATCAACGAGATCGCCGATCTGTGCGAGAAGGTCGGCGCCGACGTGCAGGACGTCGCCAAGGGCATCGGCCTCGACGGCCGCATCGGCCGCAAGTTCCTCCATGCCGGGCCGGGCTTCGGCGGCTCGTGCTTCCCGAAGGACTGCCTGGCGCTGGTCAAGACGGCGCAGGATTCCGAGGCGCCGATGCAGATCGTCGAGACCGTGGTGGCGCGCAACGAGCAGCGCAAGGCGCAGATGGCGCAGCGCATCATCCGCGCCTGCGGCGGCAGCGTGAAGGGCAAGACCATCGCCGTGCTGGGATTGACCTTCAAGCCCAACACCGACGACATGCGCGACAGCGCCAGCCTGGTCATCCTGCCGGCATTGATGGCGGCCGGCGCCACCGTGCGCGCCTTCGATCCCGAGGGCATGAGCGAGGCGAAGAAGCTCATTCCCGGCGCGGTCTTCTGCAAGAGCGGCTACGAGACGATGGAGGGCGCCGACGCCCTCGCCATCCTCACCGAGTGGAACGAGTTCCGCGCCCTCGATCTGGAGCGGGTCAAGTCGCTCCTCAAGACGCCGACCATCATCGATTTGCGCAACATCTACAAGCCGGCCGACATGGCCGATTCCGGCTTCCATTATTTCAGCGTCGGCCGCGCGGCCACGGCACCGGCGCGGCAGCGCCTCAAGGCGAAGAGCTAGGAACCTCCATGTCCTCCACCCGCAAGCGCATTCTCATTACCGGCGGCGCCGGTTTCCTGGGCTCGCATCTCGGCGAGAAGCTGGTGGCGGAAGGGCACGACGTGCTCTGCGTCGACAATTACTTCACCGGCCGCAAGGAGAACATCG
>DASRKX010000056.1:0-48923 GCA_035648735.1 Allostellaceae bacterium
TCGGAGATCCCCCTACTGACTAACGAATCAAGTTAACACATCTAGATTCAGGTTAAACCGACATTCCCCAGATGACCAAGGATCGGCGTGAAAGATAGCTCATTGCTGGGGTATCCGGGAGCGAAAAGGCGGCTCGCCGCCGCCCTCACCGGCTTCTTTTGAGCCCGACAACCCGGTCCCTCGCCATTGCCCTCGAGGAAGACGACGCCGCCAGCCTCAAGCGTGCGCCGCAGCTTCGTCAGGGTCTCGTTAGTTAATAGGCATCGGTGCCGTTCTCATAGCGGCTGATGGTGTTGGACGGTCTTGAGCTCCGTCCATGGGCTGCACTATTCGGAGATCCTCGGCCAGGTCTACGAGGACCAAAAGGCGCGGCTCAACGATGTTCTGGAGCCGCGCCCAACCCCGGAGACCGGCGAAGACACTGCACCCGACACGCGGAGCGATCGCAGCAGTTCCGTTGCCGAGATCGATAAATCCATGCTGGCCCTCAGCGCCCCGCGGCGGGTACGGGATAAGGCGCATCTCCAGTTCGTGGGCTCGCTGCCCTGCCTGGTCTGCGGCCGCAGCCCGGCCCACGCGCATCATCTGCGCTTTGCGCAGCTGCGCGCCATGGGAGCCAAGGTCAGCGACGAATGGACGGTGCCGCTCTGTCCCATCCACCATCGCTCGCTCCACGACGTCGGCATCGAGGAGGAATGGTGGCAAGCCAAGGGCATCGATGCCAAAGCCGAAGCGGAGAAGCTATGGAGACAGCGGCAAGACCCTGTCCCGGCACCAGTGCCAATGGATGAGCAGCAGCGTCCGGTGCCTATCAATCTCAGCACTGATCGGCCCCGCCTGGGCTGAACGGACTCTCAATCATCGGAAAAAACTGGGATCGGCCATGTCCAGCCAATTACAAATCGAAGCCAATCGACGCAACGCGCAGCTCAGCACTGGAGCCAAGACGCCCCAGGGCCGCTGTGCCTCACGCATGAACGCCCTGAAACACGGGCTCACCGCCCAGCAGATCGTCCTCTTTGATGAAACGACCGAAGACTTTGACAAATTCTTCGGCGAACTCGTAAAGGCACTTAATCCCCAGGATGCGATCGAAGCCCAACTCGCCGAACGCATCGCCATCTGTGCCTGGCGCCTGCGGCGCTCTTATCGAATCGAGGCGGCACTATTCGAGAATGTCCGGACGGATTGGACCGCCGAGAGCCCCGCTCTAACATCGAAGATTGAGCGCCTCTTCGTGCGCGTGACGGCTCATGAGGACCAGCTATCGAAGCTCACACGCTACGAAGCCAGCCACGAGCGTTCACTGCAGCGGGCCTTGTTTACACTCGAGCGACGACAAATGCGCCGACGCGATGGAATTTTACTCACCCAACCGGCATTCAGAGTACCTTCTGCTCCAGATAGGTGCGGATGAACGGTACCAGCGGCACGGCCAGAGCCGCCTGGGGCGTCATGAACTCGGCACCGATGACTTCGCGGCCGTCGGGTCTGAATTGCGGCGCGTTATTCGGCCTCATCTCGAAAATGTGCACGTGGTCCCGGCGATCCTCCCACCGCTCGAGCACTCCGCTCACGAAGGAAAGGTCCGCACGCCCGACCACAAGGCCAAGCTCTTCGTGCAGCTCGCGGCGCGCCGCATCGACCGGCGCCTCGCCCCTCTTGACGCTGCCGCCGGGCCAGCTGAGACGAGCGCGATAAGAATGGCGCACCATGAGAATTTTATCGTCGAGCCAGATCGCAATCACGGCGCCCTCATGATGCGGCTGGCGCACATACCACCATAAGCGTAACAGGCGGTAAGCCACCCACAGTGCCACGCGAAAAATATAATCGAGGCTACGGCGCACGGAAGACAGTCCTGTCGAAGACAACATTTAGAAAACCCGCAGAAAATGCGCTCCGCGACGAGACCCAGAAATCGAGGTTTACCAGATTTTAACCGTGTTTGTGCTGCCATCGACCCTTAAACGAGAGGTTCGTCATGGCACTCCGCCTGGTCCATGTTGCTCCGCAGCGGCCGGAAGCAGCTTCATTCGATTACGCGAAGGCGATCGGTTGGATCGCGGGCATCATACTGCCCTGGGTGGTAATTCTTTTTCTTTTCGTCGGCCGCTAGCGCGGTCACGCAAATCCGGCGGCCGCCATGAACCTGCTCGTCCTTATCACCGGTCTTGGCGACGCCGCGTTGCTGCTACCGGCGTCAGCGGGAATCTTGCTTTGGCTCACATGCAACAGGTGCTGGCGTGCCGCAGCCTGGTGGCTCGTCGCCTTTGCGCTATGCACCGGAGCGATCGCGCTGCTCAAGATTTATTTCGGCGTCTGTTCGGCCAATCCCGACCTTCGCAGCCCGAGCGGACATGCCTGCTTGAGCGCGCTAGTTTATGGCAGTCTTCTGGGCATCGCAGGGATGCATATCGAAGCTCGGCAGCGATATTGTGTCGCCGCCGCCGGGGCGGCGCTTTTGCTTGGCATCGGCTGGTCGCGGGTCGCCTTGGGCGCGCACAGCGTAATCGAAACCCTCATCGGCATGGGGATCGGCTTGGCGGGAATGGCGGCTTTTCTGGCCGCCTATCGAAATGACGCCGAAACCCCCCGCCCGGTAGCCGGATTATTGCTGGCTGCCATCCTGCTTGGCGTCCTCTTCCATGGCCAAGCGCTCCATGCCGAACCGCTCCTGCACTGGGCCGGCAGTTATCTGCGGAGCGCCCTGGGCACGGGATGCGTAACCGCCCATGGCGGCGCGTTTTTTATCGGGTTTGAAAAGGCGTCAACGGCTTTTTACTAGACCGCATGCGTCTTTTACATTGCGTAAAGCGTTCTTTACATCAACCCGCCTGATCAGCGTGAGTCCTGCTGAGTCAGGATCCGCGAATCCATTTGCTGTTGACTAGGCCCTACCGGCAATCGCATAGTTAAAATCTGTTAACCATGCCCCTATTGGGACATTCAAAAATGACGTCGCTGCCGCGCCTTGTGGTCGTTTCGTTCGCATTGCTGAGCGCACCGGCTCTGATTTCGCCGGCGGCGGCGCAGACGGTGCAACCTGCCCCGGCGGTAATCGATGCCTCCCAGCTCGCCGGCTTGCCGGGACCGGTCCGTGACGCGCTCCTAGCGGCAATGCAGAGCGGCGACCCGCAACAGATCGCCGCGGCAATCAATAGTGCGATCAAGGGGCCGATCCCGCCGGGCGTCGGAGGGGTCGGCGAAACCGATGCCCAAATTCGCGCCGATTGGGCCGCGCAGATCGCCGGCGCCATGACGGCAGCCGATCCCGCGCTCGCGCTGACAATCGCCGAGGACGCGGCGCGCGCCTATCCGCCAGGCGCGGCGCAGATAGCCGTGGCGGTTTATCTCGCCCTGCCATCGAACCTGCAAGATCCGGCCGACAAGATTTTGATCGCCAATGCCGTGATCCTTGGCGCCGGTAGCGATAGTACGGCGATCGTAACGGCGGCGCTCAATCCGCTGGTGGTGAATGCGTTGCTTACCAATACGCTGCCGCCGGGACCGCCGCCGCCGCCGCCGCCGAACAAACCGGTTAGTAACAGCTAGTCTCGGTTTCTCCATAAAATCCCGGATAGAATTTTCGGGCTTCCCTGCAGAAGCAGCTTGCCTTCGTTACGAGGTGGGTCGTGGTGCTTTTGCAGAGAGTGGCGATGTATTGGAAAATTCGTGTTTTGAAATTTGCCGGACGCGGCTTCGCGGCCGCGATGCTGATGATCGCCGCGGGAAATGCCATGGCGCAGATGCCCGCGCTCATCCAGGGTATCGAGGTTCCGGAAGCGACCGTGCCGGAGCGCCAGAGCGTCGGCGAGCGCCCGCGACCGGATTACGACCCGCTGGGCATGCGCGCGGCATCCTTCCTCATCTTCCCCGCGGCGGATTTCGACGCCACCTACAACTCAAACGTCTTCGCGACGCGCGCCGGTACCAAGTCGGATTTATACGGATCGCTGCGACCGTCGATCAACGTGCTCTCAGACTGGAACAGCAACGCCTTGGTCTTTCATGCCGACGGCGAGCTCCGACGTTATGCGAACCTAGTCAGCGAGAACCAAAGCAACGGCGAGGCGGCGGTTAGCGGGCGCCTCGATCAGGCCTATAACGTATTCTTTACTGGGGGAGCCGGTTATAAACGCGCCCATGAAGACCGTAGTTCGCCGGATTCGACGTTCAATCAGAAGAACCCCACCGAATATCAGGTGGCGAGCGGGCGGCTGGGTTACGTCCACGAAAGCGGCACGGTGGGATTCCGGCTGGACGGCGGCAACGATTCCTATTGGTACAGCAACGGCCATACGAACACGGGCGCGACCGTGCCCGAGACCGACCGCAACCGGAACGAGTTAGGCCTGACGCCGCGGGTCAGCTATGAGTTCATCCCCGGCTACCATGCCTTCATCAAGGCGCCGCTCAACGACCGTATTTATGACAGCAGCCGCGATCAAAACGGCTTCAAGCGCAATTCGCACGGCTATGAGATCGACGCCGGCACAGCGGTGGGGTTGGGCGAAATTGTCAACGGCGAGGTCTTCGCCGGATATTTCCAGCAGACTTACGACGATAACCGTCTCAAAAGCCCGTCGGGCGTGACGTTTGGCGGCAATGTGCTGTGGAACATCACCGAACTGACGTCGATCAAAGGCGCGGTTTCGCGCAGCGTCCAGGAGTTGACGCCCAACCTGGCTCCGGCATCGAGCTACGTCTCCACGGATGCCAGCGTCACCATCGAGCACGAACTATTGAGGAACATCATCCTGGCACTAACCGGCGTGTATTCAAATGATGCCTATCAGGGCATCACGCGGACCGATAATCTTTACCAGGGAACGTTCGGAATCCGTTATCTGATGAACCGCAATCTCTGGCTCGCGCTCGAAGCGACTTATCGCGACCGTGAATCGAACGTGCCGGGCGCTGCCTTCAATCAGGCAATTATTGCAGCAAACGTTCGTCTACAGTATTAGTCAGGGTCGATCATGTGGCCTCCGACTTTTGCGGGTAACAATGTCGCTGCGAGCGCTTTCGCTCTTTTTTCCCGTATTGCTTCTTTGCCTCTCAACGTTGGTCGGGACGGGATTGTCGCAAGAGAGGCCCGCCTATCGGCTGGGTGCCGGCGATAAGCTGCGGGTCACCGTCTACAACGAACCCGATCTCTCGGGTGAATTCGACGTCAATGATCAGGGTGAGATCGGCCTGCCGCTGGTCGGCCCGGTGGCGGTGGGCGGAAAATCGCTGAGTGAAGTCCAAGCGACGATCACGCAACGGTATAGCACCAACTATCTGGTTAACCCGCGCGTCAGCGTCGAGGTCCTCAATTACCGGCCTTTTTTCATCATCGGCGAAGTTAAGAATCCGGGCAGCTATCCGTATCAATCCGGCATGACCGTCATCACCGGGGTTGCCCTGGCCGGCGGCTACACGCCCCGGGCGGATAAAGGACATATCCTGATCAAGCGTGCCAGTCGCGCAGGCAGCGGTGAACAGACGATCGGCGAGGATGGCGCCGTGCTGCCGGGCGATATTCTGCGCGTTACTGAACGATTTTTCTAAGTATTCGCGCGGCCTCCCGTTATAATCGCCGCGCCAAATAACGACCGAGGGTTAACCTCGTCGTCGGTAACAATAAACGCGTTACGGTGAGGCATGGATATTTCCGAGACGGTTCCACCGCCGGCGTCGCCGCCGGCCAGCGCCCCTAAACGCGCCCTTATCGCGAACCTATTCGGCGAAAGATCCGAGCAGGGACTCGACCTGCATGGCGTGATGAACGTCCTACGCCGGCAGAGAACCGTGATCTGCGCCTGCATCGCCTTGATTACCGTCGTCGCCGTCGCCGTCGTCTTTCAAATGACGCCGCGCTATACGGCGGAGGCCTCGGTCATTCTCGACATGCGCAAGACCCAGGTTGTCGATATGCAGGCTGTCTTATCCGGTCTGCCGCCCGACATGGCGGCGCTGCACGGCGAGATGGAAGTTCTGAAATCGCCCGCCATCGCGGAACGCGTGGTTAAGAAGCTGAATCTCACGACGATACCGGAATTCAACGGCCGCTTGCGGAGTCCTACCGTCTTCGCTCCCGTCTCGGACGCCATACAGTGGACGAAGGCCCAGATCGCACCGCTTTTCGGCGCTAAACAGGAAGCGCCGATCATCTCGGATGATCCGATTGACGCCGAATTAAAGTCGACGACGCGTGCCCTGTTGTCGCACATCGACATTTTCAACGACGGCCGGTCCTATGTCCTGAAAATCCGCGCGGAAGCCGAAAATCCGCAGCTCGCGGCATCGATTGCGAACGCCTATGCGGACGCCTATCTCGTCGCCCAGCTCGAAGCGAAATTCGAGGCCGTGCGGCGCGCCAATAACTGGCTTAACGACCGCTTGGCGGAGATGCGTGGCGAAGTCCAGGCATCCGACCGCGCGGTCGAAATGTATAAAGCGCAACACAATTTGACGCTGTCGAACACAGGCGAGACGGTCACCGGACAACAGGTTGGCGAGCTTAATTCGCAATTGATTCTGGCCGCCGCCGACCGGGCGCAAAAGGAATCGAATCTCTTTCAAATCCAAGGGCAGCTCAAATCCGGCGGCGTCGCCGCGGCGACGCAGGTGCTTTCCTCGCCGATCATCATCAGCCTGCGACAACAGGAAACCGACCTGATCCGCCAGGAGGCACAACTGGCAACGCGCTACAAGCCGGAGCATCCGGCGATGATCAACATCAAGGCGCAGGAGCGGGATCTCGAGCAAAAGATTCAAGGCGAAATTCAAAAGGTCGTGCAGGGCATGGCCGGCGAAGTGGCCGCTGCCCGCGCCAAGGAATCGTCATTGCGCGCTAGCCTCCAGGACCTCCAAAAGAGTTCGGCGGTACAAGGCCAAACCGAAGTCGAACTGCACGAGCTCGAACGGCAATCCGATTCGAACCGAACCCTTTATGAGAACTTCCTCAATCGCTTCAAGCAGACCACCGAGCAGGAGAACATCCAACAGCCGGATGCTCGCCTCGTTTCTCCCGCGGCAGTGCCGAGCGCACCGTCATATCCGCGCACCGGACTTCTGCTCAGTCTGGCTTTCCTCGGCTCGATCATGGTCGGCATCGTCGCCGCCTTCGGCGTCGAACGGCTGGACAACGGCTTCCGCACGGGCGACCAGATCGAGAAATTGGCCCGCGTGACGCCGCTCGGCCTGGTTCCCGCGTTGAAAACGACCGCCGAGCAGCCTTACGACGTGGTGCTCTCGCGGCCCATTTCCCCTTACTCCGAGGCCATCCGCACCGTCCGCACGGCATTGCGTTATTCCGACATCGACAACCCGCCCAAGGTGGTGTTGGTCACTTCCGCGTTGCCGGACGAAGGGAAGTCGGTTTTCTCGCTGTCCCTGGCGCGAAGCGTCGCGCATTCCGGCGCCAAGGCGCTGCTGATCGATTGCGACCTGCGGCGGCCTTCGCTGTCCAAGCTGCTCAAACTCGAGCCACGGGCGGGCCTCCTCTCGCTGTTCGAGCCCAATGCATCCCTTCAGAATGCGCTGCAGGTCGATCCAAAATCCGGCATGCATTTCATCGGCTCGGCTTCAGGAATCACGACGCCGCAGGACGTGCTCGGCTCGAAGCAGCTGCGGTTGCTGATCGACAAATTGCGCCCACATTATGATTTGATCGTCCTCGACACCCCGCCGGTGCTCGCGGTGTCCGATGCGCTGATTCTGTCGCACGTGGCCGATACCACGATGTTCCTGGTCCGTTGGGGAAAGACGCCGCGCCCGGTCGTGCTCGGCGCGCTCAAATCATTCCAGACCAACGGCGGCGACTTGGCCGGGGTCGTGCTGACGCGGGTCGATTTCCGCAAGCACGCCACTTACGGCTATGGAGATGCGGGATATTATTACGGCAGTTACGGCAAGCGCTACGCCGGCTATTACCGGCAATACGACCAAAGCTGAGTCGGCTCGCCTTGCGCACAGCGAATGGGTGGAAAGTCCCAGCCTTGGGCTTGGCCGCCCTACTGATCGGCTTGGGGCTGCAGCAAACGGCTGAATCGATCCTGGCGCTCTACGCCAATTCCGATGTCGATGCGAATCAGCCCGAGCGGCTAACCGCATCCGCAGCCAGCAAGACGGGCTATCATCTGCTGATCGAAAGCGACCGGTGGTTCGCCGACGCCCATGCCAGGATCAAAGCCGGCATCATCGCGCTCCGTCTCGCCCTGGAAGCGAATTCCTCGGAATTGCCGGATCGCTCGATACTGCAAGCGGGCATCGACGATCTCGAAGCCGGCTTGTCCCGTGCGCCGGCCGATTCCGCCGCCTGGATGGAGTTGGCCCAGGCGCGATTGGCGCTTAATAACGGCAGGGGAGCGATGGCCGCGCTCCGAACATCGTTGCTCTTTGGCCCTTACGATCCGAATCTGAGCCTGTGGCGCTGCGCGCTCGGCTTGCAGCTTTGGCTTCTGTTCGACGAGCGCGACCGGCAAATGTGGGACGACCAGGTCAAGCTTGCCTGGGACACCAATCCGGCCGGCGTGATCGCGTTGAGCCGCAGCGGCGAGTTCATGGATCGGATGATCCGCGACGCGTTGGCGAACAGCCCACAGCGGCTCGATGCCTTCGAGCGCACGAAGAACCGCTCTTGAGCCGTTAGGACGCGCCCCCATCGCGCGAAGAACGCGATTGGGCGACGGCGATTCCCATTAGGAAAAGGTAAGTTGCCGTCACCGCCGGTATTTGCAGGCTGAAATCGAGCGCTTCATGCAGGCCGACCAAGCCCGACGCGGCGATGCCGAGGCAAGGAAAAATTTCGTCGCGGCGCCGTCTATAGATTCCTCGCGCGCAAAGACCCGCCAACCAGAAGAACACGGCGAAGAGAAGCGCGGCGGCCGGTATACCCAGCTCGAGCATGGTCTCCAGATAATCGTTATGAGCCGCGTTGATGAAGCCGGTCGGCAACGCATCGGTGCGGTAGAGCGGAAAGAAAGCCGGAAAGGAACCCAGGCCGGTGCCGAAAATGGGAAAATCACGGATGGCGGTGATGGTGCTGTCGTAAATCGCGAGGCGGCCGGGGGCATCGTTCGCGCTCTCCCCCAACCGCTCGATGAGCGTTCCGCCGCTGATCAGAAAAGCAATGACGACCATCGCGAGCGGCACGGCCGCCAATCCCCAATGGCGCGCACGCCCGAAGCTCGGTACCTGCGATACGGCGATAACCAGCAGCAGGATTCCGAATAGGCAGGCGACCGAGCCGCCGCGCGAATGCGCCAGCAGCAGCGCGGTGGCTTGCACGAAAAGACAAGCGAACAGCCCGACCCGCGGACTTAAGAACTCGATTGCGATGCGCACACGGTCGCGCCAGTCGCCGTCGAGCCGCGGACGCATGACGAATGAATCGACGATGAGAGCCAAGGTCGCCAAGAGAGCGAGCCCCGTGTAGGTGGCAAAGGAATTCTTGTTGACGAAGGTCGCCGTCAAATCATTGGGATAGGCGATTTTAGGTAGCCACAGGATCATGCGGTTGCCTGCGCCATAGACGATGAGGCCGTAAGCGGCGTAGCCCGTCCCAGCCCAGCTGACGAGTTTAAGGGCGCGGCGCGCGCGGACCGCTTCCCGTGCCAATAAATATGCGAGATAGAATATCCCCGCATACATCGCATAGCGAAAGAGGCCGATGAGAGCGGCTTGCGGATCGACAGCGATGGCCGCCGGCACGGCACGGCCGAGGGCCTCGCCGGCCTGCTCCCACACCGGGTTGTGCCAGCTGCCGGGACCGAAAGGGATGGCCTGGAAAACGACAAACGCCATGACCGCGGCGAGGAGGAGCGCTGGAAGCGTCAAATCCTGGCGGAGACGGGTGGGCTCGCGCAACGGCAGCCATAAGCTGCCCAGCAGCAGCGCCGCCACCCAAAGCCCCATCACGTCCCAGGCCAGCGGTCGCGCGGCACCCAGCGGCAGGGGGGCGAGCGCCACCAACGCACAAAGACCAAGGAAGAGCGCGTTGGCGAGCGGATCGCGCGGCGCCGGACGTCGCGGAGGCGTCGGCGCGGGAATATCCTCGGAGATTGACGGACTCATCGGTCGTTTTATGGACCGACTCGGTGGTTTACGCTAGAAGGGCGCATGGCTGCACCGGCATCCGATAAAGCGGCTTCCGCGCCGAATGTCCTGTTTTGCACGCTCTCGATCTTCAACGAGATCGGCGGCATTCAGCAATTCAATCAACGCATCATCGACGCGGCACGCGCCAGTTTTGGACACGAAATCGGCAATCTCGTCGTCCTGTCGCTCGCCGATTCTTCCCCGATGCCTGGGCAGCGGGAAACCGTGATGATCGGTTGCGGCGGCCATCGCGCCCGTTATGTCGTCGAATTCATCAACTGCCTAATTAAATACCACCCGGCGCTTATCCTCTTCGGCCATATCAATCTCGCCTTGCTCGGGATCGTCGCACGGATCGTCGCGCCGCGCGCGGCTTGCGCCCTCTTCGTCCATGGCATCGAGGTGTGGAACGATCGTCGGTACCGCTCCCGCCGCTGGTACGAGCCGTGGCTCATCAAGCATTTCATCGCCTGCGTGATCTCGGTCAGCGGCTTCACCGCCGAAGTGATGAAATGGCAATTTCATCTGCGTCGGACGCGGTTCGAGATCCTGCCCAATGCGGTTGATCTCGACGACGGCGCCGCTTCGGCCCGGCCCCCTCCCCGTGCCGCCGAACACCCGCCGACCTTGATCTCGGTGACCCGGCTGGCCGACCGCTATAAGGGCATCGAGAAGGTGATCAACGCGGTCGTCCGGTTGCGCCCGCGCCTGCCGACGATCGAATACCACATCGTCGGCGACGGGCCGATGAAGGCCGAGCTGATGGCGCAGGCGCGCGCCCTTGGCTTGGCCGACGCGGTCCATTTCCACGGCGAGGTCACCGCCGAGGGGCTGGCCGCGCTTTATCGCAGCGCGGATATTTTCGTCCTACCGTCGCAGAAGGAGGGGTTCGGCATCGTTTTCCTCGAAGCCTGGAAATACGGCCTGCCGGTGATTTGCGGCGGCGTCGACGCCTCCCCCGAAGTCGTGCTCGACGGCAATAGCGGCATCGTCATCGACCCGAACGATGTCACCGGCCTCGCCGACGCCATCGAGCGCCTGGTGCGGGAGCCGGCGCGGCGCGCCCGGTTGGCCGAGAACGGCCTGGCGCGGCTGCGCCGGAACTACACGCATCCGATCTTCGTGCGGACCTTCCGCGCCATCCTGGCTAAGCTCCTCGCCGGCAACCGGTCGGCGCCGGCCGAATAATGTGCGGTGTCGTCGCCATCTATGCTTATGGGCGTCGCGCGGCGCCGGTCGATACCGCGGATCTCATCCGCATCCGCGACGCGATGATCCATCGCGGCCCCGACGCCGAGGGGGTCTGGCTGTCGGACGATCGGCGGGTCGGGCTCGGCCACCGGCGGCTTGCGATCATCGCCGTCGATGCCAGCGGCAATCAGCCGATGCGTATCGTCGATACCGGCACCTGCATCACCTTCAACGGCGAAATCTACAACTTCCGCGAATTGCGCCGCAGCCTGGAGCAGCGCGGCCGTGTCTTCCGCACCGACTCCGACACCGAGGTGCTGCTACAAGCCTATGACGAGTTCGGGCCGCGCATGGTCGAGCATCTCCGCGGCATGTATGCCTTCGCCATCTGGGATCCGCGCAAGCAGGGCCTGTTCCTGGCGCGCGATCCGATCGGCGTCAAGCCGCTCTATTACCACGACGACGGCGATACGCTGCATGTCGCCTCGCAGGTCAAGGCGCTGCTCAAGGGGGACATCGACAGCGCCATCGACCCGGCGGGTTGCGTCAGCTTTTTTCTGCTCGGCTACGTCGCCGAGCCCTTCACCATCCGGCGCGGGATCAAGGCGCTGCCCGCCGGCCATACGATGTGGATCGACGCCGCCGGCGCCAGCGCGCCGCGGCCGTTCTTTTCGATCCGCGACGTGCTGCGCGAAGCCGAGGAAGCAGGCGCCCGGGCCAACGGCGCGGCGCCGGCGAGCGACGCCTTCATCGTCGAGCGGATCAAGCAAAGCGTCGGCGCCCATATGGTCGCCGACGTGCCGGTCGGGCTGTTCCTCTCGGCCGGCCTCGATTCGACCAGCCTGGCGTCGCTCGCGGCCCAATACACCAACCAGCCGCTGCGGACGGTGACCCTCGCCTTCCGCGAATACGCGGGAACCGATCTCGACGAAGCGCCCATCGCCGAGGAGGTGGCGCGCGCCTTCCGCACCGAACACCGGACCGAGCGCGTCCAGGGCAGCGACTTTCTCGCCGAGCGGGCGCAGGTGCTGGCGGCGATGGATCAGCCCTCCACCGACGGCGTGAATACGTATTTCGTCAGCAAGGCGGCCGCCCGGGCCGGGCTCAAGGTCGCCCTGTCGGGCGTCGGCGGCGACGAGCTGTTCGGCGGCTATCCGAGCTATGCCCAGGTGCCGCGCCTGGCGCATGCTCTGGGCGGCTTCGGCGCTTTTCCGGGTTTCGGCCGCGCGGTGCGCGCGGTTTCCGCCGGCGCGATCCAGCATTTCGCCTCGCCCAAATACGCCGGGCTGTTCGAGTACGGCACCTCGTTCGAGGACGCCTATCTGCTGCGCCGCGCGCTCTACATGCCGTGGGAGCTGCCCGAGGTGCTCGACCCCGATCTGGTGCGCGCCGGCTGGGTGGCGCTGCGGCCGTCGATCAGCCTCGGCGAGACCATCGCCGGGCTCGGCCACGACCATACCAAGGTCGCCGCGCTGGAGATGAACTGGTACATGCGCAACCAACTGCTGCGCGATACCGACTGGGCCGGCATGGCGCATTCGCTGGAGGTTCGCACGCCGCTGGTCGATGGAACCTTGCTGACCGAACTCGCCGGCGTGCTGGCGCAGGACCGCGTGCCGTCGAAGCGCGAGATCGCCGCCGCCACGCCGGTCGGCCGGATCGACGCGGTGATGGCGCGGGCCAAGACCGGCTTCACCGTCCCGGTACGCCAATGGCTGCTCGAAGGCGCCGGCCAAACGGTGGGCGATCGCGGCCTGCGCGGCTGGGCGAAGCTCGTCTTCGAGCATCACGCGAATCTCTGACGGAAAACCACGGCCGCCGATGAAAATTCTGCACGTCATCGCGTCGCTCGACCGCCGGGAAGGCGGACCGGCCGTCGCCTGTCTCGGCATGGCGGCGCTGATGGCGCGGCGCGGGCATGATGTTCGCGTGCTGACGCTGGCGCCGGGATTCGATCCGGCGGTAGGCGCGCTGGCCCCCGGCGTGGCGATCGAGGCGCTGCCGCTCAGCCCCGCCGCCGGCCTGCGGGTCTCATGGCCGCTCGACCGGCGGCTCGCCGCGGCGGTCCCCGCCGCCGATATCGTGCATCTGCATTCGCTTTACCTGTTCCACGACTGGTCCGCGGCGCGGCACTGCCGCCGTCACGGCAAGCCCTATATCGTCCGCCCGCACGGCACGCTCGATCCGTTCATCCATCGCCGCCACCGCTGGCGCAAGGCGGTCATCGACCGGCTGTTCCAGAACGACGTGCTGCGCCGCGCCGCCGGGCTGCACTACACGACCGCGGAGGAATGGCGGCTCGCCGCGCCTCATGCGCTGAACGCGTGCGGCGCCGTCGCGCCCAACGGCATCGATCCGGCGGAGTTCCAAAATCCGCCGCCGCGCAGCGCGCTGCGCCAGCGCTACCCCCAGATCGGCGATCGCCGGGTGGTTCTCTTCCTCGGCCGGCTCAACTTCAAGAAAGGCCTCGAGATCGCGGTCGATGCCTTTGCCGAGGCGGCGCGGCGGCGCGACGATCTTTTCCTGGTGATCGCCGGTCCCGATGACGGCATGCGCGGCAAGATCGAGAGTCGCATCCGCGAGCGCGGCATCGAGCAAATGTCCCTGTTCACCGGCATGGTCTCGGGGGCGGACAAGGCGGCGGTGCTGACCGGCAGCGACGTGTTCCTGCTGCCGTCGCTGAGCGAGAATTTCGCCATCACGGTGATCGAAGCGGCGGCGAGCGGCGTGCCGGTGATCATGTCCGACCGCGTCAATCTGTGTCACGAATTCGCCGCCGCCGGCGCGGCGCTGATCGCCGAGCCGAATGCCGCAAGCTTCGCCGCGAGCCTCAACGCGCTGCTCGACGATCCGGCGGCGGCCACGCGCCTGCGCCGGCGCGCCGCCGAATTGGTGCAGGCGCGCTTCGCCTGGGACGCGCTCGGCCAAGTCTACGAAAAAATGTACGCGACGGCGATCCGCGACGGCGCGCTGCCGGTGCTGACGCCATGAAAAAGCTGATCCTGAGCTATCCCGGCGGCAACGAGAACGTGCGCGCGTCGCTGCGCGCGCTGCAAGGCGCCGGCATGCTGGCGCGGTTCTGCACCACCCTGGCCTGGCGCGACGACGGGAAGCTGGCGCGGCTGTTGCCGGCCGGGCTGCGGGCCGAGCTGCGGCGGCGCGGCTTTCCCGGCATCGACCAACGCTTCATCACCCGCTTCCCGGCGCAGGAGATGACGCGACAGGCGTTGCGGCGGATCGGCCTGAGCGGTTTAACCAACCGTAAAGAAGGCTGGACGTCGGTGCATGGCGTCTCAGGCGGTCTCGACCGTGCCGTCGCCAGCCTGATCGCGGGCGGCGGGATCGACGCCCAGGCGGTCTACACCTACGAGCATTGCGCCCGGCGCAGCTTCGCCGCGGCTCGCGCTAAGAGATTGAAATGTCTATATGAATTGACTACCGGCTATTGGCGCGTCGCGGCCGAGTTGTTCGAGGAAGAGCGCCAACGGCAACCCGAATG
Source organism: Allostellaceae bacterium (assembly GCA_035648735.1). Lineage (GTDB taxonomy): Bacteria > Pseudomonadota > Alphaproteobacteria > ATCC43930 > CGMCC-115725 > REEB95. The sequence goes on from DASRKX010000056.1 coordinate 14,780, forward strand.
GTCGGCGACCATCGAGGCCGCATCCGACAGCCCGGCGAAGCTCGCGGAAAAGGACGCCGAGCTGAGCGCCGCGGACCATGTCGTCGTGCCGAGCAATTTCGTCCGCGACACGCTGAAGCGCCATCCGAATCTCACCGCGACGATCGACGTCATCCCCTATGGCGCGCCGGCACCGCGCGCGGCCGTGCCCGAAGCGGCACCGCCCGGCACGCCGCTCCGGCTGCTCTATGTCGGACACCTGACGCAGCGCAAGGGCGTCGCCTATTTGTTCGAGGCGATGGAGAAGCTGAAAGGCGCCGCGACGCTGACCCTGGTCGGCGCGAAGCCGAGCGTCCCCTGCCCGGCGCTCGAACGCGCGCTCGGCCGGCACAACTGGCTCGGCCGCGTCACGCATGACCGCGTGCTCGAGATCATGCAACGGCATGACGTCTTCGTCTTTCCTTCGCTGTTCGAGGGTTTCGGTCTGGTGATCCTCGAAGCCATGGCGCAGGGCCTGCCGGTCATCGCGACACCCAATGGTGGCGGCCCGATGGTTGTCGCGGACGGCACCGACGGCTTCATCGTGCCGATCCGCGATGCCGACGCGATCGCCGAGCGGTTGATGCGCCTGCACGGCGACCGTGCCCTTCTGGCGGCGATGAAGGCGGCGGCGCTCGACACGGCGCGGCGCAATTCCTGGGCGAATTACGAGCACGAATTCATCCGCGCGGTTCAGGCACGGCTGGGCGCCGGCTGAACCGGCCGGCCGGAAGCCACGGTCGAAGAGACGAAGAGATTGTCGGCGACGTATTTCAGCATGGGCATGCCACGCGCGGCCATCTTGAGCGCCTGCGAGGCTTCGACCAGGAATCGGTGATGCGGCTTGAACAGCGCGCGGTCCTCGTAGCGGCCCTGCACGAAGAACCCGTCGATCTCCAATGTCGATGGCCCCAGCAAGGAAACGAAATCGCGCAGCATCTCGCGCGGCCCCCAATAGCGCGTCTCGAAACCGCGCGCCGCGCGCCAGAAATGGCTGAGCTGGACCTGGAGGCTGCGCAGCCCATAGCGATTCAGCAGATGCAGCTTGGCGACGCCGCCCGGCCGCAGCGCCGGCGCCAGCGAGCGCAGCGTGGCGCGGACGTCTTCCTTGGCGAAATGCTGCAGCACGCTGTAGGAAAACGCCTTGCTGAAGATTTGCGGGCGAAACGGCATGAAACGGGAATCGCCGACGACAAAGCTGGCATCGAGGCCAAGCTGCCGGACGATTCGACTTGCCGCGAGCGCGGCTTCCAGCGAGGGGTCGAGGCCGACGGCGCGGTAGCCCGCCTGCGCCGCGGCAAAGGACCACCTTCCCCAGCCCGAGCCGATATCGAGCAGGCGTTCGCCCGGCTGGGCCGGCGGCAGCGGCAACGCGGGAATCGGATAGCGGATGAGACCGCCGATGGCCGAGCGATAGAGCTGACTATTAGTGTTGCCCACCATCCGCTGAACGAACGCATCGATATCCGCGCCGCCGGCCCCGTCATCGACGTTCGCCGCGCCAACCGCGATCCTATCGGCGAGAGCGAAAGATTCGGCGGCAATGCCGCCATGAGTGTGATGTATCTCGCGCGGCAGCAGGAACGGAACGGCGCCGAAAACCGGATAGGCGCAGCCTTCGGTGCAGCGCAAAAAGCCGCCGTCGCGGCGCAACGGACCGCGATGGAGCGGACAGGCCAGCAGCGTTTCGAGATCGGATTCCATTGCGCGGGTCGCCCGTAATCGCCGGCCGATGCTATCATGTACCGGATATGGGCTCAGCTTTATAGGAACGGCGATGCGCCGGATCGAATACGACCCATCCTGGCCGGAATCCTGGCGGCTATCCCATCGCTTCGACGAAATCGAGATGTGGGGAAGCCGCGCCAATCTGGGCCACGGCTATGCCTATGCGACCCGTTATGAGCACGTCATGCGCGCGGTGCGCGCGCTGGCCGCGCCGCCGGCGCGAATCCTCGACTTTGCCGGCGGCCAGGGCAACTTCGCCATCGGCTTCGCCGAACAGGGCTACAGCGTCGTGTGGAACGACGTTCGCGAGGATTTAGCGGGTTACGTACGCCTCAAGGACGAGAGCGGGCACATCGTCTATCGTCCTGGTAATCTGTTCGATTTCGGCGCCGCAGGGGAATTCGACATCGTCTTCGCGGGCGAGGTGATCGAGCATGTCGCGCATCCCGATGAACTGCTGCGCAAGCTCGCCAGCCTCGTCAAGCGCGACGGCCATGTGGTTATCACCACGCCCAATGGGCGTTATTTCCGGAACAACCTGCCGCGCTTTTCGGATTGTCCCGATCCTTCGGTCTATGAAGCGATTCAGTTCAAGCCGGATGTCGACGGCCACATCTTCCTTCTACATCCCGACGAGATTCACGCGCTCGCGGCGCAAGCCGGACTCGTCGTCGAAAAGATCGAATCCTATGCCAATCCTCTGACGGCTGGACATGTGAAGCTCGGCCATGTCCTGCCGTTTCTGCCAGCCGCCTTCGTGCGCATCGCGGAAAGGCTGACGTCAAATGTAAAGTTTGCCGACCGAATTCACACGGACCTCCTGGTGGTCATGCGGCGGCAAAGTCCGTTGTAAAGCGCCGATGACGGTTACTTCGCGGCAATAAACCGGCGAATAATCGCGCGGGTTTTGCTATATTCACGCAGCATCATTCAGATCGCCGGGTCATGTTCTCCACGGTTTCCTCTTTTGCGCTTCTGCCGGCCCTGCTGATCGGCGGGCTCTTTTTCTTTCGCAGCCTGTCCAACTGGCAGAGCGGCCTGCACCTGTTGATTGCCGCGATGATGTTCGGCGGAATCATCGCCGTCGTCGCCGCCAATGGCGCCGCGGCGATCCTGTTCCGCGACGTCTTCATCGTCGCGCCGCTTTACGTAGGGTTTGCAGCGAGCCGGAGCGGCCAAGCCGCGCTGGGCCGCCTGCCCCTCGATCTTGGCCTCGCCCTTTTCGTCGTCACCGCCTATCTGATGATCAGCATCTTCAACCCGGTCGACGTGCCGGCGCTGCAACTTGCGATTGGGCTCAAGGTCTGGCTGTTCTACGTGCCATTCATTCTCGTGGGCATCGCACTCGCCATGCGGCCGGAACGGCTGTTCAAGACATTCCGATTTTTCCTGCTGCTCGGGCTGGTGCCCTGCGCCATCGGCTTGCTGCAATCGGTTCTGGTGCGCATTTTCGGCTACGAGACCGCCATCGGCCTGTTCTTCGGCGATGCCGGCAAGGCCGCGACGCAAGGCTACGCCTATTACGAGGAATTCGGCGGCGTTTACCGGATCCCAAGCACCTTCTCCTTCGTCGGCCAATACGTCCAGTTCCTTTACCTCTACCTGACGATCGCGGTGATCGCGGCGAATGCCGATCCCGACAGCCGCTTTCGCAAGCTCGGCAATGCCGCAGTGTATATCGCGCTGGTCGCCGGCATCTTCTCGGGCACGCGCGGCGCGCTGCTGACCTATCCCGGCCTGATCGCGGTGTTCGCGTGCTTCGGGCTGGTCCGCCGCCAAGTCCTGTGGGCCGCGCCGATCGCGATGGGCGTCGCGCTGCTGAGCGCGAATTTTGCCAATCTCGATTTGACGACGCTGTTCTATGCCGGCAACGATCTCACCCGGTATTACGCCAAGGATTTCATCTTCCAGCAGATCAGCGACGCGCTGCAATACGGCGCGCTGGGCAACGGCATCGGGTCGTCGACCGGCGGCGCGCGCTATGCCATCGCCGGCGGCCAAGATATCGGCTCGATGCTCGGCTTTGAATCCTATTTCGCCAAGATCGCGGCTGAGCTGGGATTTATCGGCCTGGCGATCTATGCGGCGTTCCTGACCCTGATCGCCTTGCGGGCACTCGGCTACGCCCTCAACAACCGCCGGCGCGCAACGAATCCCATCGTGGCGCCCTTGGCGGTCTATCTTCTGTTCAATCTCGGCTTCTCCTTCAAGGGCTTCGTCCTCGACACCGATCCCGCGAACATCTTCTTCTGGCTGGCGCTCGGTATCGTGGTCGAGATCAACCGCGGCTATGTCCGCCAGAGCGCAGACCTGCACCCGGCGGCGGCGCCAGCCGTCGACTACGCTTTCTTGCCAGCACCGGATCGACTGTTGCTCAGGAAGAAGTCGTGTCGAGCGACGAGATAAATATACAGCGGGCCTATTATGCCGCCACGGCGGACAGGTACGATCGGATGCATGTCGGCGAGCACGACGAGCATGCCTTTGCGTTGTCGTTCATGATCGCGGCAGCGGGATACCTCGACATCCGGTCGATACTGGACGTCGGCTCCGGCACGGGCCGCGCGCTGCTTAAGCTCGACGAGAAACTTCCCGGCGTGACGGCCATCGGCATCGAGCCTTCGCCGGCGCTGCGCCGCGTCGGTCATGCGAAAGGATTGTCCGAGACGACGCTCATCGACGGCGACGCCTTGAATCTACCGTTCGCCGACGGCGCTTTCGACCTGGTTTGCGAATTCGGCGCGCTCCACCATATTCCCGATCCATCGAAAGCCGTATCGGAGATGCTGCGCGTCTCCCGCAAGGCGATTTTCGTCTCGGACGGCAACAACTTCGGACAAGGCGGCGCGCTGCCGCGCTTCCTGAAGCAGGCGATCAACGCCGTCGGGCTGTGGCCGCTGGCGAACTTCATAAAGACGCGAGGCAAGGGCTATTCCGTCAGCGACGGCGACGGCTTGGCGTATTCGTACTCCGTCTTCAACGATTATCGGCGGATCGCGAAAGAATGCTCGTCGATCAAAATGCTCAACACCATGAATGCAGGACCCAATCTTTATCGAACGGCACCCCACGTTGCCTTGCTCGGAATCAAAGCTTAGCGCCGCGCGCGGCCGAACGGCGCGACGATGAACCGGACAAAAACAGTCCGCACCGTCGGCGCCTTCGTCGTTGGGCAAGGCGCGTTGCAGGCCATCCAGGCCGTATCCGGTCTTGTCCTGGTGCGGGAAATGGACATTCGCGAATACGGCATCCTCGCTTTCGTGCTGTCGGTCCAGGCGACCGTTTCGGTCCTGTGCGACCTCAGCTTTCGCGACGCGGTGATCGCCAATGCCGGCAGCGACTGGCACAACCGGTCGCTGCTGGGCGATCTCGTCGCGGCCGTGTGGCGGGTGCGCATGACGATTTGGGTGGTGGCGTCGCTCGGCGCGTTTCTCGCGCTTTATTTCTTTCACCTGCGGCACGGCCTATCGCTCAACAAGGCCATGGTGTTCGCCGCGCTGATTTCGGGGTCGGTGTTCTTCAACAGCTGGTTCACATATTTCTCGCTGCCGCTGGTTCTGGCGCGGGACATGAGGCAGCTTTACGCACCGCAGATCCTGGCGCAGGCGGTCCGTCTCGCCGGGATCATCATTCTCGTCGGCGCCGGATTCCTGGCCGCCTCGCCCGTGGTGGCGCTGTCCTGTCTCGCGATTGCCGTCGCCGGGCTGTGGTATCGCTTTCGCCATGCCGGATTGTTCAAGTTTCCGGAGCGCCCGACCGAGGAAAGCCGGTTGCGGCTGCGGCAATATGTCGTTCCGCTGCTGCCGAGCTCGATCTTTTATGCCTTCCAGGACCAGATCACCGCCTTCATCCTGACCATCTTCGGCCAGACGACCAACATCGCGCAGGCCTTCGCGCTCGGCCGTCTCGGCATCGTCTTCCAGCTTTTCGGCGCCGCGGGCACGGTACTTGTCATCCCCTGGATTGCGCGGTCCAGCTCGGCCCAGCTGCCGCGCCGCTATTTCGCCGTGCTGTCATTTTGCGTCACCCTCGCCGCCTTGTTCATCGCCGCCTCGTTTGTGTTTCCCGATGCCTTCCTGTTCGTCCTCGGCGGCAATTACCGGGGCCTCGAGCGCGAGCTGCAGATCGTCATCGCCACGATGTCGCTGGGTTTTGTCGGCACCATGATGTGGTTGATGAACAACGCGCGGCGCTGGATCTGGTCGTGGAGCAGCTTCCCCTATATCGGGGTGACGCTCGCCATTCAGGTCACCTGCATAGCCACGCTGGACATGCTGGTGCTGCGCAATGTCTTGACGATGTCACTGCTCGTCGCGCTGGGCGTGCTGGGCGTGCAGATATTCCAGAGCGCGATGGGCTTCGCCCTGAAGCGCTGAGCCCTGCCGGCGGTCAAACCGATGTCGCCGCCGGCTTCGGCGGCCACAGCGCCAGCAGCCGCTTGCGGAGCCGATGGGTGCGCGCCTCGGTGACGGTGGAGAACAGCCACGCCGCCGCATAGGCCAGGGCGACGGCGCCGGCGAAATAGCCCAGCGCCTCGGCGCCGGGCGCGAGCCGCGCCGGCAGCCGGCCGGCCGCCTGGAGCAATGCCACCGCGAACAGCACCACCGGGAAATGCACGACATAGAGCGAGAAGGAGAACCCCGCCATGAAGCCGTGGAAGCGCGGCGCGCGGCGCCACGCCACGATTCCGACCTGCGCGCATAATCCCGCCGCCACCAAGCCCAGCAGCAGATCGGCGCTCCAATCCGGCAGAAGATGCGTGCGCTCCACCGCCATCAACCCGAGGAAGGCGACGACCAGCGCCGCCACAAGCGCGGACCGGCTGCGCGCGCCCGCGCGGTCGGCCCGGTCCAGCCAATGGCGCGCGGCGACGCCGGCGAGCCAGATCGCCAGCCAGAGCCCCAGGGCCGGCGCCAGGGCGATCAGCAGCGCGAAGAGGCCGGCGCGCAGCACCGTGCCGCCGCGGAACCGACCGGCGGCGAGGGCGCGGCCGTCGCGCAGCAGCCACGGGAACATCAGATAGATCACCCATTCGAAGGCCAGCGACCACAGCGGCCCGTCGGAGCCGAGGGGCGCCCCGAAATACATCGTCAGGTTCAACAGGCTGGCGAGAAAATTCTCGATATTCAACGCGTCGGCGGCCGGCGCCGGCAACGCCGTCGACCAGCCGGCGGCGGCGTAGATCGGCGACAGGCCGGCGCCCACCAGGTCGAGCGCCAAGGTCAGCAGCAGGACCGGGCCGAGCACGATATAGATGCGGCTGAAGCGGTCGACGAGATAGCGGCGGATGGCGGCGGCATCGGGTCCGTCGGTCTCGAGCAGCTTGCCGCCGACAAAGAAGCCGCTGAGGACGAAGAACACCACGACGGCGGCATGGCCGAAGCCGGTGGCGAAGTAGAACGCCTTCCAGGGGAGATCGAGCGCGCCCGCCTGATGCGCATCGCGAAAGATCAGAGAGCGTGCATGGCCGATCACGACCAGCCCGGCCATCGCCCAGCGGGCGAAGTTCAACGACGGGATGGAGAGCGGGATGCGCGAGGATTCGGCGCCGGACGGCATGCGACCTTCTTAACGGCTGGCCGCCGGGCGTTCAAGGAAGCTGGATCGAGCCCGCGAGCTGTTGCGGCAGCGCGGCCGCGGCCACGCGATAGACGGATGCGCGGTCGGGCAGGCCGACCCATTGCAGCGGCGCCACGTCGCTCTGCCGCGCCAGCCAGCGATAGGGGAGATCGCGCCACGGCGCAACCCGCGGCAGGCGGTTGTCGAGCACGAGGTCGCCCTCGGAGGTCCGCGCGAGCAGGACGAGATGGCCCTCGCCGCGTTCGGTGAGCGCCGCGGTCAGCAGCAGGGCGGAGCGCGGCCAGCCCAGCGCCATCAGTTCGCGCCGCTTCTCGAGCGCGTAGCTGTTGCAATCGCCGGCGCCGGATGTCGGGTAATCCCAGGCCTGTTCCGGTTCCGCCTGCGGCTGGACGGCGCGGTTGACCGATTCCTGAACCTGTTCGAGCTCGCCCCGCTTGGCTTCGCTCAGCTCGACGGTCGCCGGCGCCTGCACCGGTGCGGCGCATTCGCCGAGATATTTCATGCAGTAGCCGATGAAGCCGGCGGGCGGCGCCACCGGCGCGCCGGCGGCCAGCGTTTGGCCAGGCGCCTCGCCCGACGTTCCGACGGCCAGCGTCTTGCCGGGCGTGCCGGCGCAGGCGGCCAGCGCGGCCGAGAGCAGCAATGCCGTCAAAACTCGAAAGGGAAACCGCCGGATCACAATCGCCTCCATTTCCGCGATTGTCGGCGGCGGGCGGTGAAAGGCGGCTTAACCGGCCGGCTTTCGGGTCTGCGGCAAATAAGACCGGCGGCGGTCGCCGGGCGGTGTCGCCGGGCTTTACGCGGTGGCGGTGCTTTTGGCGGTTTTCCGCGGCTTTGGCGGTTGCGCGAGCGGCCGCCGATCCGCTATCGTTCGCTACAAATCGACATAAAAGCCGCGCGAAAGTCGCGCCGAAACGGCGCGCAGCCCGCACCCGCGGGCCAGGGGGTCGTTCGATGATGCGGATCGCCGAGCGGGACATCAACTCTCTGCCGTTGCAGCGAGCGGCCCGGTCGTTCCCGGCGCGCCAATCGATCTCGCAGGAAGTCGTCTCCGGCACCATCCAGGCGCTCGACGCCGTCGCCATCCTCGCCGCCGGCCTCGCCGCCTTCTCGTTCTATTTGATCGGCGTCATCGGCACCGACGACGCGTTCGACCGCTATTCGCTGACCGCGATCGTGGCGGCCATCATCTTCGTCTTCCTGATGCGCAAGAGCGGCGCCTATGCCTTCCCCCGGCTCCGCGCGCTGCGCTGGCAGTTGGGGCGCACGTCCCTCGCCTGGGCGGCGACCATATCGATGCTCGCCACCCTGGCATTCGTCACCAAGGTCGCCGATTCCTACTCCCGCGGCTGGGCGATCAGCTTCGCGCTCCTTGCCGTGGTCGAGCTGGAAATGATCCGGGTCGCGCTGCGCCTGATGATCCGCCGCTGGAAGCGGCAGGGCCGGCTGGTGCGCAATGTCGCCATCATCGGCGCCGGCGAGGCCGGGGCGGCGCTCATCGCCAAGCTCGAAAGCGATGCGCGCGGCGAGGTCGCCATTGCCGGCGTGTTCGACGACCGGTTGACACGCGTGCCCCCCATTGTCGCCGGCCACGACGTGCTGGGCACCACCGACCGGCTGATCGAGATGGCGCAGACGGGGGGCCTCGACGAGATCATCATCGCGCTGCCGCTGCGCGCGGCGGAACGGATCGGCGAGATCGTCACCAAGATGCGGCTGCTGCCGATCGATTTGCGGCTCAGCATCGATCCCATCGCCGGCGGCTTCCCGATGCGGAGCATCGGCGCGACCGGGCCGGTGCCGGTGATCGAGATTCTCGACCGGCCGCTCAAGAACTGGAGCAGCGTGGCCAAGTGGCTCGAGGACAAGATATTGAGCGCCCTCTGCCTCGTCGCATTGGCGCCGCTGATGGGGTTGATTGCGCTGGCGATCCGCCTCGACAGCCCGGGGCCGGTGTTTTTCGTCCAGCCGCGCTTCGGCTTCAGCAACCGGCCGGTCCGCGTCATCAAGTTCCGCAGCATGAGCGTCGAGCAGGCCGATCCGAGCGGCGCGCTGCGCACCGTGCCGAACGATCCCCGCGTCACCCGCATCGGCCGCATCCTGCGGCACCTCAGCCTCGACGAGTTGCCGCAGCTCGTCAACGTGCTGCGCGGCGAGATGTCGCTCGTCGGGCCGCGGCCGCACGCCATGGCGATGAAGGCGGGCGATCGGCTTTACCACGACGCCGTCGGCGAATATTTCCACCGCCACCGCGTCAAGCCGGGCATCACCGGCTGGGCGCAGGTGCACGGACAGCGCGGCGAGATCGACGGCATCGACAGCGCGCGCCGCCGCGTCGCCTACGACCTCTACTACATCGATCACTGGTCGCTGTGGCTCGACTGCAAGATCCTGTTCCTGACGCTCCGGGCGCTGCTGCGGCGCCAGAACGCCTATTGAGCGCCGCCCGGCTTCCCGCCGGCGCAGCACAAACCCCATGCGTATTCTCATCGTCGGGATCAATTTCGCGCCGGAGATCACCGGCGTCGGACGCTATACGGGCGAGATGGCGGCCTGGCTCGCGGCCGAGGGCCACGCCGTCACCGTCGTTGCGACCCGCCCTTATTACCCGGAATGGCGCCGCAGCGGCGGCTGGCGCCACTGGATTTGGCAGAGCGAGAGCCGGCAAGGCTGCCGAGTCATCCGCTGCCCGCTCTATGTGCCGCGCCGCGTCACCGGCTGGCGCCGCGTCTTGCACCTCGGCTCCTTCGCGGCGTCGAGCCTGCCGGCGTTGCTTGCCCGAGTAGCGCTTGAGAGGCCCGATCTGGTGATGGCCGTCGCGCCGACCCTGCTGACGGCGCCGGCGGCGCTGGCCGCTGCGCGCCTCGCCGGCGCCAAGGCGTGGCTGCATGTCCAGGACCTCGAGATCGACGCCGCCGCCGGGCTTGGCGTCATCGACCATGCCGGCGCCATCGGCGCGGCACTTCGACTGGAGCGCGCGATCCTGCGGCGCTTCGATCGGGTCTCGGCGATCTCGCCCAGGATGCTGGACGCGATCGCGGCCAAGGGCGTGTCGCGCGCGCGCCTGGCGCTGCTGCCGAATTGGGTGGATTTCGCGCGCATCCATCCCGCCGCCGACGGCGATGCGCTACGCCGCGACATGGGGATTCCCGCGGGACGCCCCGTCGCCCTCTATGCCGGCAGCATGGGACGCAAGCAAGGCCTGGAGAACGTCGTCGCGGCGGCGCGGCTGCTGTCGACCGCCGGGGAATCGCCATTGTTCCTGCTGGCCGGGGCCGGGCCGGCGCGCGCCACGCTCGAGCGCCTGGCGCAGGGCCTGGCGAATCTCCGCTTCCTGCCGCTGCAGCCGGACGATCGGTTCAACCAATTGCTCAACCTGGCGGATATTCATCTGCTGCCGCAGCAGCGCGACGCCGTCGATCTGGTGATGCCGTCGAAGCTCGGCCCGATCCTGGCGGTCGGCAAGCCGGTGATCGCGACCGTCGCGTCCGATTCACAGGTGGCGCTGACCGTGGGCGCGGCGGGCATCATCGTGCCGCCCGAGGATCCGGCGGCGCTGGCGGCGGCGATCGGCGCGCTGGCGGCGGATCCGGCGCGGCGCGCCCGGATGGGCGAAGCCGCGCTTCGCATCGCGCGGGCGACGCTGGACAAGGAAACCATCCTCCGGGAATTGAACGAGCGGATGCGCGAGCTTATCGCGCGGGCGGCCTGAGATGCCGTCAGCGATGCAATTCTTCGTCGAGCAGATTGAGCGCCAGGATGATCTCGGCCGCCATGCGCTGGAACGCGTAATACAATCCGGCGCGGCCATCCCAGATCAGGCCCTTGACGAAGAGTATGTGCAAAAAGACGAGGAACGGCCCGAACACGGCCTGGCGGCGGATGCGGTCGCTGACATCCAGCTCGGCGACGCGGCGGGCCAGGAGCTTGCGCGCCTCGGCGGCCTGGTAACGGTCCTGCGACCACAGCCAGCGGCTGAGGGATTTTCGGTCGTCATGCAGGATATGACCTTGCAGCGCGCGAACCGGCCCGGCGAAGACGGCGCGCTGGGTATGGCCGTCCTGGACGAAGGACAGGCCGGGGCGGCGCAGCAGCTTGCAGTCCGGCGGGTAGATGCTGCTCCGCAAGGGACGGCCATGGACGCAATAGACGAAATTAACGCGATAGGCGGCGAGGTCGGGCGGCGGCGCGAGGCCGCGCAACTCCGCGATCAGCCCGTCGGTCACGACATAATCCGCGTCGAGCGCCAGGATCCAGTCGGTCGCAATGCCGGTGCCGGTCAGCGCGAAGTTCCATTTTCCCGCCAGCGTCGGGTCGGGCGTCTGGAAGATGCGGACGTTAGGATAGCGCCGGGCGATGGCGAGGGTTTCGTCGGTGCTCGCGCTGTCGACCAGGACGACATCCTTCGCCCAAGCCAGCTTATCCAGCGTACGCGCCAAATTGGGCGCCTCGTTGTAGGTCGAGACGATCGGCGTTATCCGGTCGAGCATCCTGGGTCCCCGCGATCGATCCCGCATTTTATGGCACAATCGTGCCGCCAGCGGAGGATCGATTGACGACCATATTGGGCCTCAACGCCTATCACGGCGATTCATCCGCCTGCATCGTTGTCGACGGCAAGCTGGTCGCGGCGGCGGAAGAGGAGCGCTTCCGCCGCATCAAGCATTGGGCGGGCTTTCCCGAGGAAGCGATAAAATACTGCCTCGCCGAAGCCGGCCTGCCGATCGGCGACGTCGACCAAATCGCGGTCAACCGCGACCCCAAGGCACAGTTCTGGCGCAAGGTCGCGTTTTCGCTGCGCCAGCGCCCCAACCCGTTCTATCTGTTCGACCGCTGGCGGCATGCGCGCCACTGGGGCTCGATCGCGGAAGAATTCGCTTCGCGCTTCCCCGGCAGCGAGGTGAGCGACCGCATCCGCCATGTCGAACATCACCGCGCGCATCTCGCCTCGGCCTTTTATGTCTCGCCGTTCGACCAGGCGGTCGTCGTCTCGGTCGACGGCTCGGGCGATTTCGCCAGCGCCGCGTGGGGCGTCGGTCGCGGTTCCGAGATCGTCATCGACGGGCGCGTCTCGTTTCCGCATTCCCTTGGCATCTTCTACGAGGCGCTGACCCAGTATCTGGGTTTCCCGCATTACGGCGACGAGTACAAGATCATGGGCCTCGCCCCTTATGGCGAGCCGCGCTATGTCGGCGAGCTGGCGCAGATCGTCAAAACTCATGACGACGGCGCGTTCAGCCTCGATTTGCGCTTCTTCGGCCACCACAGGGAACGCCGGCAATTCGAGTGGAAGGATTGCGCGCCGAGCTCCGGCACGCTGTTCACGCCGGAGCTCGAGCGGTTGCTGGGCCCGCGCCGCCGGCCGGATCAGCCGCTCGAGCAGAAGCACAAGGATCTGGCGCGCTCGGTGCAGCGGACTTACGAAATCGCGTTCTTCAATCTGCTGAACCGGCTGCACGAACGCTATGGCCTGACCGACCTGGTGCTCGCCGGCGGCTGCGCCTTCAACTCGGTGGCCAACGGCAAGGTCCATGCCGAGACGCCGTTCCGGCGCTGCTACATCCAGGCCGCGGCGGGTGATGCCGGCGGCGCCGTCGGCGCCGCGTTCCAGGCCTGGCACGAGACCGGCAAGCCGCGCGATTTCACGATGGATCACGCCGCTTGGGGACCGCATTTCTCGGACGAGGCGATTGCCGGCATCGTCAATCAGGGCCTCGCCGCGGCGAAAGACGCCGATATCAGCGTGCGAAAGATCGCGGACGAGGACGAATACTGCCGTACCGTCGCCGCCGCCATCGCCGACGGCAAGGTCGTCGGCTGGTTCCAGGGCCGCATGGAATGGGGCCCGCGTGCGCTCGGCAACCGCTCGATTCTATGCGATCCGCGCCGGGCCGACATGAAGGACATCCTCAACCTCAAGATCAAGCGGCGGGAATCCTTCCGGCCCTTCGCGCCTTCGATCCTGCGCGAGGCGGTGGCCGATTGGTTCGAGACAGACAGCGACGTGCCCTTCATGATGCAGGTCTTCCAGATTCGTCCGGGGCGCCGCGCGCAAATTCCCGCCGTTACCCATGTCGACGGCTCGGGCCGATTGCAGACGGTGACCGCGGACGCCAATCCGAAATATCATCGGCTGATAAAGTCGTTCGGCGACCGGACCGGGGTGCCGATGCTGCTCAACACCTCATTCAACGAGAACGAGCCCATCGTCTGCCGCCCGCAGGAGGCGCTCGACTGCTTTCTGCGGACCAGGATGGACATGCTGGCGATCGGTAACGTGCTGGTCGTGCGGCAAGGCGCGCCAAATTGAGCGCGCCGGACCGTCCGCTGATCACGCTCGCGATCCGGCACTACAACAACGCCGCCTTCGTCGCCGAGGCGCTCGCCGCCGCCTTCGCGCAGACCTACAGCCCGCTGGAAATCGTCTTCATCGACGACGCGTCGACGGATGGCGGCTGGGAGATTGCCCAGCGCTTGATCGAGAACTATCGGGGGCCCCATCGCATCGTCGTGGCGCGCAATCCCACGCGGCTGGGCGTGGGCGGGCAATATGACCGGGTGCGCGAATTGGCCAAGGGCGAAATCTTCGTCTTCGCCGACGCCGATGACATCTCGCTGCCGCAGCGCTGCCAGCGCATCCACGAAGCGTTTCGGGACGGCGGCGCCGAACTGCTGGGCGTCATCAGCCATTACGACATTATCGCCAGTGACGGGACGCCCTTCATCGAGCTTCCGTCGGGCTTCGGCGCCGCGCGCGTCGATGCCGCGGAATGGACGGCCGAGGATCTGGCGCATGAACGCAGCGGCCCCTCGGGTGCCGCCGCTGCGTTCCGCCGCACGGTATTCGAGTTGGGCACACCGCTTACCGGTTTGCAGCACAGCGAAGATTTAATCTGCGGCTTTCGGTGCCTTTTGCGGGGTCGCTTGGCGACTATCCCCGAAGTTCTCCTTCACCGCCGCGCGCACCTTAATAATTTAAGCGGTCCCATTCATCCGGAATGGGGTGGGAGTCAACTCGCAGCTTGGGTAGCGAAGACTCTGCGCGCGAAGGTTCTCATTCCCGGAGTCATGAAGCGCGACATCGCCCTCTTCGAAGGCTATGGAATGATTTCGCCGTCGCGCGCCACGACGTTGCGTCACGAAATTATGCTGCATGCACGTAGCCTCAAACTTCTTCGGATATCGACGCGCGGGGGACTCGGCACGGCACTACATGCCTATTCCGTTCTCCGAAAGGGTGGGTTGTCCCTTCGACTCAGCGCGCGACTCGTGTTGCAAACGTCGCTGCCGTCCATCGCGATGATTTTCCTGCGCCGCAATCCATTGATCCGGGCGCGCGGCAAGATGAAGTCCGAGCGCCCAACGCCTTCATTGTCCTAATCATCGACTGTCTCGCACGAGCGGATCGTTCCTGATCAATACGGTCCGCAGATACGTATTGGAAACGGCGCCGTAATCCGATCCGGCGGAGTGTTCGAGGCGTATTTCGATCTTTTCGGAAAAAGGCGCCCGGTCCAGCTTAAGGCCCTGCCCGAAAGCGCGGCGGGTCCCGTGATAGGGAAGAATATCGGCGTTGCGCTCCGCACCATCGCCGCGAAATTGTTCGTCGGTGATCAGAACGAGACGGTACTTCCTCGCCTTCTTCAGGACGACGGAGATATCGCCGTTCGAAAGATGCTGAAATACCTGCCTTATAATGCAGAGATCACCGTCGGGAAGCGAGTCGGCCACAATATCGACCGCCTGGAAATTCACCTTGCCGCCGGCAAAATTCGCCGTATTACGCTGAACGATGTCCGGGAACACGTCGCAACCGATGTAATCGATCTCCGGCGACACGATGCGCCGGCCCACGCTAAAATCTCCGCAGCCGAGGTCGACAACGGCGGTCACGCGCTCGGCGGCGATGAGCGAGCGGACCAGTTTTACGTACGATTCAATGACGTCATTTCGGGAACCAGCGCCTGACAAATAAGTCCCCGCCTCGCCGCCCCACAAATTATTGCGATAGATCTCCGAAAATATTTCCTGCCTTGTTTTACCGGCGGATTTCGACATATCCCTTTTGAGACGGTTGTTGTTGAGGACTCGCAGAACGGATTTTGGAACGAACGGTTTGACAACCGATTTTATCGATCTAATCCAGGATTTCATATCCGCCTGCCAAGTAAAAAGCGAGCCAATGAATCGCTCGGTTATTTTCAATGCGGCGCCCAATAGCGATAGGCTCGGCGCAGAATCCTGACCGGCGCCGTGTCCCGTACCGCACGCCACCAAGCTTGGCCTCCAACGCGTTCCGCGAAGGTAGATGATTTGAAACTCAGACAAAGTACCTCACAGCCAAGGAACTTGCGCGCGTCCGTTTTCGATGCGCAGCCGGCCAACGCCGTCCGATAGCCGGCCGCATAGGCCGGATGGCAAAACATGACTTTATTGCCGCCGGTGGCGAACGGAACGATCCCGCGCGGCTGCCCGAAATAGCGCATCGTACCCACGGCAACGTCCGGCCATAGCTCGTTGAAGCAATCATCCAGGATGACGATTCCGCCCGGCGCCAAGGCGCTTTCCGCCGTGGCGAGATCGTGCGCGGTGATGTCGGCGGTGTGGCCGCCATCGACGCTGAACAGCCGGAATTTGCCGCCGGCCAGCGCCACGAGCGCCGCGCCCGTGAGCTGAGTCGAATCACCCTGGTGGATGAGAAAATCCTTCGTGTCCGCATGGCGCAGGAGATTGGCCATGAGCTTCACGCGGTCGCCCTCGCCCGATTGATCGATATTGAGGTGCTGCAAATCGAACAGATCAATCGCGACGGCTTTCTCGCCGGCGCGCCGCAGCAGCGCGAGAAGAATGAAAAGCCGACCGCGATGGACGCCGATCTCGGCGACATGGCCGATGACTTTGAGCCTGGTCTGCGCGTCAGCCAGCGCAGCGATCATCTCGATCGCGCCCGGCTCGAGCCAGCCATTCACCTGCTTGTTGCCGCGATGCCGATAGCGTTCCAGTTTCGACATGATCAGATCGTAAGACTCTTTTCGGACGAAATCACTTGGTTGAGCGCGCGCTCGAAGGCTAGGAACGAGAAACGATCGACCCCCGCCGGGACGACACCCCCGGGCCGCGCAAGCGCCGCGGCGATCGCGGCGGCAAGAGAGGCCGGATTGCGCGGGTCGACAACGATTGCAGCGGCTTGGTCGATCACCGCTTCACGCGACCCGTCGAGCGTCGATGCCACCACCGGAACGCCGCAGGCTTGCGCCTCAAGCAGCGCGATGCCGAAGCCCTCGCACCACCCCGCCAACACGAAGCACCCGGAAAGGCGGTAATGATCCTGCTTCTCGGATTCGGCCACATAGCCGGCGAAACGGACGCGGTCGGCAAGCCCGAGTTCCGCCGCCTTAGCCTCGAGCCGCGCCCGATCGGTGCCGTCGCCGCAGACGAGATAGGCGATCGCGGCCGGAAGCAGCCGCAGCGCTTCCATCACCTCATCGATCCCCTTGCATCGCTCGCGTCCATCGAGCCGTGCCAGAGTCATGACCACGGTCCGCCCGGAGAGCCCATAGCGCGCGAGCAGATCGGCGCGCCGCGGACCCGGCGAGAATAAGGTCGTGTCGACCGTGTTCGGCACGACGATGCCTTGCGCGGGAGAGACCGGGGCCCAGCGCAGGAACCGTTCCTTGGTATATTCGCTCACTGCGAGAAACCAGCTCATGCGTCGCAGCGCCGGGGCCACGAACGGGCGCTCGCTTGGTGTCCAAGCTTCGACGCCATGGATCGCCAGCCCCAAACTGCCGCCGCCGGCGAGATGGACCCCTGCGGCGAGCGGGAGAAGGTTGAGATGGCCGGCGATCACCAGATCATGCCGACGCGCGCGCGCGAGCTCGCCCAGCATTGCCGCAGCGAAGGCCGCTTTGCCCCGCGCAGCGAACGTCCGATAGTCGAGCCCGCGTGGAAGCGCACCGGCAGCCTCGTCGATTCGTCGCGGAAGTGCCGTGACCTGGGTAATCGCCGGATGCTGCGTCAGCGCGGTCAGAAGATCGCGATTGAATTTTGCGATGCCGCCGCGGCCGCCGAAGGCGTCGGGCAGGAGAGCCAGAACCCGCATTCCGGTAGAATCTTGGCCGCACCGGCGCCCGCTGGCAAGGTCATTGCGCCAGGGCAACGACCGCTACACTATTGCGTTTCAGGCTTAGGAACGCCCGATGGCCGACAATCCCCTGTTGCGCGCCCGGACGGCAGCGCTCGATAGCGATAGTCCCCAGGAGCGTAATCGCCGCTGGTGGGAACAGCTGCCGATGACTTACGAGCGGTGGGAGCACGCCGACCGCGCCACCACGCGCGCGCGGGCCATCGACATGTTCCTGAGCAGTAATCCCTGGCTTGGTCGCGATCGCTTCGCCCGCTTCACCGGGAAACGCGTGCTGGAGATCGGCTGCGGCGCGGGACCTGCGGCCTGCCTTTTCGCCGAGGACGGCGCTTTGGTGACGGCGATCGACCTGACCGAGACGGCCGTGGATTTGACGCGGCGGCACACGACCGGGCTCGACGTGACGGTCGAGCGCATGGACGCCGAGCGCATGTCCTTTGCCGATGCTTCCTTCGATCACGTCTTCTCCTGGGGCGTGTTGCATCACTCGGCCGAGCCGGCGCGCACTTTTGCCGAGGTCGCGCGCGTGCTGCGACCGGGAGGAACCGCGCTGATCATGGTGTATAACCGTGCCAGCGCACGTTATTGGATCAAGGGCGCGATCACGCTTCTGCTTCGCGGGCGCCTATTCCGCGGTGACAGCTTCGCAAGCGTCCAGCGATTCTTCACCGATGGCTACTTCCACCATCACTTCACGCCGCGCGAGTTCGCACGCGCGCTAGCACCCATGCGCGTCGAGCGCATCAGCCTGACCCATATGAGCGGCCGAATGCTGCCTCTGCTACCCCGCGCGATCGACGAATGGTGCAAGCGTCGCTGGGGCTGGCTGCTCATCGCTGAAGCGCGCCGCTGACTATTTCGTCGTCGCGGTGAAGACACCGTCCCAATCGGAGGGTGGCGGCGCTGCCTCGAAGGCGGCAGTCCGCACCTCGTAGAGCGCATAGAGCGCCTGCATCATCGGCGGCGCCACGATCTGGCAGGCCTGCAAGGCCGCCCTCGCCGCCGGCCAAGCTTCGCCCCCGCCGCGCTCTATACTAGCGCACGACCAACGGCGCCATTACTGGATGTAGTCGCAATCGCCTATTATTTATTACGCGATCAGCAAGACGGGTTGGTGGGCTTATATCGATCGTTCCCCGCGCCTAGCGGGAACACAAATGGCCGATGCCCAATGAGAATTACACCCGCCGATTGGCGATCCCATCGCGCGTTCGTGTGACCACGCGCGGCAGCCAGCCAATCTAAGCCGCCATCGAGCCGCCGCTTTCTAAGCTGCGTTTCGGGCGGAGTAATCGTTAGGCCAATTCCACGTGCAATTTCCGCCCTACAGCGGCGGCGGCGCGTTGAACAGTATCTAGTTGCACCTTGTCGTTTCTTGGATCAAGGAGCCGATCGAGCTGCGCGCGGCTTGTCTTCATTCGCTTCGCCATTTCAACTTTTGTAAGGCGTTGCTTTTTCATGGCTTGGCTGATCTGCCACGCCAGTACGCGCTTGATGGCGTGCGCTGTAACACCCTCGTGTATACCTTCCTCTTTTAGATAATCGCTAAAGGACGATCCAATATGCGAGTTCTTTTTCATCGCTCAACTTCCTTTCGTCGTTTATCCGCCAAATTCAAGTCCGCGCGCTGGGTCTTCTGCGTCTTCTTAATGAACCCGTGCAGCAAGACCAGCTCGCCATCCACAATGCAGAAGATCACCCGCGCGATCCGTTTGCCCCTCAGGGAGCTTCGAATTTCCCAAAGTCCGCCGCCGAGCGGCGCACACACCGGCATACCTATCGGCCAGCCAAATTCGACCGTAGCAATATCCTCACCAATCGTTTGGCGATCATCATCCGATAGATTTTCTTTAAGCCACGACCGAACCGGTTCCTGTCCATTCGCGGAGCGGTAAAACACCGCCGGTAGTTTCTTTGACGCGCCCTTCATCCTCTACCTCGAAAGATCAATGTATTATATACGGTACATTCTTGTCCATCACAGAAATCGCTGTGGCACTCGCTTTTTCTCCAAGAAGACGGGTTTGTGGGCCTATATCGATCGATCCCCGCGCCTAGCCGGAACGCAGCTGGCGACCGCACCATACGGACTAAAGCGCCCTAGCCGCGGAGATGTATCCTCCGAAAAAAGCCATGTTCCCAGGCTATTCATTCCATCACGTTCCGAATTGAAGTGGAGCGAAACCACACCTCGCAACCCGTTAGGACAGAACATGGCCTTGCAACCGCATTATCACGCCGTCGCCTGGATCGATCATCACGAGAGCCACGTCGTCTCTTTCAACGCGGACGTGGCCGAGGAACAGGTCATACGCCCGCTGCATACGACCAAGCATTTTCACAGCCGCGCGGGCAGTCCCGAGGGTGTGCGCCATGTCGAGGACAAGACCTATTTCCAGGAAATCGCCAAAGCGCTGACCGACTACAAGCGCTTCCTCGTCGTCGGGCCGTCATCCGCCAAGACAGAGTTCGTCGCCTATCTCGGCGAACACGGTGCGCATCTGCTGCCGCATCTCGCCGCCGTCGAGGCGATGGACAAGCTCACCGAGGGCGCACTGGTCGAGCGCGCGCGCAAGTTCTTCAAGGCCAACGACCGGATGCAGCCGCAGCTCGGGTGAACGGGGTTTCGCCAGGCGCGCCGCGCTACGGCGTCGCCGGCGGGTTGCTGGCGATCCCTCGCGGCAACGCGGCAAGCGTGGCCTGGACCGCTTCCTGCTGGCCGCTCACATAGCGGTAGAAGCGGTCGTAGAAGGCGGCAAAATCGCGCCGCTCCAACGGCGAGGCGAGCAGCTGCGGTGTTCGGTTGACATGATGCGCGGCAGCGTCTTTCACGTACCAGGCGATCGGCTTGCGCGCCGCGAGAATCGTTTGATAGAGCTTCGCGAAGTAGGCGAGATTGGCGCGAATGTCGAAATAGCGCGGCTCGCCTTCAATCTCATCGAATTGGCGATGATAAGGCTCGAACAGCGGCCAATCGTAAAAGATCAGCTTGACGTCGGTGTCGTAGACGTCGTTGTTTTTCCGCGCATGGACGATTTGGGCGAGCGCGCCGGGCTCCGTCGGAAGCCAGTTTTCGCGCATCAGCGATTGCCGCGCCGCCGGATCGGCATAGAGGTCCAGTAAATTGGCGAGCGGCAGATCATTGGTCCGCTCCAGCTGGTTGATGAATTCATTCTTCGGCACGGGAAAATCAAACGCGGCGAAGAGGACGAATTTATTCGTCGGGAAGTGGTCCCACACTCCGGCCGCCGCCAGCGCGTTATGCGTTAGGTGGGAGCAGTTATTCTGCAGCACGTTCCAGACGTATTCGGTCTTGCCGCTCTTATAGAGGTCGTTCACGCCGTTCAGGTAATCGACGACGGCCGACATCTTCGCGCGGTCCAGGGGAACGCGCGCGCAATAGCGATCGCGCCCGAAATCGATCGCGTAATCCGTGGAGACCGAGATCTCGTACATCCAGTCGCGCTTTGACGTGCCCGGCGGCATGTCGTTAAAAAACCAATCACGAAATTCTACGCCGTCATAGATGCCCATGGCCTTTGCCCGCGCCTGGGTTTGGCGATAGGCGTCGTGCGTCACCCGCGCCGAGGGACTCAACCCGCCGCTGAAGAAAAAGTCTGGGCCATCGACCGCTATCCAGTTCACGTTCCGGAAATGGTCGTTGACGCTCACGCCGACACCCTGTTGCGCCGAAGAAGCGGCGGGATCGACCATCTCGAGCGTCGGATAATGGGCGTCCGTTTTGCGTCTTACGCCGTTCAAATAAAGGACGGAATGGCCGCCCGGACCGCCGCGAAGATCGGCCCCGAAGCCGGGCTTCTTGAGGATTTGAGAGAGCGCGCAAACTTCGGCATAATAAGGATAGAGGGTCGAATAGAGCCCCGCCTCGCCGGCGAGGGCGGCATGAGCGGTGGCGAAGGAGCACAGGAAGGCAACGAGGGCGGAGAGTATCTTCCCCGCCACCAAAAAGCCGCCATGTCCCTTTTTCATGGCGGACATTCTATCACGGTCGGCGCGACCGTCTAAAGCGTTGAACCAAAATTGCGGGGGTACCAATTGTCCGAGATCATAGCGGCGGAAGAATGTGACGTTCTGGTCGTCGGCGGCGGCCCCGCCGGATCGACCGTGGCGGCCCTGCTCGCGGCGCGCGGCGAAAAGACCGTGCTGGTGGAAAAGGTGAGACATCCGCGGTTTCACATCGGGGAATCGCTACTGCCGCTCAACCTGCCCCTGCTCGAAAAGCTCGGCGTCGCCGAAGAGGTCAAGCGGATCGGCATGGTCAAATACGGCGCCGAGTTCATCTCGCCCCAGCACCCCGACAAGTCCGTCATGTTCGAATTCGCCAATGCCTGGGACAAGAGCCACCCCTACGCCTATCAAGTGCGCCGCTCGGAATTCGACCATATCCTGCTCAAGAACGCCGCCGCCAGAGGCGCCACTGTCATCGAGGAATGCCGGATTTCCGACGTGGATTTCCTTCCCGACGGGCAAGGCGTGCGCGCCAAGGGACAGACCAGCGAAGGAATAACCCGCCAATGGCGCGCCAAGTTCCTGGTCGACGCCACCGGCCGAGATACGCTGCTCGCCAGCCGCTTCGGCATCAAGCAGCGCAACCGCAAGCACGCCAGCGCGGCGATGTTCGCCCATTACACCGGCGCAAAGCGCCTGATGGGAAAAGAAGAAGGCCACATCACCGTCTTCTGGTTCGATTACGGCTGGTTCTGGTTCATTCCGCTCGCCGACGGCACCACCAGCATCGGCGCCGTGTGCGAACCGCATTATTTCAAGACGCGCAAGACCGACATGGACAAGTTCTTCATGGACACGATTGCCCTGGCGCCCGATCTCGTCGAGCGGCTCAAGGACGCCAAGATGGTTTCAGCCGTGACGGGCACCGGCAATTATTCCTACCGCTGCGCCCGCATGACCGGCGACAACTACATCATGCTGGGCGACGCCTTCGCCTTCATCGACCCGTTGTTTTCGACCGGCGTCTATCTCGCTATGAACAGCGCGTTCCTGGGCGCGGAGGTGGTGAGCACCTGTCTGCATGAGCCGGCCAAGAAGGCGCGCGCCTACAAGACGTTCGAAGCCGAAATCCGCCGCGCCCTGGATCTCTATTCTTGGTACATAAACCGGAATCCGACGCCGGCGATGCGTCATTTGCTCATGGTCAAGCGGAACATTTTCCGCATCGAGGAAGCGGTGCTTTCCGTTCTCGCCGGCGATATTTTCCGCCCCCTGCCTATCCGCCTCAAGCTGTTGGGCTTTAAGGCCGCCTATTACTTCACCAGCCTCAAGGTTCTAAAATCGAGTCTCAAGACCTGGAGAATGCTGCGGCGCGAGCGCAAATCCGCCGCGGAAGCCGCTTAAAGTCCGCCGATGCGCGCCGTTCCCAGCCATGGCGCCCTCCCGCTTCCGCGCCGGCGCACACGGCGCGACGCGTGGCGCGTCCCGCGCCGCGCTTACGAATCCGCCATGTTCTATGCCTTGCTGGCGTTGTTCGGCCTGACCAGTCTGCTGTGGAGCGTGGTGGCAACCATTCTCTATCCCTGCCTGCCCCGCCGGCTCGGCGAACCGGTCGGGCAGTTCATCAACATGGCCGGCAGCCGCTTCTTCGTCACGGCGCTGGAACTGAGCGGCCTCGTCAAATGCGACTTGCGCGCGCTTGATGCGCTGCGCGGCGATGGCGGGCTGGTCATCGCGCCAAACCACCCGTCGCTGCTCGATGCGATCCTCATCCTGTCTCGCCTGAAGCGCGTGGTGTGCATCACCAAGCCGGGCATTTGGAAGAATCTTCTCCTGGTCGGCGCGGCCAAGCTTGCCGGCTTCATTCAAAGCGACCCGCCGCGACGGCTGGTCGAGGGCGCCGTCGGGCAGCTGCGCGCCGGGCGACAGCTGCTGGTCTTCCCCGAGGGCACGCGGACGGTCCGCGCGCCGGTCAATGACTTCAAGGGCGGTTTCGCGCTGATCGCGCGGCAAGCCGGCGCGCCAATCCAGACGGTGTTCATCGACGGCAATTCGGCGTTCCTCGGCAAGGGCTGGCCGCTCTTTAAAAAGCCGGAATTCCCGTTGATCTATCGGTTGCGCCTCGGCCGCCGCTTCGAGATCGGCGATGATCGAAGGGAATTCGTCGCCGCGCTCGAGGAGTACTACCGGCAGGAACTGCGCGCAAGACAGCCAGAGTCCCCGCTCCCGGCATGATTGCAGCGTCCACGACGCATGTCGTCCTGATCCCCAGCTACAACACCGGCGCCAAGATCTTCGAGACGGTCCGCGCGGCGCGCCGTTTTTGGGCGCCGGTCTGGATCGTGGTCGATGGCAGCACCGACGGCACCGCGACGGCGCTGCGGCAGATGGCGGCGGACGATCCCGGCCTGCGGGTCTTCGTCGAGACGCAAAACCGGGGCAAGGGGGCGGCGGTCTTGCACGGGCTGCGCGCGGCCAGGGCCGCCGGCTTCACCCATGCGCTGACCATGGATGCCGACGGCCAGCATCCCGCGCCGCGCATTCCCGAATTCATGGCGGCATCGCGTAACGCTCCCGATGCGCTGATCCTCGGCGCGCCGGTCTTCGATGCGAGCGTGCCGGCGGTGCGCCTGCACGGGCGCAAGATCTCCAATTGGTGGGCCAATCTGGAAACGCTGTGGACCGGGATCGACGATTCGCTCTGCGGCTTTCGCGTCTATCCGGTCGGGCCGCTCTGCGCGGTGATGGAAAGCGTCCGGTGGATGCGGCGCTTCGATTTTGACCCCGAGGCGGCGGTGCGGCTGTGCTGGCGGGGCTTGCCGGTCGTCAACCTCCCCGCGCCGGTCCGGTATTTCCGGCCCGAGGAAGGCGGCGTGTCGCACTTCAACTATCTGCGCGACAACGCCCTGCTCGCCTGGATGCATCTCAGGCTGATGCTGGGTTTCGTGCCGCGCCTGCCGCTGCTGGTGGCGCGAAGGCTCAGATCATCCCGCCGTTGATCGAAACGATCTGGCCGGAGATATAGCCGGCGCGCTCGGATGCCAGGAACCCGACGAGCTCGGCGACCTCTTCCGGCGTGCCGGCGCGCTTCATCGGTACCAGCCGCTCGATCATTTCCCGGCTGAAGGCGCCCTCCGCCATCGGCGAGGCGATGATGCCCGGCGTTACGGCGTTGACGGTGATGCCGCGGCTGGCGAGCTCGAGCGCCAGGGATTTCGTAGCACCCAGCAGGCCGGCCTTGGCGGCCGCGTAATTGACCTGACCGCGATTGCCGACCAGCGCCGCGACCGACGACATGTTGACGACGCGACCCCAGCGCGTACCGATCATCGGCATCAGCAGGGGCTGGGTGACATTGAAGAAGCCGTTGAGCGAAACGTCGATCACGCGACTCCATTGCTCGCGGCGCATGCCCGGCATGACCGCGTCGTCATGGATGCCGGCGTTGTTCACCAGAATCTGGATGACACCGGCGGCTAGGAGCTTTTCCAGCTCCGCGCGCGAGGCTTCGGCATCGGTGACGTCGAAGGCGACCGCCTCGGCCGTGCCGCCGGCGGCAGCGATCGCGGCAACGATCTTTTTGGCCTGCGCCAGGCGTTCATTCGCATGGACAATGACATGGCACCCCTCGGCCGCGAGCTTTTTGCAGATCGCCGCGCCGATCGTGCCGCTGCCGCCCGTCACCAAGGCGCGCTTCATGCCGCCGCCCCGTCGAGGAGCACGGCGGCACGGCCGCGCAGTAGCTCGCGATCGCCGCAACCGAGCCTGAAGTGATAGATCACCCGCAGCTCGTCGCCGGAAAGCTTCTCGGCATCGATGACCATGTCCTCCGTAAGATTATCGAGATAGGCGACGTGGCAAGCCAGCTCGCGCACGCTGGCCAGGTAGCCGCTGCGCGGCCGCTCCGCGATCCCGCCTGCCAGCCTGCCATGCACCGCCATGGCCTGGCCGGCGTATTCGATGCCGCAGATCGCATGGAGACGCCCGGCGCGCCGTAGCGGGTTCGCCGGATCGCGGTGGCTGGTGGCAAGGCAGCGCACCGAATCCGCATCCCAGCGCAGCACGCCGGCAAGGAGCGCCATCGCGCCGCTATGGGGGATGAGGGTCGCGATTTCCGCCCGACCGATCATCATGGGCCGATCATCACGTCGCCGCGGTGGTGGGTGCCACCGCCACCACCACATGCTTGCCGCCGAGATGCTCCAAGGCGACCGTCTCCGCCGCATGGCGTGCCAGCACAGCCAGCAAGGGCAGGCTGCGCGCCGCCGGATTGCCGCCGCGCAGCTCTTCCAACGCCGCGTCGGGCATGAGGGTCGGCGTCGCCCCGTCGCGCCGCAGCGCGATGGTCAGCCGCGCCAGCGAATGATCGGTCGCCGCGGGACTTAAGATCAGCGCCGTGGCGAACAACGAGACGATCGGCCGCACCGCGTTCAACGGCTCGGGATAGGGCAGATCGTAGGCGATGAGCGCCACGGGTCGGGATTCGGCGGTCGCCTGGGCGGCGGCCTCGAGCAATCCCGCGGCGAAGCTTGCATCGTGGCCGCATAGCGCCGTCGTCGGTTCATGCGAGCGGGTGGCGATGCTCCAATAGCCCGCCGGCGCATTGTGGACGGAATTGTGGAAACGCGTCGGCGAAACTTCGCGTTCCGGCGTCGCTAGCTCTTCGAGAATCTGGTGGACGGTGTCGCCGTCCCCGCCGGACGAGGTGAAGACCGTGGGCGTGACCGCGGCGTCGCGCCCGGCATGGAAAAACGCCTCGCTGCCCACGGCCATCGTCAGCTTGCCGGTCATGATCATGCGGCGCCGCTCGTTCGCCGGCAGCAATGCCGAGGCCGGCACGACGACCGGCATCGACACATAGGGCCGAACGCCGGCAAGGAGAGTGCGGCTTGCCTCCCAGCCCGCGAGGCCCGGACCGCACAGGCCGATTCCTTCGACATAGACCTGCATCAACTTGCCCGGCCCAGGATCAGGCTGCAATTGCTGCCGCCGAAGCCGAAGGAATTGCTCATCACGCGGTCGGTTCGCCCATTCTGGGTCTCGACGACGTAGCGGCTGCGCAAGGCCGTATCGAGGTTCTTCGTATTTGCGCTGCCGGGCCAGAAGCCGTGCAGGAGGCTCAGACTCGAGATGATCGTCTCGACGATGCCGGCGGCGCCGAGCGTGTGGCCGGTCAATCCCTTGGTCGAGCTGACTGGCGTCTCGACCCCGAACAATCCCACCACCGCGATGTCCTCGGAAGCGTCGCCCGCCTGGGTCGCCGTGCCGTGCAGATTGATGTAGTCAATATCCTCGGCAGCCAGGCCGGCAGCCGCGAGCGCGCGTTCCATCGCCAGCCGCGCGCCGACGCCTTCGGGATGCGGCGTCGACATGTGGTGGGCGTCGTTACTTTCGCCAACGCCGAGCAACATCACCGCATTCACATCCTGGGCTTGGCGCGCGTCCGGCTTTTCCAGCAGTGCGAAACCGGCGGCCTCGCCGATCGAGATGCCGTCGCGCTCCCGGTCGAAGGGACGGCAGGGCACGGTGGAAAGCAGGTTCAATGCGTGAAACCCGTAGAGCGTGGTGAGGCAGAGCGTATCCGCGCCGCCGACGACCGCGGCATCGCACAATCCCGCCGCGATCATCCGCGCGGCGGCGCCGAAGACCTTGGCGGTGGTGGCACAGGCCGATGACAGCGCAACGGCCGGCCCGTCGAGGCCGAGATGCTCGGCGACGAAACCGGCGACGGAAAACGTGTTGTGCGATTTGGCGTAATCGAAGTCGGGGGGAAGCTTGCCGGACGGACTGTTGCGCCGGCGATAGGCCAATTCGGATTCAAGAATACCCGAGGTGCTGGTGCCGGCGAAAACGCCGATGCGGTGCGGCCCGTATTTCGCCCGCGCCTGCGCGACGCGTTCGGCGAAGCCGTCCTGTTCGAGCGCCCGCCGGGCCAAGCGGCTGTTGCGGCACGCGACGCCCGCCACCGGCTCGTCGAGGCCGGCGATTTCGCCGACATAGGTCGGCAGCTTCACGGTCTCGAAGCCGCACGGGACGAGGCCGCTCCGGCCGGCCTGCAAGGCGGCCAGGGTCGCCTCGCGCCCGGCGCCCAGGCTGCTGACGATGGAAAAATCGCTGAGGACGAGAGGCTGCAAACCGGTATTCCATAAGGAAAGAGCGGGAAAAAGCGCCTGCGGGATTTTAGCGATGGCGCGCAGTAAAGAACAGAAGCTTAGCCGCGCTCAACGATCCGCTTGGGATACAGGGGCGTTCTCCGTCGAGAGGATGGCGGAGAAAGCCAGGCTCAGGATCGCGCCGATGCCCACCGTCATGCCGATGCCATGCAGCACCGGGATGCGCGACAGGGTCAGCACGCCGAAGCCGATCACGGTGCAGAGATTGGCGAGCACCAGGGAGACGAAAACCCGCTCGCGATGCTGCCGGCTGCCGTCGCCGCCGACGTCCCGCTGCGTTTCAAAGAACAGCGCGTAGTTGGAGCCGACGCCGACCACCAGCAGGAGCCCGACCAGGTTGAATATGGAGAGACTTTCGCCCGTTGCCGCCAACACGGCGATGGTGACGATGATCGCCGCAACGAGCGGTGCAACCACCGCAGCAACGCGGCGCGGCGAACGGAAACTGATGAAGAGCAGTACGACGATCGCCAGCGCGCCCAGCAGCCCGAGCATGAGTGCCTGACGGCGATAATTCTGGTAAAGCCCGTCGGAATCTCCCTTCAGGTCGAGCAGAATGACGTTGCTCCCACTGGCGGCGATCTCGGCCCGCAAACGATCGGCATCGACCACGCCGCGCAACGGCAGCAGGGCGGCCCAATCGGTTCCACGCCGGATCAGGAGCGCCTCGACCTTCGCCCCGAGATTGGTGCCGCGCAGGCTGTCCCGGTCGAGCAAGGGCTGCGTCCTTTCGGCTTCCGCATCGACGAGAAAAGGCGCGAAGGCGTCGGGCTGGAACGGCAGGCCAGCCAGCGCTTGCTGCAGATCGGCGCGCAGCGTCGCGCCATCGGGTATGGCGGCCTGACGCGTCCGCTGCGCCGCGGCGCTCGGCAGGTAACGCGCCGGGGAATCGAAGCCGGCGAGGATGCCGCCGCCGGCCATAGACTGCAGCCGGTCGCCCAACGCCTCGGCGGCCTCAAGCGCCGGCTGCTCGCCGGGCGCGGTGACCACCGCCATGTAGCGGACGTCGGGCGCCCCCAGATCGCCGCGCAATTGTCGATCAAGCGCCTGGTCGGCGGCAGGCACCGGGCTCAGGCTCGATAATTCATCGTCCCATAAATTGCCAAGCCGGAGCGCCAGGACCGCAACCGCCGCCGTCACCAGAAGCAAAAGCGGATAACGCAAGGCATGGGCGCGCTCGACCAGGCGCATGATCCCAGGACCGAAGATCGTGGAGCGAACGGTAGCGAAATCCCGGCGCAGCAGCGCCGGCAGGATCCAGCGGGTGACGCTGACCGCGACGATCAGGCCGACGATGGAAAACAGCCCGAGCTGCGCCAGTCCGCGGAAGCTGGAGAGCAGCATGGCGCTGAAGCCGCAGATCGAGGTGAGTACGCCCAAGCGCAGCGTCGGCCAGATGCGCGGAAGCGTTTCCTCCGGTGGGCTGCCGGGCGCCGTTTGGGTAAAGAGATAGATGGCGTAATCGACCGCCTCGCCGATCAGGGTCACGCCGAAGCCGAGGGTGATGCCATGCACCGAGCCAAAGCCGAGACTAACTGCGGCGATGCCCGCGAGCGCACCGCTCGCCACCGGCAGCAATGCCAGCCCGAGCACCAGCGGCGACCGGTAGACCAGCAGCAAGAGACCCGCCACCGCCAGCGTCGCGAGGATCGACAAGCGGGTCGCATCGGCCTTCACCTGATCGCGAATGCGGACCGAGAAGACCCCGGGGCCGGTTTCCAGCAGCCGCGCATCCTGCGCCCCCGGAACCGCCTGCTTCGCGGCTGCCAAGGCGCCATCGATCAATTGCAGCGCCTGCTGCTGGGCATCCGCGTCGAAGCCCGCGGCGCGGGTCTGGATCACCAGCAGCGCACGCTTGCCGTCGGGCGAGAACCAGACGCCGTCACGCGTAGCGGGGCGCATTTCGCCTTGGAATTGCTCGGCGACGCGGATCATTTCGCCGGTCGGATCGCCGGGCAGCGTGCTTTTGACCAAAGGCGCCGCCGCCGAGCCGAGCAGCCGCAAATCGGTTTCGAGCGCCTGATGCAGAGCCGCCGGCGCGAAATGCTCCGGCGTGACCGCGGAGCTCAAGAGGTAACGGTTCTGCCAAAGAAAATCGCGGTCCTTGGCGAGGCCGAGATCGTCGCCGTTATTGACCGAGATGAAATCCGGCGCGGGGCGCAGCGCGGCGGCCATGTTCTTGCTGAGCGGCGCCAGGACTTCCGCCGGTGCGCCCTCGATGGCGACCAGGATCAGCCGCGATACCAGGCCGTCGCGCAGCTGCTCCACCAGGATCTCCTGCGCCGCCGAGGGCGAGCGCGGCAGGAAGGTGGAGAGATCGGCATTGAATTCGGCTTTGCTGACGACGACGATGCAGGCCAATAGGCCCGCCAACCAGATTCCGACGCGCCAAAGCTTCTTCGCGCTCACGGCCGGCCCGGCAGCACGGTCATGACGGAACGGTCGCCATCGGCCTCGAAAGTTTCGATGCGGTCGAGCTGGCCGTTATGGCCGCTCATCACCATCGACTTCACCATCGCCTGGACCCGGGTGTCGCGCGGCTCCAGCCGGAGCTTCCAGTCGGTGACGTTGCCCTGCAGATTGACCGCGTAGAATCGGCTCAGCCCCGGCAGGTCGCCCGCCAGCGTCGCGCGGATGCCTTCGACCAGCGCCCAGATTTCGGGATTGTCGGGCAGCGCCAAGGTGCGGGCCTGACCGCCCGGATCGCCGCCGATGACGAGGCTTTGGCCATCGACCACCAGCGTTTCCGGCTGCGGCCGTTCGGTGTTCTTCTCGAGATGGTCGGGCGCCACGTAGATCAGCGTACCCGAGGATTCGAGCGGCTGGCTGAGCATGCGCAGATATTTGCGCTCGACGAACTTGTTCTGAGAAGTCTTGACCCGCTGGAGATCGCTCATGATCAGCTGCAGATCGGCATCGGCGCCGGGATAGGCCGCAGCGCCGTCGGCGCGCGCCGGCACGATGAATCCCGAGCCGCCGACCACGCAGAGAAAGGCAAGAAGGATCACGACGGGAGAGCGCATCGGTCTATTTCCAGAAATCGTAGAAGTTGAACCAGTTGTACGGCGCGGCGCGGCAATAATGCTCGAGCCGCTTCACATAGGCGGCCAAGGCTTGCTGCGCGGCATGGCTGCGCCCATCCGGCGACGCATTCGACCAATCGGTCAGGCGCTCGAAATGGACGTCGTAGCGCCGGCCGCCGCGATAGAGGGCACACATCAGGACAATGGGGCGCCGCAGCATGGCGGCAATCTGGAACGGGCCGAGCGGAAACGCCGCCGGTTGGCCGAGGAAGGATGCCCGTACCTGGCCTTCGTCGCCGAGGCTGCGGTCGGCCAGCATGCCGACAAAGTCGCCGCGCTCCAGCGTCGCCTCGACCTTGAGCATCGAATCGGGGCGGCCCAAGGGGATGATCTCGACGTCATGCCGGGCATTGATCGCATTGAGCGCCGCATTGATCTTGCGCGCGTTCTCTTCATACATGACGAGAACGACGCGCAGGCCCGGCTTGCGGGCGCCGAGCGAGCGCAAGACCTCGAAACTGCCGAGATGTGCGCCGAGCAGCAGACACCCCTCGCCGCGCGCGATCAGTTCATCGGCGAATTCCTCGCCTTCAATGCGGAGATCGAAGATGCCCGTCTGGTCATTGAGCAGGAAAATCCGGTCCAGCGCGCAGGCGGCGAAGGCGTGGTAATGGCGGAATGAATCCCACAGCAGCGGCCGGCGGCCGAGCACCTTCGCCAGATATTGCCGCGAGGCGCGGCGCGAGCTCGACGAAAAGATCAGGAAATATAGACAGATCGGATAGAGCAGCAGCCGCGCCGCGCGTCGGCCGAGCCGCAGCGCCACCCAGACGATGAGCTTGATGGGTGCCATGGCGCTGCGCTCGCGCCGCGCCAGCCATTCCTGGGTCGTTTCCCGCGGTTTGGTCACCGCGACCGGGCGCGCAGGCGGAGCGTACCGGTCGCGGCCGGTTGGTCGGGCGCCAGGAGGCATTGGAACTTGATCTGGCCGGAAGCAGCGCTTTCCCAGCGCAGGGTCACGCGCGCACCGGGCCGCACCGGCCGGAGAAACTTGACCGAGAGTATCTCCAAGGCAGCGATTTCCCCGCTGGCGGAAGCGCCGATGGCGCCGACGATTTCGTCGAGCAGCGCGGCGCCGGGAATGATCGGATTGCCCGGGAAATGGCCCGATGCCGCGGGATGGTCGGCGGCGAAGAATATTTCGGCGGAATTCGACACCTAGCGTTCCGCGAATTCGGCGGCCAGTTTCTCGATGGCCTCTTGCGGCAGCTTGCCCGTGGAATTCCGCGGTAGCGCATCGACTCGATGGAGCGGGCGCGGCAGGAACACGGGATCGATGCGCCGGCGCAGCTCGCTCAGGATGGCCTGGCTCGTCAAGCCGGGTGCCACGACGAAGGCAATCAGGCGCGTCACCGTGCCGTGATCTTCCGGCGGCATGACAAAGACGCCGTCGCGCACGCCATCGATGGAATTCAGGTGATAGTCGAGATGGGCAAGCGAGGTGCGCTTGCCCGCGACATTGACCAGATCGGATGTGCGGCCATGTAGCAGGAACCGCTCCGGCCCGCGCAGCTCGATGACGTCGTTGAGCAGGACTTCTTTCGGGATGACGGCGCCCGTCGCCCAGGTGCCGGTGTCGTCCTGACGCAAGGCGATGCCTTGGAAGCAGCGCCATTCCTCGCTGGAGGCGGTCCGCCGCTGGGCGACCTGCCCCGCCTCGGAGCAGCCATAGATCTCGTAAAGCGGCACGCCGAAGCGCGCTTCGGCCGCGATCGCGAGCTGCGGCGCCAAGGGCGCGGTGGCGCAGAGCAGGAACTCGGCCGATAGGGTCGTCGCGGCATCCGTCAAAAGCGCGCGCAAATGGACCGGCGTGGTGACGAGCATGCGCGGCCGGGGCAACTCCTCCAGGCAGGCGCAGATATCGGCAGGATAGAAGGGTTGCCCGGCATAGAACGCCAGACCGTGCTGCAGCGCCAGCAGCACGGTCGATTCGAAGCCGTACATATGTTGCGGCGGCACCGTGCCGACCAGAACCGCCTGGGGAATGGATGCCACGCCCAGCGCATCGCCGGCGGCGATGGCGCTCCGCGCCAAGGCGCCCCAGAGTTTCGCATTCGGCACCGGCACCCCCGTGGAGCCGGAGGTAAACACCAGCGCCGCGAGCTGATCGGCCGGAAATGCGGGGATTTCGACGGCGGTTGCCGCGGCCGCCGGCAATTTTTCTGGATAAGCCAGCACGGGCAGCGCGCCGCCATCGAACGCCGAATCCGTCAGGCCGTAAACGTCCGGATAATGCGCAGCAATTTGCTCGAGCAGCGCCGGGGTCTTGTTGGGCAACAGGAGGCTGACCTGCCCGCGCGACAAAGCGGCGCCGAACGCCACGGCAAAGCGGTAGCGATCCGTGCAGAGATTGACCACATAGCTGCGCGCGGGCAGCGCCTGGCTCAGCGCCGCGATGTCGGCGCAAAACGCGCGCACGGTGACCGGTCCGTCCTTCCGGTAGGCGAGCGCCGCGTCGGGATCGGCGTGCCGGAAAAACGGGATTGCCGTCAGGATGTCAGGCATTCGGATTGACCGGCTCGGCGCGCGGCGCATTCCGTTGGGTGAAGACCCGGATGATCTGGGGAATGGTGGAATTCGGCCGGTTGGGAATATGCGCGATGCGATAAAGGTATTCGCCGGTGAACATAAGGGCGATCAAGGGCAGATCGAGGACATTGACGTAGAGCGACCACATCACCAGCGGCGCTGCAAGAAACAGCGTCAGCGACACGCACAGCTGGAAGGCGAAGAAGCAGCACCAGGCGATGGTGACGCCGCGCGTGTAGCGGGCGATGTCAGGACGCAGCGTGCCGTGAATCCTGCGCGCGACGCCGGAGATCAGCGGCTCGCGCCCCGGCAGCAGGGACGCCCCGAACAGCGTCAACAATCCGGTATAGGCGACAACATAAGGAACGCCCGCCGTGGCGAAGAGGCCGTATTGGCCGGAAAAATATGCAACGGCGAGGAACAGCGCGACGGCGGCGGCGGCGATCCACCATTTATGCCGATAGGTCGCGCGCGCGGTCAGAATGGCGCCGAAGATGATAACCTGGACGGCGCTGACACCGACGGCCAGCGCCATCGAGTGACCAAGCGCCAACAGAGTGTGGGTCAAAAGCGGAAACGCCCCCAGCAGCACGCAGCCCAGGATATTTCGGGTCCAGTTGCCCATTCACTTCGGCCGGTGTTCCCAGATGTGCCGATTGAGGTTTCGCAAGGAGCTGAAGATGCGGTCGTTGTTCTTGTCGTCCGAGCGCAGCTTGATGCCATAGGCCTTGGAAACGGCCAGCGCGATTTCAAGAATGTCGATCGAATCCAGGCCCATGCCCTCGCCGAACAGCGGCGCCTCGGGATCGATATCCGCGGGCCGCACTTCCAGATTGAGCGTCGTGACGATCAATTGCGACAGTGCGAGTTCCTGCGCGGCTCGGGTGTTCTCATCGGTCATGGCAATTTGGACCACAAAT
>DASRKX010000057.1:0-3714 GCA_035648735.1 Allostellaceae bacterium
TCGATTTCGACACCGGCGCCGTCCTGCTCGACAAGGGCGCCGACCAGCGCATCGCGCCGGCCTCGATGAGCAAGATGATGACCGAATACGTCGTCTTCGATTACCTCAAGAAGGGACGCGCGACGCTCGACGACATGCTGCCGGTGAGCGAGAAGGCCTGG
Organism: Allostellaceae bacterium; assembly: GCA_035648735.1. Taxonomy (GTDB): domain Bacteria; phylum Pseudomonadota; class Alphaproteobacteria; order ATCC43930; family CGMCC-115725; genus REEB95. The sequence goes on from DASRKX010000057.1 coordinate 162, forward strand.
CGCACCCAGGGCTCGAAGATGTTCGTGCCGCTGGGACAGAAGGTGAAGCTCGACGATCTACTGCGCGGCATGATCATCCAATCGGGCAACGACGCCTGCCTCGTTCTCGCCGAGGGCCTGGCCGGCAGCGAGGCCGCGTTCGTCGAGCAGATGAACGCGACCGCCAAGGCGCTCGGCCTGACCGGCAGCCATTTCGTCAATGTCGACGGCCTGCCGGATCCGGACGAATACATGACGGCGCGCGACCTCGCGACGCTGGCGCGCCACCTGATCGCCGACTTTCCGGAGTACTACCACTACGATTCCGAGAAGGACTTCACCTTCAACGGCATCAAGCAGGGCAACCGCAACCCGCTGCTCTATGCGGATTCGACCGTGGACGGCCTCAAGACCGGCCACACCGACGAAGCCGGCTATTGCCTGACCGCCTCGGCGGTGCGCGGCGGCCGCCGCGTCATCGTTGTGCTCGCCGGCATGGCGACCATGAAGGAGCGCGGCAGCGAGAGCGCCAAGCTGCTCGAATTCGCCTATCGCGAATACAGCGACTACAAGCTCGCCCAGGCAGGCGAGGTGATCGACCAGGCGCCGGTCTGGCTCGGCGTGACCGGCCAGGTGCCGGTGACGGTGGCGCGCGATGTCGTCGTGACGCTGCCGCGGCGCGACCGGCCGGACATGAAAGTGTCGGCGGTCTATGACGGGCCGGTGCACGCACCGGTCGCCATCGGCCAGCCCGTGGGCAAGCTCGTGATCGCCGCGCCCGATCTGCCGCAGCCGATCGCCGTCGCCCTCGTTGCGGCGCAGCCGGTCGGACGCCTCGGCCCGTTCGGCCGCATGGCGGCGGCGGCGGGCTATCTCGCCTTCGGGCGGCGCAACTGAGCGCCGACGAAAAAACCGCAATCCGCCGTAGCCGCTTCATCACCTTCGAAGGCGGCGAGGGGGCCGGCAAGTCGACCCAGGTGAAACTCCTGGTGGAAAGTCTGGCCCAGGCCGGCATCGCGGCCATCGCGACGCGCGAACCGGGTGGCTCGCCCGGCGCCGAGGCGATCCGCAAACTCATCCTGGGCGGCGAGCCCGATTCGTGGGACGCCGAAAGCGAGGCGCTGCTGATGGTGGCGGCGCGGCGCGACCATCTGCGCGCGACGATCTGGCCGGCGCTAGCGGCCGGCCGCTGGGTGGTGTGCGACCGCTTCGCCGATTCGACCCTGGCCTATCAGGGCGCCGGGCGCGGCCTGAAGGTGGAGCGCCTGCACGCGCTGCACCGCTTCATCGCCGACGGCTTCGCGCCCGACCTCACCCTCATTCTCGATCTGCCGGTGGCGGCGGGGCTGGCGCGGGCCGCCGACCACACCCGTTTCGAGCGCATGGACCGGGATTTCCACGAGCGGATGCGCCAGGGTTTCCTCGCGATCGCCCGGGAAGATCCCAAGCGCTGTGCCGTGATCGACGCCGGCCGGGATCTGGCCGCCGTGCGGCAAGCGGTCAAGGCCCTGGTGCGGGAACGGCTCGGCGTCGCCCTCTGATGCCATGCCCTCTGATGCTATGATGGAAAAATGAGCGACGACGACAGCGCGATCGAGGACGGCGAAAGCGGGCAGGGCGCCGCGCTGCGCGATGTCCTGCCGCCGCGCGAGAATCCGGCGCTGTTCGGCCACGACGCGGCCGAGGCGGCCTTCCTCGGCGCCTTCAATGCCGGAAGGCTGCCGCATGCCTGGCTGATCGCCGGGCCGCGCGGCATCGGCAAGGCGACGTTGGCCTTCCGCATCGCCCGGTTCCTGTTGGCGCAAGGCGCCGGCGAGAGCGGCACCAGCCTGTTCGGCGGCGAAGCGACTCCGATCACCTCGCTCGCCATTCCGCCCGAAAGCCCGCCTTTCCGACTCGTCGCCTCCGGCGGCCATCCCGATCTGCTGCTGGTCGAGCGCGGCTGGGACCAGCGGAAGAAGAAGCTGCGCAGCGAGATCGTGGTCGACGACACCCGGGCCATCGCCGGATTCCTGCATCTGACGCCGTCGCAGGGCGCCTGGCGCATCGTCATTCTCGACGGCGCCGACGACATGAACCGCAATGCCGCCAATGCCGTGCTGAAGGTGCTGGAGGAGCCGCCCAAGCGCGCCGTGCTGCTGCTGACCAGCGAAAGCCCGGGCCGGCTGCTCGCAACCATCCGCTCGCGCTGCCGCCGCCTGAACTTGAAGAAACTTTCTCAGGATATTGTTCTTGAAGCAATTTCAAAGGCCGTTCCCGAGCTCAACGCCGCCGATGCGCAGACGCTGGCGCAGCTCGCCGAGGGCAGCATCGGCCGCGGCTTGGCGCTGGCGGCGGCCGATGGGCTCGACATCCATCGCGGTCTCTACAAGCTGCTGGGCGAAATGCCCAAGCCACGCGCCGAGTCGTTGCACCGCTTCGCCGACTCGCTGATCCGCGGCGAGGCTGAGGGCTATCGCCTGATGAGCGAGCTTCTGCCGGCGGCCGTGGCGCGGCTGGCGGTTCTCGCGCTCGGGCGCGAGCGCGACACCGACCCCGCGGAGCGCGCGGCGCTGGCGCGGCTGGCGGCGCGGCGGCGGCCCGACCAGTGGGTGGAGGTTTGGCGCAAAATCTGCCATCTCTTCGCCGCCGCCGATGCCGTCGATCTCGACAAGAAAGCGGTCGTGCTGAACGCCTTCTTCGCGGTCGAAGAGGCGGCGCGCTAACACGCTCCAGAGGAGCCCAGGAGACCGATGGCCGGCGAGCCGTTCTACATCACGACGCCGATCTACTACGTCAACGATTCGCCGCATCTCGGCCATGCCTATACCTCGGTGGCCTGCGACGCGCTGGCGCGGTTCATGCGGCTCGACGGCCGTCAGGTCCTGTTCCTCACCGGCACCGACGAGCACGGCCAGAAGGTGGCGAAATCAGCGCGCGATTCGGGCGTCGAGCCGCAGGCTTTCTGCGACCGCGTCGCGCAGAACTTCCGCGACATGACCAAGCTGATGAATGTCAGCAACGACGTCTTCATCCGCACCACCGAGGAGCGCCATACCAAGGCAAGCCAGGCGCTGTGGACGGCGCTGGAGAAGCGTGGCGAGATCTATCTCGGCCGCTTCAAGGGCTGGTATTCGGTGCGCGACGAGGCCTTCTACGAGGAATCGGAGCTGGTCGCCGGCAAGGCGCCGACCGGGGCGGACGTCGAATGGGTCGAGGAGGAGAACTATTTCTTCAAGCTAGCCGCCTGGCAGGACAGGCTGCTCGCCTATTACGACGCCCACCCCGATTTCATCGCGCCGAAGTCGCGCCGCAACGAAGTGGTGAGCTTCGTCAAGGGCGGCCTCAAGGATCTCTCGATCTCGCGCACCAGCTTCGAGTGGGGCGTGCCGGTTCCCGGCAATCCGAAGCACGTCATGTATGTCTGGCTCGACGCGCTGACCAACTACATCACCGCGCTCGACTATCCCGATACATCGAGCAAGCTCTACCGGACCTTCTGGCCGGCCGACCTGCATGTCGTCGGCAAGGACATCGTGCGTTTCCACTGCGTCTATTGGCCGGCCTTCCTTTTGGCCGCCGGTCTTGAAGTGCC
>DASRKX010000058.1:0-31799 GCA_035648735.1 Allostellaceae bacterium
CGCCGCGGCGATGCGAAAAAGGCTTTCGCTGACGCGCCGCATGTCTTCGAGCACATCTTTCGCACGCAGCAGGTGATGCACACGCCTTTGGAACCGATGGTGTCCGCGGCGGAAGCGGGCGATGCCTCGCTCATTATCCACACCGCCTCGCAGAGCCCGTCCTTCGTGCGCATCGAGATCGCGCGCCTGCTCGGCTGGCCGGAGAACCGGGTGCGGGTCAAGACCGCGTTCCTCGGCGGCGGCTTCGGCGCCAAGCTCTACATCAAGCTCGAGGCGCTGGTGGCGGCGCTGGCGCTGCTCGCCCGGCGCCCGGTGAAGATATCGCTCACCATGGAGGAGCAATTCTTCACCATCACCAAGCATGCCACCACCTTCCGCATCAAGAGCGCGGTCGACAAGACGGGACGCATCACGGCGCGCGAATGCGAGGTGTGGTGGAACGGCGGCGCCTATGCCGACATCGGCCCACGCGTGACGCAGAAATCCGGCTTTACCGCCGCTGGCCCCTACGACATCGACAACGTGCACATCGATTCCTATGCGCTTTACACCAACCGGCCGCCGGCCGGGGCGTTGCGCGGCTTCGGCATTCCCCAGCTGGTCTGGGCGTATGAGAGCCATACCGACATGATTGCGCGGGCGCTCAAGCTCGATCCGCTCGAAATCCGCCGCAAGAACATCCTGCGCGAGGGCCGGCCCCAGGCGACCGGCACGGCCATGAAGGATGCGGCCATCGAACTGGTGCTCGAGCGGGTGGCGGCGCGGCTCGATTGGACGCGGCCCTTCGACCGCGGCACGGGCAATCTCCGGCGCGGCCGCGGCCTGGCGATCGGCTTTAAGGCGAGCATCGCGCCGACGACCTCCGTCGCCATCGTGAATGTCTACGCCGACGGCAGTTGTGGCCTCTATTGCGGCACGGTCGATATGGGGCAAGGCTCGGATACCGCCATGGCGCAGATCGTCGGCGAAGCCTTGAACCTGCCGGCGGAATCGGTGCGCGTGGTGCATCCCGACACGGACGTGACGCCCTACGACATGGCGACGCTCGGCTCGCGCTCGACTTTTCACATGGGCCATGCGGTAAAGCTCGCCGCCGAGGATGCGCGCGCGAAGCTCGAGGCACTTGGCATGGAACTGGGCATGCCGCGCGGCAGCAACGTGCCCATCGCAGAGCTTTTCCGGATAAAATACGGCATGCAGGCCGGCAACATCGTCGGCATCGGTAGCTATATGCCGAGCTACGCCTCGCCCGATCACGCCAGCGGGCTCACGCCCAACGCCACCCCGTTCTGGATGGTCGGCGGCACCGGCGCCGAGGTCGAGGTCGACACCGAGACCGGCCATGTGCGCATCCTGCGCCTTATCAACGTTGCCGATCTCGGCAATCCCATCAACCCCCGGATCGTGGAGACCCAGCTGTCAGGCGCGGCCGTCATGCAGCTCGGCTTTACCATGACCGAACGGATGGATTTCGCCGGCGGTCAGCTGCTCAATCCCTCGCTTGCCGATTACAAGATACCGGGCATGCGCGACATGCCGGACAAGATGGAGAACGAAGCGGTCGAAGCCGTTCAACGGAACGGGCCGTTCGGGGCGAAGGGCGTCGGCGAGAGCGCGACTTTCGGCGTCTCGCCGGCGATCGCCAACGCCATCGACGACGCGGTGGGCGTGCGCCTCATGGAATTGCCGCTCACGCCCGAGGCGGTCTACCGCGCGCTCCAGTCCGCGAAGAGCGGCAGCGGAGATACGCGATGAGCGTCGCGCCGCGCCGCATTCAGTTCACGCTCAACGGCAAGCCGGTCGAGGCCGAGGTCGCGTCGCACGAGACGCTGCTCGAAATCCTGCGCGAACGGTTTTCGCTGTTCGGCGCGCGCGAAAGCTGCGGCCAGGGCCTGTGCGGCTGCTGCACCGTGCTGGTCGACGGGCGGGCGGTGTCGGGCTGCCTCTATTTCGCCGCCACGGCCGCCGGCGCCGCGATCGAGACCATCGAGCATCTGGCGCCCGGCGAACGGCTCGACCCCGTGCAGGAGGCGTTTCTTGAATGCGGCGCCTTCCAATGCGGCTTCTGCACCCCCGGATTTATCTTGATGACCAAGCAGTTGCTGGATGAGCACCCGGAGCCCAGCGAGGACGAGATTCGCCACTATCTTTCTGGTAATCTTTGCCGTTGCGGCGCCTATCCGGAAATTATCGAGGCCGTGAAGGTCGCCGCACGCAAGCGGAAGGGCAAGTCGCCCACATAACCGCGCAACCGGGGGAGGTACGTCTCATGGCGATCAATGCTGCCGCCGCGACACCGTGGTATCGCTCGCTCAATCGCAGCCAGTGGAACACGCTGCTTGCGACCAATCTGGGCTGGTTGTTCGACGGCTACGAGCTCTATGCGCTGATCCTGACGATCGGCGTGGCGCTACACCAGCTGCTCGATCCGAGCCAATACGCGCAAATCCCGGTCTATGCCGGCACCGTCATTGCCACCACGCTGTTGGGCTGGGGAGTCGGCGGCATGATCGGCGGCGTGCTCGCGGATTATATCGGCCGCAAGCGGACGATGATCTTCGCAATCCTCGCTTATTCGCTCTTGACCGGGCTCAGCGCGATTTCATGGAGCTGGATCTCCTTTGCGGTGCTGCGGTTCCTGGTGGGCGTTGCCATCGGCTCCGAATGGGCCACCGGCACGTCGATCACCGCCGAGCTGTGGCCCGACAAGGCGCGTGGCCGGGGGGCCGGGCTGATGCAATGCGGCCTCGGCATCGGCTTCTTCGCGGCGTCCCTGATCTGGGTTTATGTCAGCCCCTACGGCCCCGACGCCTGGCGCTACATGTTCCTGATCGGAATATTGCCCGGCCTGTTCACGCTGTGGATCCGGCGCGGCATTCCCGAATCGCCGGTGTGGGAGCGCACGGCCCAGCGCCGCAAGGCAGCGGTGGCGCGCAAGAGCCGCGGCGAGCGACTCGATGCCGCCGATCACGCGCTGACGCGCTTCACCCTGGTCGAGTTGTTCGCCGATCCTCCCGTGCGGCGGCGGCTGGTGATTGTGTTCCTGATGTCGCTCTCGACCACGCTCGCCTGGTGGGGCATCTCGAGCTTCGTTCCGCCTTACGTCGCCTCGATCGCGGCCAAGGCCGGGTTGCCGGGTCCGGTTTGGGCCGGCTATACCGGCATGGCCTATAATCTCGGCGCCATCCTCGGCTATGTCGGTCTGGGCTTCTTTGCCGACAGCTTGGGGCGCAAGCCGGTGGTGATGGTGTTCTACGCCGCGTCGCTTCTGATGACGCCCGTTCTGTTCCTGTGGACGCATGACCTCAACCTGTTGTTGCTCGCCGCCGCCGTGAACGGCTTCTTCACGTTGGGGCAATACTCCTGGATGCCGGTGTGGCTGCCGGAGCTGTTCCCGACGCGCATGCGCGCGACCGGGATCGCCTTCGCCTTCAACGCGCCGCGCTTCATCGCCTTCCTCGGCCCGCTGATCGCGGGCACGCTGATTGCGAATTTCGGCGGCTTCGGCAACGCCGCGGTGAGCATCAGCTTCATCTACATCCTGGGATTTGTAGCGACACTCTTTCTTCCGGAAACCAGGGGCAAGCCGCTGCCGGAGAATCTCTAGGACACGCCTGCGGTGCTATTTTCGCGAAGCGCCCGCCCTCAATGGGGCGGGCGCCTTTCGCGCATGTCGAAATAGTGCTTCAGGTTCCAGAAGATGAAGATCAGGCTGACGACAAAAAGCGCGAAGCCGGCGTTGGAGGCCGCCCCCTCCTCATAGGCGCAAAGGAAAAGTCCGCCGATGCCGAGCGCCACCAGCAGGGCGATCAGGACGAGCAGCGAATCCGTCTGCTCGACGAGGATCACTACGTCGATACTTTGCGCGAAATCCTCGGCGCGCCGATCGAAATAGCGCTTCACGCACCAGCCGAGGGCCACGAGCGACAGCCCCGCCGTGACGAATCCCGCCGCATAGGTACCGTTGTCCTCTGCGCCGCTGGCGGTGAAGAACCCGAATAAAGCTGAAAACGCGAGGAGTGCGCCGACCAGCCACGGGACCATCCACGCAAGAATCTCACGCAACGGCGCGCGTGGCGGCGACGACGTCCGCGTCGGCAACACGCCCGTGACAAAATGGTGGCCCGGGTCTTCGTCTGTCATGGGATCGAACGTTCGCCGGCGTACGCAGTTCCGGATGCGGGACCGGCCGCATGGGGAGCGCCTATTTATTTACCGCGAAATCCGCCCCGCTTCGGGGTCGATCATGACATCGAATTGCTGGCCGTTGTCGAACACGGTGGCGGCGAATTCGCTGCCGGCCGGCCGGAAGTTGGTGAAATAGCCAAACCCCTGCCGCTCAAGCAGGTTGAGCGCGACGGTGGCCCGTTCGCTTTGCGGGTTGTCAGGGTCAAAAGCAGCCGGCACGTTCGAAAATTGCGGACCAGGCATCGGGGGCGGGGAACTCGGATCGCCGAGATTGTGCGGCGGCGCGCCGAACTGCGGCGGCCCGTAGAAAGCGCTGGCGTCCGGCGGCGGGCCCATCGGCGGTGAGTTGAAGGCGCCGCCGCCCGCAGGCGGGACGCTTGCCGGTGCCGACATCCCGGCAGCCGCGCCAACGCCGGCACCCCCGGCCGCGCCCGGCGAATATGGGCTGGGCGTGCCGTAGAGCGGCGTCGAGTAAATCTGCGTTTGGGCGTCGGCCGAGGCCGTGCCGGCAAGGGCAAAACCGGCGGCGGCGAGCATTAAGGCAACATGTCGCATGCGATCCTCCATCGAGTAGATGGGCGTGGGAAACCTTGGGCGTCGATTGAATTATGGGCAAGATTAGGGCGGTTTGACGGATATTCGATGACCCGACGGTGAATTCTGACCGATGGTCTCTTCCGTCGCGTGCCGCTCCCGGGCAAAATCGTCCCCATGGCTCCGTCGCGGCGAGATCACGGCCGGCACTCCTTCGCCACCTATGATGATTTCTGGCGCCATTATCTCCGCGAGCATGCGTCCCATCGGACGCGCCGCTGGCATTTCTTCGGCAGCAGCCTGGCGCTGCTATCCTTGGCGGCCTTGCTCGTGAGCGGCAATTGGTGGTTTCTCGCCGCGGCGCTCGTCGCCGGCTATGGGCCGGCCTGGATCGGTCACGCCTTCGTCGAGCGCAACCGCCCGGCGACGTTCAGCCACCCGCTGTGGTCGCTGGTCAGCGATTTCCGCATGTACGGGCTTACGCTCACCGGCGGTCTTGGCGCCGCGCTCGCCAGGGCAGGCGTGCCGGTGCGCCGCCGTCGTGGCGAGCGGTGATTTTTTCGGCGCCGGCGCAGCACGAACCCAGTCAGGCCTTCACCGCCCCGACCGAAGGACAACGCTGGACGGGCGCTGCTGGCCGACGATAAAAGCTAGGCATGGCCGATCGGGATGCATTGAAGCGGGCGGCCGCGGCGGCGGCCGTCGCCATGGTCGCGGACGGCATGACGATCGGCCTCGGCAGCGGCACCACCGCCGCCTTCGCCGTCGCCGCGCTGGGCCGGCGCGTGAAGGAGGGCTTGCGCGTCACCGGCGTGCCGACCTCCGAGGCGACCGCCGCGCTCGCGCGCGCCGTCGGCATTCCGCTCGCGGGACTGACCCAGGATCGCTATCTCGATCTCACCATCGACGGCGCCGACCAGATCGCGCGCGGCAGCCTCGATCTCGTTAAGGGCCTGGGCGGCGCCTTGCTGCGCGAAAAGCTTGTGGCGCGCCATTCCCGGCGCGTCATTATCGTGGCCGACGATAGCAAGCTGCTCGATCGATTGGGAGCTATAACGCCCGTACCGGTAGCGATCTTGTCTTTCGCGCGCGATTTGGCGCTGGCCGGCCTGGCGGCGCTCGGCGCTGCGGTGGCGCTGCGGATGGACGGCGCGCGAGCCTATCGGACCGATGATGGACTCGAAATCGTCGATTGCCGCTTTACCGAAATCGTCGATGCCGGTGCGCTCGATTCACGAATTAAGGCGTGCGCCGGCGTGGTCGAAACCGGCTTCTTTCTGGGCATCGCGAGCCAGGTGATGCTCGGCACGGCGCAAGGCGTCGTGAACCTAACGCGTAATCGTGGCTAAATTTCACGGGTTTGCCACGCCGTCGGCAAGACACAGCTTTCTCACACCCGCGATTTCTCCGCCGGTGTTGAGATACGGATATCGCCTACCCGATGGAAACAAGAAGAGGGTAAACCCATGCATTCGCTCGCCGATGCCATTCTTCCCGTTTTGCCGCGCCTGCGCCGCTATGGTGCTGCCGTTACGGGCTCGCGCCGCGCCGGCGATCAGTACATCGAAATCTGCCTCGAAACGCTGATCCAGGAGCCGGGCCGCATCACGCCGGCGGCCGACATCGCGCCGCAACTCTTCGACCTGCTGCATGACGCGGTTGACGCTTGCGGCGTCGAAGCCGAGGCGCCCGCCGATCCCAATCTCGAAAGTCTGCAACGGGCGGTCCTCGGCCTGAAGCTGCGCGACCGGCGGCTGGTTCTGCTGCGCCTGCTCGAAGGCTTTTCGCTCGCCGAAACGGCGACCCTTCTCGATATGTCGGAAGTCGAGGCAGAGTCTCGGCTGAAGGAAATCTGCACCGAATTCAAGGATATGTGTGCGGCCCGCGTGCAGGTCATCGAGAACGAGAGAAAAATTCCGGCCGATCTCGCCGACATCGTCGCGCATACCGATCATCGTTTGATTGGCATCGCGGCAGATTCCCACGACGCCACCACCCTGGCGTAGCGAAGGCATCCGAATCCGGCGGTCGTCGGCTTTCACGGTAGCCGGGGCCGGACTCGGCGCCGTGCGCCGGTAATAATCACCGCCTGCTCGAGGAAATGATCAGCCGCGTTTTGTTGGCCCGTCGCCGACGAGGCTGCGCTGGATCGCGTCGCGGGCGACTAGCGCTGGCGGTCACGCCATCGGCAGCTAGCCCGGTCGGGTTGGCAATTCGCGGACCGGCACCGCGGTGGCGTTCGTCGCCCTGAAGGCCTGGAACGGTGGGATTCGGCGCTCGGTGCTCTGGAACCAGGGCGCGAACAGCGCCGTTCTATCCCTGCCGCGCCGCTTCTGCCGCCCGGAAAATCCTCCCCCGGCATTAATCTGGGTCGATGCCGTACCCCAAAGGAGAACCCCATGCTCAGAGGCGAGTTGACGCAACCGGAGACCGATCTCCTGCAGCAGCTCGAGCGGCAGGAACGCGAAGATTGCGTTCAGCGGTGTCAGGTTTGCCACCGTGCCTGCCTTGATCTCGCCGCGGCGCTTGACGGCGTTTATGGCGGCGATGCCGGCATGCTGGTCGAACTGCTGCTCGATACCGCCGATATCACCGCCATGTTGGCTACGACCCTCGGCCATACGCATGCCCGGCTCAATCGGCCGCTGGCGGCGCTGTGCCAGGAAATATGCGAGCGCTGCGAGAGGGAATGCGCGCGCCGCATGGAAGAAGGCGAGGCCGAGCCCTGTATCCGTGCCTGCGCGCAATGCGCCGTCGGTTGCCGCGGCCTCATCGAGGAACGGAGCATTCAATGAACGATCATGCCCTTGCGGACAAGATCGCCGAGCACGCGAAAGTCGCGGTGCAATCGGGTGTGCGTATACCGACGGATCAGGCGCGCCAAGCCGTCGAGCTTGGCACCATGCGCTGGGTATGGGCAATCTCGCTCGTCCTCGCCATCATCGCCATGGCCGTGATCTACGGCCTCGTTGTCGGCTGATCCATGACCCGCATTGCGGCGAAGCAGCTTGCGATCTATCGAAAAAAGCGCGACTTCGCCAAGACGCCGGAGCCGGATGCCGGCGGGACGACGCGAAACGCCGGCCATCGCTATCTGATCCAGAAGCACGCGGCGCGGCGGCTACATTACGATTTTCGTCTCGAGCTCGACGGTGTATTGAAAAGCTGGGCGGTCACCAAGGGGCCGAGCCTCGATCCGTCCGATCGGCGCCTCGCCGTCCATGTCGAAGATCATCCGCTCGCCTACGGCAAGTTCGAGGGCATCATCCCGCAGGGCCAATACGGCGGCGGCACGGTGATGCTGTGGGATCACGGCAGCTGGAAGCCGAAGGGCGATGCCCGCAAGGATTACGCGCGCGGCCGGCTGCATTTCACCCTTGACGGCGAGCGCCTCAAGGGCGGCTGGCTGCTGGTGCGCATGCGCGGTCGCGCAAGCGAGGAGGGGCGCGACAACTGGCTCCTCATCAAGGAACGCGACAAATACGCGAAGCCCGGCAAGGGCGACGCGTTGCTTAAGCGTGTAACCAAAAGCGTCGTCAGTGATAAGACCATGGAGCAAATCGCCGGGGCGAAATCGGCCAAGGTTTGGCAGTCGAAACCCACCGGGAGGAGCCCGAAGCCGCGCGCGGAAGCGAAGCCCGACATCGCGCGGAAAAAGCCGGGTCTCGCCGATCTGGGCGCGATTGACGGCGCGCACCGCGCCAAGCTGCCGGATTTCATTCCCCCCGAGCTCGCGACGCTGGTGGACAAACCGCCGCAAGGTGGCCGCTGGCTACACGAGATCAAGATCGACGGCTATCGCGCCTTCGCGCGACGCGAGGCCGGCAAGGTGCGTCTCCGGACCCGCACCGGGCAGGATTGGACCAGCCGCTTCCAGGCGCTGGTGCCAGCGCTCGAGCGATTGCCCGGCGGGGATTTCGCGCTCGACGGCGAGGTGGCCGTGCTCGATGCGCACGGTGTCTCCCGTTTCGCTGCGCTCCAGGAGGCGCTCAGCGAAGGCCAGTATGATAAGCTGGTCTACATCGTCTTCGATCTTCTGCATCTCGACGGCTACGATCTACGAAACGCTGCGCTGATCGATCGCAAGCGGGTGCTTGAACAATTCCTTGAGGATGTGCCGCGCAACGGGGCGGTGCGCTATTCCGAGCATCTCGATTCATCGGGCGGCGAAATCTTCCGCCATGCCTGCCAAATGGCGCTCGAAGGTATCATTTCGAAGCGCGCTGACCGGCCTTATGTCGAACGCCGCACGCAGGACTGGCTCAAGTCGAAATGCATCACCCGCCAGGAATTCGTGATCTGCGGCTACACGCCTCCGAAGAAAGCAGACCGCACCGGCTTTGCCTCGCTGATCCTGGGTTATTACGAGGATGGCGAGTTGCGCTACGCCGGCCATGTCGGCACCGGCTTCAGCCGGCAGATGCTGACCGATCTGACCGTTCGGCTGAAGCGGCTGAAGGCCGATCGGCCGCCCTTTGCCAATCCAGGCGTCGAGGCGCGGCGCCACGCCATCTGGGTTAAGCCGGAACTGGTCTGCGAAATCGAATTCCTGTCCTGGACCAGCGACGGCGTCCTGCGCCATCCGTCTTTCCAGGGCATGCGTGAGGACAAGCCGGCGCGCGCGGTAACGCGCGACGTTGCCAAGGCACCGTCGCATCAGCGCGCGGCTGCTGCCGTTGTGCGGCCGGCGGTGAAGACAGCGCCGCGCCGCAAGCCGGGCGGCGCCTCGGGCGATGCCTCGGCCCATTCGGTGGCGGGAATCGTCATCTCGCATCCCAACCGCGAGATTTTTCCTGGCCTCGGTATCACCAAGGAGCAGCTCGCGGAATATTACGCCGCTGTGGCGGAGTGGCTGCTGCCCGAGATCGAGAGCCGGCCGCTGAGTCTGCTGCGCTGTCCGACCGGCGCGCAGAAAGAATGTTTCTTTCAGAAGCATTTCACCATCGGAATGAAGTCGATCGAGCGCATCGGCATCAAGGAAAAGAGCGGCGCCGGCGAATATCTCGTCGCTCACACGATTCACGATGTGGTGGCGATCGTCCAGGAAGGAGTGATCGAGTTCCACCCATGGGGCTCGCGCGCCGACGATCCCGACAAGCCCGACCGCATGATCTTCGATTTCGATCCCGACTCCGGCGTGAAATTTCCCCACGTGGTCGATAGCGCGATCGCCATGCGTGATTTTTTGGCTAAGCTCGGCCTCGAATCCTGGCCGAAGACGACCGGCGGCAAGGGCTTGCACGTCGTCGTGCCGCTGAAGCGGGGCATCGGCTGGACGGTGCTGAAGGATTTCGCTCGGGCGGTCGCTGCCGCCTTCGTCGAGGCCGATCCCAAGACCTATACGATCAATCCGCTGAAGCGCGAGCGCGTCGGCAAGATCTTCATTGATTACCTGCGCAACGACCGCGGCTCGACGGCGGTTGCCGGCTATTGCGTGCGGGCGAGGCCCAATGCCGGCGTTGCCATGCCGCTCGCCTGGAGCGATATGAAGCCCGGCCTCGATCCGAAGAAATACGACATCAAGACCGTGCCGCGGCTATTGCATGCGCGCCGGCAGGATCCATGGCGTGGCCTCTACAAATCGCGGCAGACGATCGCGGCCAAGGCCCTTGCCGCGTTCGACCTTGCCTGATCGCCGCACCCAAATCGTCCGGAGGTAGAACATGGCTTATCGCGCATCATGGAAGGGACATCTCAAGGTTTCGCTCGTCTCGTGCCCGGTCGAGCTTTACAACGCAACTACTCATGCGCAGATGGTGTCGTTCCATCTGCTCAATCCGAAGACGATGAACCGCATTCAGATGCGGCCGTTCGATCCCGACGAGGGCGAATTGCAGCGCCAGAAGCTGGTGCACGGCTATGAGATCGAGAAGGGAAAGTACGTCACGGTCGAGGAGGAGGATCTCAAGAATATCCGCCTCGAATCCACCCGCACCATCGACATCGAAAAATTCGTCGATGCCGGCGACATCGACCCGGTCTATACCGACGGGCCCTATTATCTGGCACCCGATGGCACGGGCGCCGTCGAGGCCTTTGCCGTCATCCGCGAGGCAATGCGCACGAAGAACAAGGTCGCGCTTGCCCGGCTCGTCCTGTCGCATCGTGAACGCACCGTCGCCATCAGCCCGCGCGGCAAGGGTATGCTGGTCGAAATGCTGCGCCATCCGCAGGAGATTCGCAGCGACAAGGAAGTTTTCGACGACATCGCAACGGTAAAATTCGATAAGGGCATGGTGGAGATCGCCACCAAGATTATCGATCAGAACAGTGGCGCCTTCGAGCCGAAGGAATTCGAGGATCGCTACGAGACGGCATTGCGCGAATTGATCGACGCGCGGGCCAAAGGCAAGATTCTTTCAGCACCCGAACGGCCACGCGACACCAAAGTCGTCGACCTCATGTCGGCCTTGAAGGCGAGTTTGGCGCGCCGCGGCGGCGCCGGCGGCCCGGGCAAGGGTGGTGAAGTCGTACCGTTGCATCCGCGAAAAGGCGGCAAAAGTAAAAATCTGCGCCGTTCCATCCGACCGCGCCGGCCAGCGCGCGGTTAACGCGGTATGCGAGTCCGGCCTGCCACATGACAATCTCATCCTCCCGACGGCCACGCAAAAAGCGGGCTGCCGCTGGCCAGAACGCGGCGACCGGCGGCGGCGAAGACGACCCGGTGATGACGCAACTTCACCGGCTCTATGATCAAATCGCCGCCGAACCATTGCCGGTCCGGTTGCTCGTCCTCCTGGATGTGCTTACGGCCAAGCCCTGACGGCACGGCCCTGACGGCACGATTTTTTCCTTGCCGGCGCATATTTATGGCCGCGCTTTGGACGACAGCGAACAGGGGTGAGGCTGATTGCTTTGGTTCCTTGGGATTTCCATCCCCGTTATCATTCTGCTTTACGTCTTCCGTGCTCCTTAGCCTGGGGCTTTTCCGTCGCCTTCACCACGGCCCGTGTGGCCTTGGCTGCGGCACTGACACCGGCAGCGAGCGCGCCCAGCAGCAGCACAACCAGTCGGTTCTCGTAGGCGAGCGGATTCTCGGCCGTGGCCGCCGCATGATGTAGCACTTCCGTCAAAAGATCGGCGGGCTTCGCCTGACGTCGCAGCACGGCATAGGCACCGCCGAGAAGGATGCCGCAGAGCACCAGAAGCGCTCCCGCCGCGACCAGCGGTGCGCCGGCCGGCCCGAGTTGTGGGAGGAGGAAAATCCACAGCGCCGCGACCGCGCAGCCGATCGCTCCGAGCGCAATCATCAATGCCATGACCGCAAGCACCGTCGCCGCGATTAGGCGCGGCGCCACGGCGCCAAGCCGCCGCGCGGTGGCGACATGGGTGATGACGGCGAGAACGAGCTTGATCAGGCCGTCCATGGAGTTTGTCGCTTAGCGGAAGAAAATGCGACCGCCGAGGAAACCCAGGCCGAAGGCGATCAAGAGGCTGGTGAGCGGGCGCTCTTCAACCCGCCGGGCCAGAGCCTCAGCCTGCCGTTCGCTTTCCGCGGTGAACTGGCCATAGAGCCGGCGTGCTTCGGTCGTCACGTCGTCGACCCGTCCGGCGACGCCTTGCAGCGCGCCATTCTTCACGTGATCCATCAGCCCCGCGAGGTCGCTCTTCAATGAATCAAGATCGCCCCGGATCGTCTCGACGTCGGTGGCCGCGCCGTTCTTCGTTCTTTCACTGGTGCTCATAGCCGGTATTGCCTCGCATTATTGTCGCGCGCCGGTCAGCCGGCAACGCTGCGCAAACACAACGCGGTCACAGGGAACGGGTTCCGTCCGCTCCCGGTCTGAGGCGCCGCATACGTCTGTTTGGCTGGGAACATAAGGGTTTTCTCTTGCCATTTTCACGTCGCTAAATGGGCATTAGGGCTGGACGCCGACGCGTCACCAGCGCAATGACGAGGAGATTATTGCCCAATACAGCATTGTGTCTTCTTTTTGTTTCAGCTTTCCGATTTGAATCGTTGCCAAGTCTCTCGCATGCGTTCGCGCGCATTGTCATAAGCGTCGCGCGCCTCGATCCAGGCCGGCCCCTCCGCGACGCGAAGTTTTTGCCACGCGATGCGGAGATTTCCCCAGGCAACGTACAGCCCCTGCTGGGCGTCGGCGCTGAAGCGGTCGGTTTCCGCACCGGCGCGGTCGCTGAGAGCGCGCATGCGCTCCTGCCAGTCGCGCAGATCGCGCCGCGCGTCTTCGGAATATTGCTGGCGTTGCGCGCTGGATTGTTCGGTTGCCGGCGCGCTCGCCGATTGCTGGGCGCTCGCCGGCACGGCTAAGACCGAGGCGGCGGCCAGCCAAAACGCGGTCAAGGCGCGCGCAGCGTATTTTTCCGGTTCGATCGGCATGCGCGTTCCTTATCAGGCAGGGCCGGCCATCGGCGCGGCACAACTAACTTACTTATCAATTTGACGGGATTACAACGAAGAGCGGAAACGTAAGGTTTCCACCGCTATCGTGACCATTACATGGCCACGGCGGCTGGGGCTCAGCGCCGCTTGCGGCGCCGCGGTTCGGCGAAGAAGGCGTCGAACGACGGATCCCACAGCCGGACGCCGCCGGTGATGCCCTCGATATTGGCGGCGCGCTTCACATGCGGCGGCAGGTGAAAATCGATCAACCGCACATTGCCGCCGCCCAAATGCAGCGTATCGAAATTGGTTAGGGTGCGGACGATCTCGATTGCCTTTTTGAGCCGGTGATTCCATCGCTTCGGGCCTTTATGCTTCAGCGCCGCATTGCCGAGGTATCGATCGTAGGTCTTGCCCTTGGCGATGGGATGCTGGCCGAGCTCGAGATGCGGCATCAGGGCGCCGTCGTGGAAAAGCGCCGAACCGATGCCGGTGCCGAGCGTCAGCACGACCTCGACTCCATGCCCGGAAATCGCGCCAAGGCCTTGAACATCGGCGTCGTTGAGCACGCGCGCCGGCTTCTTGAGCCGTTTCTGCAGGCCTTGATCCAGGCGAAAGCCGGCCCAGGCCTTGGTGCCGAGATTGGGCGCGGTGGCGACGCGGCCGCGCCGGATATAGCCGGGGAAGCCGGCCGAGATACGATCGTAGGGCGGCAATTCGGCAACCAGACCGGCGATCGCCTGGAGCACCGCGCGCGGCGTCGCCGGACGCGGTGTCGCCACCCGGACCTCGCGTGCGATCAGCGTGCCGTCGCGGTCGAGCACCGAGGCCTTGACGTGCGAGCCACCGATATCGATGGCGAGCGTGAACGGGCCGGGTGCCACCGGAATAGCGCCAGGCTTGAGAACGGGCAGCGGCGCGGCCGGGGTTTGATCCGTCATCGCCGGTCCCCGGCGGCATCACGATCAACGAACCAGGTGAGTGACCCCACCGGTGCGATATGCGCTGCCGGCACATCGGCGCCCTGCCACAGGCGATGCAACGCCGTGCGCTTGCCGGTGCCGCTGACCAGGAAGGCGACGGCGGCGCTGCTGTCGAGCGCCGGGTACGTCAGGGTGATGCGCGGCTCGGGCACGCCAGCGCTGACCGCGACCGCCCAGCGCCGCGTCTCGCGGAGCGCCGGCGTGCCGGGAAAGAGCGAGACGGTGTGGCCGTTATCGCCGAACCCCAGCAATGTCGCGGCGAAGAGGGGCCGGCCATGCGACAGCTCCGCCGTTCCGTGGAACCATTGCAGTTCCACGGCATAGCGCGCCGCGGCCTCGTCCGCCGTGCCGTCGGTCGGAACGGGGTGGATGTTGTCGGGCGGGACCGGCGCACGCGCGAACAGCGTCTCGCGCAGCATGCGGAAATTGCTGCGCGGATTGTTCGCCGGTACGAAGCGTTCATCGCCGAAGAACCAATGAACACGCTCCCAGGGCAGGCAATCGCGATAGGGGAACTCGGTCAGCAGGGAATAGAGCCGCTTGGGAGTTTCGCCGCCGGCGAGGCAAACCGCGATCCGGCCGGGTACCTCGATCACCCGGTTGAGCAGCCACGCGGCGCCGCGCCGCGCGAGGATCTCCGCATCCTGTAGCACAACGAGCTTGGCGCCGCCGGGGCCGGCGGGTTTCCGGGCGACCGCGCCGCTCATTGATTTTTCGGCGCGATCGGCCGCCAACTCCGATGATCGCGCGCGAGCAAATTATCGGCCGCGGCGGGGCCCTCGCTGCCGGCCGGATAAAGATCGAGGTCATTGGCGCGCGCTTCGCGCCAGCCGTCGAGCAGCGGTTGGACAGCGCCCCAGGCCGCCTCGACGTCCTCGGCGTGCTGGAACAAGGTTTGGTCGCCGTTCATGCAATCATAGATCAACGTCTCATAGCCGGTGCTGGGCTCGACGGCGAAATAGTCCTTGTACTTGAAATCCATTCGTACGCCGTCGAGCCGCAGTTGCGGGCCGGGAACCTTGGCGTTGAACCAGATCGCGATGCCCTCATCGGGCGCGATGCGGATGACGATGAAGTTCTGCGCCAGCTTTTCCACCGGCGTATCGCGGAACATGGTGAAGGGCGCTTCCTTGAACTTGATCGCGATCTCGGTCCGGCGTGCGGCCAG
Source organism: Allostellaceae bacterium (assembly GCA_035648735.1). Lineage (GTDB taxonomy): Bacteria > Pseudomonadota > Alphaproteobacteria > ATCC43930 > CGMCC-115725 > REEB95. Next base: position 15,218 of record DASRKX010000058.1, read on the forward strand.
GGCCTTGCCGGTACGGAGATAAAACGGCACCCCGCTCCAGCGCCAATTATCGACAGTCAGGCGCAACGCGACATAGGTTTCGGTGTTGCTGTCGGGCGCGACATCCGGCTCCTTGCGATAGGGCAGGACGGTCTGGCCATTGACCGTGCCACCGGCATATTGCCCGCGGACGCTGTTCTTAAGCGCCTCGGCCGCGCTGTATCGATGCACGGCCTGAAGCACCTTGGTCTTCTCGCCACGTACCGCGTCGGCCGCGAAACAGCTCGGCGGCTCCATCGCGATGAGCGAGAGGAGCTGGAACAGATGGTTCGGCACCATGTCGCGCAGCGCGCCGGTCGCGTCATAGAACTTGCCGCGACCTTCGAGCGCGACCGTCTCGGCGACGGTGATCTGCACATGGTCGATGCGGTCGCGGTTCCATAGCGATTCGAACATGCCGTTGGCGAAGCGCAACGCCAGGATGTTCTGCACCGTCTCCTTGCCGAGGAAGTGATCGATGCGGAACACCTGTTTCTCGCTGAAAACTGCAAGAATTCGGCGATTGAGCTCGCATGCCGAGGCGAGGTCGTTGCCAAAGGGCTTCTCGACGATGAGACGGGACCAAAGGCCATTCTCTTCGCGCGCCAGGCCGGCTCTTCCCAGGTGATCGGCCACTTCCGCGAACACCGCAGGCGGTGTCGCCAGATAAAACAGCCGATTGCCGCCGGTCGTGGGGGTCGCTTTGTCCAAGGCGCCGCGCAGCCGGTCGAAGGTCGCGGTGTCGTCGAAATCGCCCGGCACATAGGTCGCCCGCTGCAGAAGCCAGTCGACGATCTTGGGCTTGAGCGCCGCGCCGGCGAATTTGGCGAGCGAGCCGCGTATATGCTCGCGAAACTGGTCGTCCGACCATGACGCACGCGACACCCCGACAATGGCGAATTCCTCCGCGAGCAGGCCATCGATCGCTAGGTGATAGAGCGAAGGCAGCAGCAGCCGCTTGGTCATGTCACCCGTGGCGCCAAAGACGACGAGGGTGCACGGCGCGGCGCGTCGTGGCCGCGGAGGTTGTGCGCCGGCCGGTTCCATTACTTGCCTTCCTTGGGCTCGACGTGGCCGCCGAAGCCCTTGCGCATGGCGGAAAGCAGCTTGTCGGCGAAGCTGTGCTCCTCGCGCGAGCGAAAGCGCGCGAACAGCGCCGCCGCGAGAACGTCCACCGGCACCGATTCCGCGATCGCCGCCTCGATCGTCCAGCGGCCTTCGCCCGAATCCTCGACATAGCCGGAGAAGCCGGCAAGCGCCTCGTCGCCGGCGAGCGCCGCGGCGGTCAAGTCAAGCAGCCAGGAAGAAATGACGCTGCCGCGCCGCCAGACTTCGGCGATGTCCGGCAGGTTGAGGGTGAATTGCTGTTCCGCCGGCAGTGTTTCCTTGGCGGCGTTTTTCAGGACGTTGAAGCCCTCGGCATAGGCCTGCATCATTCCGTATTCGATGCCGTTATGCACCATCTTGACGAAATGACCTGCGCCATTCGGGCCGGCATGGATGTAGCCTTGCTCGGCGCGCTTGTCGCGGCCCTTGCCCGCGCGGCTGGGCGTCGCCGGGATATCGCCGCGGCCGGGCGCCAGCGTAGCGAAGATCGGATCGAGCCGGTCGATGATTTCCTTCTCGCCGCCGATCATCAGGCAATAGCCGCGCTCGAAGCCCCAGACGCCGCCGCTGGTGCCGGCATCGACGTAGTGGAGGCCTTTCTCGGCTAGCGCCTTGGCGCGGCGGATATCGTCGAGCCAGTTCGAATTGCCGCCGTCGATGACGATGTCGCCCTTTTCGAGCAGGCGGCCGAGCTCGGCCACGGTGTCCTCGGTCGGCCCGCCGGCCGGCAGCATCACCCACACGGCGCGGGGCGCCTTGAGCCGCTTGACCAAATCGCCGATATCGGCGGCGCCGGTCACGCTTTTTTCCTTGGCGAGCGCGCTGGTCGCCGTCGCCGCCCTGTCGAAGACGACGCATTCGTGGCCGTGTGTGGTCAGGCGGCGCACGATATTGCCGCCCATCCGGCCCAATCCGATGACACCAAGCTGCATAGGAGTTCCATTGGCCGCGCCGCGCGGCCGACCGGATAGCCTACTGCATGTAGCTGCGTAGCATCCAGGCCTGCTTGGCGTGGCACTGCAGGCGCTTGATCAAGATGTCACCGAGCGCAGCGTTCCGACATTCGTTCCGCCAGCAGTACGTGAGCACCGACGGGTGCCAAGTACGGCGGAAATAAGACGGGTCGCCGGAAATCGGCGGCGTATCCCGGCGTGATAATTCTGTGATTAGGGGTTTTCCCCGATATCGGACTTTTCCATTTCCACATCTAATCGCCCGTGTCGCGCCGCTTCGGGTTTGGCGGTAACGACCCGGCGGTGCTACGGACGCCGGACCGTGTTGAAGAAAAAGGAGGAAAAGCATGGCCACCGAGATTGCCACCGATATCATCCAGTATCTGCCACATCTGCGTGCCTTCGCGCGCATGCTCGCTCAGGACCGCACGCTGGCCGACGACCTGGTCCAGGAAACCGTGCTCAGGGCCATAAGCCACGCCAACCAGTTTCAGCCCGGCACTAACCTCAAGGCTTGGCTCACCACCATTCTCCGCAACGCCTATTTCACGGAAAAACGCAGCCAGGGGCGGCTCGCTCAGCTCGGCACCGAGATCAACATCGAATCGACGACGGTGCATGGCGAGCAGGAATGGCATCTGCGCATGCGCGATTTTGAATGCGCCTTCAACACGCTTCCCGCCGTTCAGCGCGAGGCTTTGGTGCTGGTGGGCGCCAGCGGATTCTCCTACGAGCAGGCTGCGGAGATGGCGCATTGCGCCGTCGGCACGATGAAGAGCCGCGTGTCCCGCGCGCGATTGCAGCTCCAGACACTGCTTGAGGGCTCGGAAGGAAAGAATGGCGCCCGTGCCGTCCCGCCGGCGCAACTCAATTGGCGCAATATGCATCTGCGCGATTGGGAGCACCTGATGGGCCCGCGCGAGCCGCAGCCCGCCCCGATCCCGACCCCGGTCACCTGAAAGGCGTCCCGCCTTACGCGGCGGGGTCCAATCCTCGGATAAATAACTCGGCGCTGGCGATATTCGCCGGCGCCGAGTCGCTTTCGGGCCTATCTTCCGAGCCGGCTCGGCGATTTTCCCGGCAACTCGCATTGCGACGCCGGCGGCCCTGTTGTTTCTCAATGGCCCACTCCGAAAACACTCAGTTTCCCCGGGAAATGCGGTATTTCCGCGGGTGTGCCCCATTTTCGACATTTTTTTGACCCAGTGCGGAACCAATCGCCGGCGCGGCTATTGAATCGTGTGTCCACCGGATCTTTGGGGGAGCCGGGGGAAATGAAAGATGCTAACAAAATCAGGGTCTTATATGCATACCGCAATCGAGCGGAGTTAAGGGGAGAAATGATGTTCCCGCCAACCTTGTCCGTGCGTTTATCGCTGTCCGATGGGGGCGATCGCTCTGCCAATGCCGCGATCGATGCCACGCTGGCTGCCGACCTCCAGGAGCTTGTGGCCCGGCAATTGAAGCGGCTCTATGGCGCCTATGCCGCCGAGCCGATCCCGCAATCCTTGCTGGATTTGTTGCGGCACGCCGCCTGACCGGCCGGGGCGCCGTCAAACCGCTAGCTAACGCTTCGGTGAAACCTTCATCGCCGGGTCTTCGCCGCGGCTGCTGCGGCCAGTTCAGCGCGCGTCGGCGAGAATCTCGATATAGACGGGGGCGAGGCCGCGCTGCTTCATGCCGAGCTTCGTCGCCGCCGCCGGTGTGACGTCGATGACGCGGCCGCGGCGAAACGGGCCACGATCGTTGACGCGAACTACGACGCTGCGGCCGTTGCGCAGGTTGGTGACCCGCAAATGCGTATTGAAGGGCAGCACGCGCGACGCGGCCGTGAGTTCCGCTTCGTTGAATTTCTCGCCATTGGCAGTTCGGTCGAAGACGGAGGATTCGCCATACCAGGAGGCATAGCCCATGCGCAGCTTGCGGCGGTCGTGGCACGAGGCGAATACGACCTCGACGGGTTTTGCGGCGGGCTCGGTCACGGCGCTCGGCGCCGGTTGCCGCGTAGGCGCCGCGTTAACCGCAATTGTGGAAACCGTGAGGGCGGGCATGTCTTGCGGTGTACATATCGGTACGAGCGCCACGGCCGCGCCGAAGAGGGCGACCAGCGAGCCAGCGGCCGCCCCACGTCCCAGGAATCGCCGGCGCAAATTCATCCCTACAACCTCTTGACGCATATCAAGTTTCCAGCGCGGGTAAAATACACGAAGACACCGCGTGCCACAACCTATCGCAACGGACCAAATCTTCATAAACGGCGCCGCAAGCCGTCATTGTCTTGCCGGCCGTTACCGAATTATTCGGCGGCGGTGCCGTGCGCCGCACGGCTGCGCCGCAGGTTCTCGGCCGCGAAGTCCCAATTGGCGAGATGACCGAGGAACGCTTCAATGAAATCGGGGCGGCGGTTTTGATAGTCGAGATAATAAGCATGCTCCCACACGTCATAGGTAAGGAGCGGCGTCGTCCCCTGCATCAGGGGATCCTCCGCGTCGCCGGTCTTCGTCACTTTGAGCTTGCCGTGATCGAGCACGAGCCAAGCCCAGCCGCTGCCGAATTGGGTCTCGCCGGCGGCCTTGAATTCCTGATGAAACTTGTCATAGCCGCCAAACGCCTGGTCGATGGCCTGCGCCAGATCGCCGGCCGGCTTGCCGCCACCCTTGGGCTTCATCGAATGCCAGAAGAAATTGTGGTTCCAGACCTGCGCCACGTTGTTGAACAGCGTCTTCTTCGATTCATCGCGCGCGGTGGCGCGGATGATCTCTTCGAGCGACTTGTTGGCCAGTGGCGAGTCCTTCAGCAGTTTGTTGGCCGTATCGACATAGGATTTGTGATGCTTGCCGTGATGGAACTCAAGGGTGCGGGCCGACATCTGCGGCTCAAGCGCATCCTGGGGATAGGGCAGGGGCAGGAGTTCGATAGCCATGCAAAACCTCGATTGCTGGAACCGGCGCCCGGAACGGCGCCTCAACCCAGGACAACGGCCGGTTCGGCTATGGGTTCCCTGGGATAGAGCAAGAGGAGGCCAAGCGTCGCGCCGGGGAACCTTGGCGACCTGCTTTTCATTTGGGTCTGGCGAGCCCTATAGTTTGCCAGGTCCCTTCGTTGGTCTTGCGGCTGGTCTTGCGAACGGGAGGCCTTAATGAGCATGGAATTCGGAGAAATCGGGGCGGGCGTGCCCTGGTCAATGAATGAGATTCCTTACGGGGAACTTGACCGCGTGGCCGTCGGCGAGGACACGCTGCTCTTTCACATCGTGGCTTCCGCGTCCTTCGTCGAGATCACTTCGGATCTCTATACGCGCAACCTGATTGAATATTTCCGTGGCGACGATGAGGTCGTCGACTGGCTGGCGAACCATTGGGAGCCGGAAGAGTTGCAGCACGGGGCGTCGCTCAAGCGCTATGTTCAGATCGCGTGGCCCGCCTTCGATTGGGAATCCGCTTATCGCAGTTTCCTCGTCGAATACGCGCATTTCTGCAAGCTCGAGCAGCTGGCGCCGACCCGCGCGCTTGAGATGGCGGCGCGCTGCGTCGTCGAAACCGGCACCGCGACCTTCTATCGCACGCTGTCGGATGCCGCGCCCGAGCCCGTCCTGCGCGAAATCACTGCGAAGATCAGCGCGGATGAGGTGCGTCACTACAAGAATTTTTACCACTTCTTCCGCAAGTACCGGGATTCCGAGCGCCCCGGCCGTACCTCGGTGCTGCGTACGCTGTGGGGCCGCGCCATGGAGGTCGACGCGGAAGACGCTTATGTCGCCTTCAAGCACGTCTATCTCGCCACCCACCCCGACACGGAATTTCAGGCGGCCGATTACGCCGCTTTTCGCGAGGGCTTCCGCCGGCTCGCCAAGCCTTACTTTCCGTACGAGATGGCGATGAAGATGCTGCTGCAGCCGTTGGGATTGGCGCCCGCGCTCCGCCGTGTCGTGTTGCCGCCGGTGACCTCGGCGACGCGCATGTTGCTGTTCCGCTGAAGCGGCCTAGGAAAGGCGCTTGAACGGAATGCCGGCGCGGTTGCACCAGCCTTCCCAGGCGCGATCGAAGCCCTCGGACGGCTTACCTTTGGACTGCCGCGCTAGGATTTTCTCGATTTCGCCCGGGCTCAGGAAATTGATCTTCTTACCGAAGCGTAGCGCGTCCATTTGCAGATGCGCGTTGATCTCGAGATAGATCGCGATATAGACCGCCTCGCGCAGGGAGCGGCCGGCAACGACGGAGCCGTGGCCGCGCATCAGCGCGCCGGCGCCGCCGCCCACGGTTTGCGCGAGGTCGCGGCCCTGCGCCATGTCCAAGACCAGCATGTCGGTGTCGTCGAAATTGGTGCGGGGCTCCCATAGGGGAACCTCCGCCCCGATCGCCGCTGCCATGTGCAGCACCGGCCGCAGCGTCTCGCCGGCGATGCCGAAGGGAATGACGCTTGGGCTGTGACTGTGCACCACGGCGTTGATGTCCTTGCGCGCTTCATAGAGTGCGCCGTGGATGAAGCGTTCGTTATACGGCTTCCGTCCGCGCCCATCGACCGGCTCCCCCGCCAGGGTAAATTCCATGACGTCGGCGGCCTCGATGCATTCGGGCGGCCGCGCGCGGGACAGCAGGTAATGCCCGGGCTCCTGCGGATGGCGCAGACTGACATGGCCGAAGCTGTCGACGACGCCTTGCGCCGCCAGTATGCGGTTGGCGGCAACCAGATCGTCGATATGCGCTTCGAGCGTGGCCATCGGATCAGAGAATAAAGCTGATGGAACCGAGCGCGCCGAGCTCCTGCGCATCGAGAATCACGCGACGCTCCTTGAGGCGCAGGCCTTCGGCGGTGCGGCGCAGCACGAAGCGGTAGGTGCCGACGTATTCACGCATGCGCTCGAAACGGCGGTAGCGCCAGCAGGCGAAATTGGCGGTCACCGTGACCAGATCGTCCTCGGCGCCCAGGATGCGCACATTGCCGATCAGCCGCCTGGTGCGCGACGGCGGATGCTCGGCATGGCAATTGGGATCGGTAATGCGGATGACGCGCTCTCGGAGCCGCTTGATGTCGTCGGCGATGGTGAAGAGCGTGTCGCGATGGTCCGCGTCGGGCTTGTCGTTGGGCGGCACGAGATATGTCGCGTCCTCGGTCAGCACCCCGAGCCATTCCTCGAGACGCCATTCGTCGAGCAGCGCAGCCTCGTGAAAGAGGAAATCCTCGACCTCGGCACGGGTCACGGTTCGGGCGCGGAGCGCCGAATCGGCCATCACGCCCCCTCCATCAGCTTATTCCAATGGCGCCAGAAGATGCGCAGATGGTGCTCGTCGCTGTTGAGAAAATCGCTGTCCTTGCCCATGCCGCGCGACATCTCCGACCACGGCACCTCTTGCCAATTAGCCAGGCCCTGCTGCACTAGCTCGAGCGCCTCGATGTCGTCGGGTGTCGCGAACCCGCCGGGACCGTAGAAAGTGAGGAAGGCGTCGAGCCGCCGTGCCCGCGCGCCGGCGCTCTCTTCGGCCGGGCCCAGCGCCCAGGCGGTGACCTGCATCTTCGCCGGGCCGACAGGAAAGAAGGTGCGCACCGTTACCGACGAGCCGTCATTGATGACCAAATTGGGAAAGATCACCAGATTGCGGTTGGTGTCGGCGACGCGCGCCGCGCGCTCCGGCCCGAGCCGCGCCACCAGCTCGGCGCGGATCGCATCGATCTCGGATTTGGCGTCCTCGCCATAGATCGGGATCCATTTCGCCACTGGACGGCCGCGGAAATTAACGTTGTCGGTGGTGAAATTGCCGCTGCCGAGATCGATGGCGAGGCCTTTCGTCGGCAGCAGCATGCCGGCCTCCTTCGAGGGCCGCACGTCGACCCCGGAATTTTTCATGTAGTTGAGCCAGGTCGAATGCGTCGTCGGCAGATGATAGTCGTCGACGCTGTTTTCGACCATCAGCTTCCAGTTGGCGGCGATATCGTATTCCTGCGTGCCGGCGATGATCTCCATCCGGCCGGAAGGCGACTGGTCGATGACGAGATCGATATAGTCTGTGGCGCGGCCGAGATAGTCGACGAGGGGTTGTGCCGCGCGATCGAGATTGAGGAACCAAAAATCACGATAGGCTTCGAAGCGTGGCGGCGGCGTCAGACCCCATTGGTTCTTGTCGAAGGAAGGGGCGTAGGCATCGGCGCCGGGCACGGCGGCCAGCCTGCCGTCATTGTGATAACTCCAGCCGTGATAGATGCAATTGAAGCGGCGCGTGTTGCCGCTGCGCTCGCGGCAGACGACGGCGCCGCGGTGCCGACAGGTATTGAGATGGCAGCGAATATTTCCGTCGCTGTCGCGGCACAAGATCACCGGCCGGCCGGCGACGCGGCGGGTGACGAAATCGCCCGGTTGTTTCAGCTCGGAACCATGGCCGACATAGATCCATGAACGGGCGAAGATCGCGCGCTGTTCATGGTCCAGGATTTCCGGCGAAACCAGCACTTCACGATTGAGCAGGAAGCGCTTATTGGCAGGGTCGTCGACGATATAGCCGGGTTTGCGCGGCAGCCGTGAATCCATGGGCGAGGCTCTTCCTCGAGCGGCGGTCGGGTGCGACATCATGGGCGTTCCGCCGACGAAGTCAACGCGACGAGCGCCGCGATTTGGTGATGGACAGCCCCCGCACGCGCTCGGATATTAGCCGCCGGCGAAACGTCAGGAGACGGCCAAAAATGAAGAAGATCGACATCTTTCCGCACATTTTCCCGAAGGCCTATTTCGACAAGATGGTCGAGATTGTACCGTCGAAGGATGCGATCCGACGTTGGACGAACATTCCGGTGCTGTTCGACCTGGAAAAGCGCCTCAAGATGATGGACGAGTTCGAGCAGTACCAGCAGGTGCTGACTCTCTCGATGCCGGCGATCGAATATATCGCGTCGCCGGATCAATCTCCCGCTCTGGCACGGCTTGCCAATGACGGCATGGCCGACATCTGCGAGAAATATCCGGACCGGTTTCCCGCCTGGGTCGCGTCGTTGCCGATGAACAACGTCAAGGCTTCGGTCGAGGAGATCGCGCGCGCGGTCGAGAGGCGCGGCGCGAAAGGCATCCAGATCTTCACCAATGTCAACGGCAGGCCACTCGACGATCCGGAATTCGCGCCGATCTTCGCCAAGATGCACGATTACGATTTGCCGATCTGGATGCATCCGACGCGCGGCCAGAAATTCGCCGATTACCCGGCGGAAAAAAGCTCCCGCTTCGACATCTGGTGGGTCTTCGGCTGGCCCTACGAGACCTCGGCGGCGATGGCGCGCATGGTGTTCTCGGGATTCTTCGATCGCTGGCCGCGCATGAAGCTGATCACGCATCACATGGGCGCGATGGTGCCGTTCCTCGAGGCGCGCGTCGGCATGGGCCTCGACCAGCTCGGGTCGCGCGAGGGCGCCGAGGATAATTACCGCAAGATTATCCAGGACATGAAGGCCAAGGGCAAACGCCCGGTGGATTATTTTCGCATGTTCTACGCCGATACCGCGATCAACGGCTCGGCATCGGGCATGCAATGCGGACTCGACTTCTTCGGCATCGATCATTGCCTGTTCGGCACCGATTGTCCCTTCGATCCCGCGGGTGGCCCGCTCTTCATCCGCGAGATCATCAAGGCGATCGATCAGCTCGGCCTGTCCGACGCCGAAAAGGAGCAGCTTTACGAGGGCAATGCGCGTCGTATGCTCAAGATACAGCGCTGAAAGAAGACGCCCGGAGAAACATGACAAAAGCCGCGAAAATCCCGAACGTGTCGCGCGACCTGCTCGACGAACTGGTGCTCGGCAACCGCATCCTGTTCAACGAGAAGGTCGTCGACGGTTACGGCCATATCAGCGTGCGCCACGACGAGGATCCAAACATGTTCCTGATGTCGCGGCATTTGGCGCCGGGGCTGGTGACCGCGAAGGACGTCGTCACCTTCGATCTAGACAGCAATCCTCTCGCCAATCCGGCTAAGCGCTATTACAGCGAGCGCTTCATCCACGGCGAAATCTACAAGCGCCGGCCCGACGTGCAGGCCGTCGTTCATTGCCATGCCCCGCCGCTCATTCCTTTCGGGGCGACACGAACGCCGCTGCAGCCGATCTATCACATGAGCGGCTTTCTCGGCGCGGGTGTTCCGATATTCGAGATCCGGGATGTCGCCGGCATGACCGACATGCTGATCCGCACGCCGCAACTCGGCGCGGCACTGGCGGAAACACTGGGCGAAAAGCCGGTCGTGCTGATGCGCGGCCACGGCGCGACCATGGTCGCGCGGAGCATCAAGCACGTCGTCTACCGCGCGATCTATTCGGCGATGAACGCCGCGCTGCAGATGGATGCGCTACGGCTCGGCACGCCGACATTCCTGTCGCGCGAGGAAGCGGAAAAAGCGGCAGTGTCCAATGACGGCACGGTGGAACGCCCATGGCTGCTCTGGGCGCGTGCCGCGATGGCGAAATCGCGGCGTTGAGCGCGACCTAGTCGCCTTCGACTAGGGCCTGACCGTCCGGCGACAGCATGACGTTGACCGGCTGGCCGTTCTGCATGGCCTGACCGTGCCAGACATTGTCGCAGCCCTTGTGCAGCCCGCGCACTTGGCGGTAACCCGACGCTTCGAGCTTGTGCTTGGCCTGGTCGCTGGTCGATCCGTCAATGTGTTCGCCCGGCTCGCATTCGGTGGCATGGCCTTGTGCAACGGCGATGTGCGGCGCCGCGACAAGCGCCAGCAGCGCGGCGGTGGAAATGACGGAAATCATCGGAAATTTCATGGCGAATATCCTTTTTCGCTGCGGAGTCCGAGGTAAGAGGGAGAGCGGCTCCCGTCATGGGAAACGCTCTATCTCTCTATCTCTGTCCCATCTGAACGCCCGGCGCGGGTCCGGCGTTCCCTGTTATTGGGCGGGGGCATGTGCGTAATATTCTTGCGCCGTTGCGCTCGGCCCAAAGCTCGCCCGTCATGTCGTATGCGAGACGGCTATTTCAGCCGCGCCGCCGCCTCCTTGGCGAGGCTGAGATCGGAATATTTGCCGATATCGATCTTGGTGTTGAGGAAGCCGAGCTCCTGCTGAGTCTCGACGTTTGCCTGGAGCGCCTTGAGGTCGGGCTGCATGTCGCGGCTGCGGTAGTCGTCCTTCTTGGTGAAGACCCAGTCCTGCCACAGCGCCGGCGGCGTCTTGGTGAGCTTGGCGGCGATGGCGACGACCTCGTCGTGGTTCTTCGGGTCGAGGTACCAGCGCGCGACGCGGATGGAGTCTTCCATGAAATCCACCATCGCGGCGCGGTGCTTCTGGATGAATCCGGCCCGCGCGGTCCACACGATCATCTGGGTCGTGCCGACGGCGTCCTTCTGCACGAACAGCGCATGCGCCTCCTTGTTGAGGTCCGGGTTGAAGGCAAAGGGCGGCACGCCCGGGATCAGATCGACCTTGTGCGATTCCAGCATCGATTTCATGTTCGGGAAGGCGGCTTCGACGAAGGTGACGTCCTTCTTGTCGTCGAGGTGATGCTTGCGCAGCATCGCGCGCATGGCGATATCGACGGCGCTGCCGCCCGCGTTGGTCGCCACCACCTTGCCCTTCAAATCCTCGACCGTCTTGATGCCGCTGTCGTTCAGCACGAAGAACTGATCCGAATAGTATCCGGCGACGCCGTCCTGGAAATCGTCGCCGATCACGCGTAGATCGCTGAGCCCGGCGTTCTGGATGGCGAAGGCGAGGGAGGAGTAGCCCAGATCGCCGATCTCGATCTCGCCAGCGGCGAGCGCGGTGATCATCGGCGGCGTGCCTTGGAAGCGGATCGCTTCGGTGACGTAGGATTTGCCCTGATGCTTCAGCAACTCGGGCTTTTCGAGCAGCAGCGAAGCCCAATTGGCGACCGGCACGACATAGCTGGTGCGGATCTTGACCGGATCGGCCTGCGCGGCGGATGCGGCCGTGACGGCAAGACCGGCCGCGGCGAGCGCCGCGACGGCGAAACGAATTGACCGCATGTTTCCTCCCCTGACTTGCCCGTTGCCGTGGTTAGGTCTTATGCGAGCGTTTTTTCTGAACGTGTTCGATCATTTGCCGCGAGTGACATTTTGTCAAGCGAGGCGCGTCAGCGCCTCCCGTGTTGCGGCGCCAGGCCGGTAATCAGGATGTTGAGCGTGCGCCGCAACGTGACGAGGCCTTGTTTGATCTCGGGTTCGCTGTCGTCGTTGGCAAGCCAGCGCCGGATTTCCGCCGCATAGAGGGCAAAGATGGCGTGGCCAATCACCAGATCGCTTTCGCCGGCGTCGACGCCGCCTTGCTGCTTGGCACGCCGCACCATTTCGGCGAGGTTGACGACGATCTGCTCGCGATGGCGCTGGAAACGCCTTGCCTCGACGCCGGCGACGTAGAAGGTGAGTTCGCGCAGCATGAAACGGGCGAGGTGAGGCTGCTTGGCGAAGAAGGCATAAAATTCATGAAACGCCGCGATGAGCTGGTCGATGAACAGTGCGTTGCTCGGCTCGGCGAAGGCGCGGGCGGCGACCGCCTCGAGCTCGTCGTTGAAGATTAGGAACAGCAGGTCGCGTTTGTCGGCGGCGTAGGTGAAAAGGGTGCCGAGTCCGACGCCGGCGCGATGCGCAATCTCGCGCGTCGTCGTGTCGTCGTAGCCTTTTTCGATGAACAGCGCGCGTGCCGCGTCGCGGATCCGCTGCAGTTTTTGTGCCTTGCCGCGGGCGCGCTGTCCCTCCGGCTTGGCCGCGTCGGGCTCGATCATCGTCGGCAACGGCTGTTTCTCCCGCAGGCGCTTGACAGCTTTTTAGCCGCAGCGCAAAACTGAACACGTTCAGAATAAGCCGGGTTTCGTTACCTCGGCAATGGGAGGGTTTGATGGGCGCCGGCCGCAAAGCGGCTCTGGTTACGGGCGCGGCGAGCGGCATCGGCGCCGCCGCGGTGCTCGCCCTGGCCCGGGCGGGCTATGACGTCGCCATCAATTACAGCCGCAGCGACGGGCCGGCGCGGGAAACCGCCGCTGCGGCGGAGAAACTCGGGGCGGCGACGCTGCTATGTCGCTGCGATGTCGCCGATGATGCGGCGGTGCGCGTCATGCTGAAGCAGGTCGAGGCCAAGTTCGGCAAGCTCGACGCGCTTATCAATAACGCCGGCACCACCACCGAGGTGAAGCCAAAGGATTTCGAGGCAATGACGGCGGAAGAATGGGACCGGGTCTTCGCCGTCAACGTGCGCGGCATATTCCAAGTGACGCGGGCAGCACTGTCGCTGCTGCGGAAATCGCCGCATCCGTCGATCGTCAATACCGCCAGCATCGTCGGCTTGCGGCCGGGGCCGCAGCCGCTGCCTTACGCCGCGAGCAAGGCGGCGGTCATCAATCTTACGAAGACGCTCGCTCTCAACCTCGGTCCGGAAATCCGCGTCAACGCCGTCGCCCCCGGCTGGATGGAGGGCGACTGGATGAAGCGCATGCTCAAGGAAAAATACGACGACTTGATGGGGCGGCGTGCCAAGGCGACGCCGTTGAAGCGCGTCGTCACTGCCGAGGACGTCGCCGAGACCATGCTGTCGCTGATCGAGGGCAATCGCTTCGTCACCGGTGAGATCATCGTCATCGATGGCGGCTTCGCGAGTTCGACCTGACATGCTGTCTGGTGTCGTCCCCTTTCCGCCCGATTTCGCCGCGCGTTATCGCGCCAAGGGCTATTGGCGGGACCGCTCGCTGGCGCAAGAATTCGCCGAAACGTGGAAAAAATTCGGCCCACGCACGGCCCTCATCGACGGTAAGCGGCGCTACGCCTACGCCGATATCGACCGGCTGACCGACAATCTGGCGCTCAATCTGCTCGAGCTGGGATTGAATCCGCTCGACCGGGTGGTGCCGACGCTGCCCAACGTCGCCGAATTCGTACTGCTTTATTTCGCGCTGCAGAAGATCGGCTGCATCCCGGTCGCGGCGCTGGTCGCCCATCGCCATAGCGAGATCAGCCAGTTCGTCCAAATCGCCCAGGCGGTCGCCTGCGTCTATCCCGAGCGACAAGGGGATTTCCAATTCGGGCCGATGATCGGACGCGTGGCGGCGGAAAATCCATGCCTGCGCTTCTGCATCGTGCTAGGCAACGCCGCCGCCGGCGAAATCTCGCTCGCCGAGCTGATCGAGCGGCCGGCGAAACTAGCCAAGAGCAAGCTCGCCGAGATAAACATCGACCCCACCGATCCCTGCATCTTTCAGCTATCGGGCGGGACGACCGGTATCCCCAAGCTCATTCCGCGCAGCCATAACGACTACGCCTACAATTCCAAGACGGCGTCGCAAGTTTGTGAGGTGACCGGCGATGCGATTCTGCTGCTGGCGCTGCCGATCGCGCATAATCTGCCGCTCGCCTGTCCCGGCATCCAGGGCTTCTTCTTCAACGGCGGCACGGTGGTATTGAGCCCGACGACGCGGCCGGAAAACGTCTTTCCGCTGATCGCCGAGCATCGCGTCACGCACATCAAGGTCGTGCCAGCGCTGCTCATCCGCCTCATCAACAGCCCGGAAGTCACGCGTCACGACACCTCGTCGCTGCGCTACATCCAGAGCGGTGGCCAGCGGCTCCAGCCGGAAGTCCGCCTGCGCACCAGGGAGATGATCCCGACCGTCTTCGTGCAGGAGAATTTCGGCATGTCCGAGGGCATGCTGTTCTTCGTTCGCCGCGGCGATCCCGAGGACGTGCGGCTCGAGACGGTCGGGCAGCCGATCTCGCCCGACGACGAGGTGCGCCTGCTGGACGACGACGACAACGAGGTGGCCTTCGGCGAGGTCGGCGAGCTCTGTGCGCGCGGACCCTACACGCTGCGCGGCTATTATGGCGCCGCCGAGCATAACAAGAAGGCTTTCACTTCGGACGGATTCTATCGCTCCGGCGATCTGATGCGCCAACATCCCTCGGGCAGCTACATGGTCGAGGGCCGCAAGAAGGACCTCATCAACCGGGGCGGCGAGAAGATCAGCGCCGAAGAGATCGAGAATCTTATTCTGCAGCATCCGGCGGTGCAGAACGTCGCCTGTGTCGCGGTGCCCGATCCGGATCTGGGCGAGCGCCTCTGCGCCTGTGTCGTCCCGCGGAAGGGAGCTCGGCTCACGCTGCCTGAGATCGTTGCCTTCCTGGCGACGCGCGAGATCGCGAAGTTCAAGCTGCCGGAGCGGCTCGAGATCATGAGTGAGTTTCCGCTCTCGACCTTCGGCAAGGTGTCGAAGAAGGCGCTGGTCGAAGCGGTGGCGAAGAAACCAGCTGCCGCGCCAATCCGTGCCGCACGCTGAGGGAATCCAATGCGCATCATTGATCTGCACTGCTATCCCAACACCGAGCCCTGGATCCGCTGCCAAGGGCCTTACGTCGACGCGCTAGCCAAATACTGGAACCGCAGCTGGACCTGGAAACAGGAAGACGAGGTGGTGAAGGAATTCACCGCTGCGGGTGTCGAGGCGGTGCTGGTGGCGCTCGATCTCGAAACCACGGCCAAGACGCCGCCCTGCTCGAACGATTACGTCCACGCCATGCAGCAGCGGCACAAGGACCGCATCATCCAATCCTGGGGCGCGGTCGATCCGCTGAAGGGAGAGGCGGCCATCGTCGAGGCGCGTCACGCGATCCGCGACCTCGGCATGCTCGGATTCCATTTTCATCCGATCATGGGGCACTTTGCGGTGAATGAGCGCCGGCTATATCCGCTGTGGGAAGCGATCGACGAATTGAAGGTCCCGGTGATGATCGACGTCGGCACCACCGGCATGGGCGCCGGCATGCCCGGCGGCTTGGGCGCCAAGCTGCGCCACGCGCATCCTTCGGCGATCGACGAGCTCGCCGCGGATTTTCCCAACCTCACCATCGTCGCGGCCCATCCGGGCTGGCCCTGGGTCGACGAGATGACGGCGGTGGCGCTGCACAAGGGCAACGTCTTCTGGGAGCTGTCGGGCTGGGCGCCAAAATATTTCCCCGCTGCGCTCAAGACCGATATTCGCGCGCGGCTGCAAGACAAGATCATGTTCGGCAGCGATTATCCGAGCATTCCTCATGCGCGTCTTTTCAAGGAATGGGGCGAGCTCGGCTATGCCGACGAGGTGATGGAGAAAATCTTTCACGGCAACGCCGAGCGCGTTCTCGGCCTCTGAAACGAAAAGCGCCGCAGCGTTGCCGCCGCGGCGCATCTTCGGTCGAAACGGAGCTGGTTCAGACGACTTTCAGGTTGACCGCCGAAGTGCGGCCCTGCTGGCTCTGCTCGAGGTCGAAATTAACCTTCTGGCCCTCATTGAGGCTGCCGATGCCGGCGCGCTCAAGCGCGGAAATATGGACAAAGACGTCCTTTCCGCCGCTCTCCGGCGCGATGAAGCCGTAGCCTTTTTGGGAATTGAACCATTTGACCGTGCCCACTGCCATTAGTGTCTCCACAAGTGTGTCGCCGCGCGCGATTGCCCGGCGGATCGGCTGTCGAAAGGCACGGATTGCAGGTTCGTCTTGGCAGAGCGAAAGCAGGCCGAAACCCAGCGAAGCGGATTGGTG
>DASRKX010000059.1:0-15544 GCA_035648735.1 Allostellaceae bacterium
CATGGAGGGGGCACCGCTCGACGGCTGGTTCCAGGTCACCGACGAGGAGATGCTGCCGATCCTGTTCGACCTCATCACCGAGGAGGGGCTGGTGCTCGGCGGCTCGACCGGCATCAACATCGTCGGCGCGATGAAGGCGGCGAAGCAGCTCGGCCCCGGCCACACCATCGTCACCATCCTGGCCGATTACGGCACGCGCTATCAGTCGAAGCTGTTCAATCCGGAATTTCTCCGCGAGAAGCATTTGCCGGTGCCGGGCTGGCTCGACCGCAAGCAGGCCTGAGCGGCATGAAATACGCGCATCCCGAGGCGCTGGTCTCGACCGAATGGCTGGCGGCAAACCTTCATCGCAGCGATTTACGAATTCTCGACGGCTCGTTCGCGCTGCCCGGCGTTTCGCCGACCGGGCCGGAGCTTTACGCGCAGCGCCACATTCCGGGCGCGATCTTCTTCGACATCGACGGCATACGGGATGAGCGCAATCCCCTGCCCCACATGCTGCCGGACGAAAAGACCTTCGCCGCGATCATGGGGCGGCTCGGCGTGGGCGATACGCACAAAATCGTCGTCTATGACCAGCTGGGGTTCATATCGGCGCCGCGAATCTGGTTCTCGCTCACCGTGTTCGGCCACAAGAACGTCGCGCTGCTGAACGGCGGCATGCCGAAATGGCTGGCCGAGCGGCGCCCGGTGACGGCCGAAATTCCGCATCATCCGCCGGCGAATTTCACCGCCCGGCTCGATCGCACGCGCCTGCGCGACAAGGCGGCGATGCTGGCGAATCTGAAAACGCGGCGCGAGCAGGTGATCGACGCGCGCAGCGCCGGACGTTTTGCCGGCACCGCGCCGGAGCCGCGCGAAGGATTGCGCGGCGGCCATATACCGGGGAGCCTGTCGCTGCCCGCCGACCAGTTGATGGCGAAGGATCGCGAAGTCCTGCCGGCGGACGAGCTCGCGGCGAAGTTCCGCGCCGCCGGGCTCGATCCCGCGCGGCCGGTCGCGGCGAGCTGCGGCTCCGGCGTCACCGCTTCGGCGCTCGCCCTGGGCCTGCATCTCCTCGGCTGGCAAGACGCCGCGGTCTATGACGGCTCGTGGTCGGAATGGGGCATGCCCGGCGACACGCCGGTCGAAACGGGTTCCGGACCCGCGCGCTAGCCGGCTACCACAGCCAGCTTGCCGGCTTCGGATAGGAATTGCCGTCGCCGAGACAGATCATCCCCTTGACGCAGCGCACGATCAGCCAGACCACGGTGAAGATGCCGAGCAAAATCCCGATCACGACCTTCACTAGGACGATGCTCACCACCCCATAGAGCAAGGCGATCCAGAAGGTGCGGATCTGGAAGCGGAAATGGCTCCGTACCCAATCCGGCGCCTTGCCCCGGTTGACATAGGCCATCACCAACCCGACGAGGCCGGTGAACGGAATCACCATGCCGACGAGATAGAGAATATAGACGGCGAGCGCCACGCCCTTGCCGGGCGCCGGTTCGCTGCGAATCACGGCCTGTTCGGACATGTTCCCCTCCCCTGCTCGATGGCTTGACGCAGCGATACGAGGTTCGCGGATCGGGCGCAAGAAGTGCCGCGCGACGCGGCTAGAGCGAAATCCGATCAGGACGCAGCGCCCCTCACCCAGCTTTGGGTAAGGCTCGCTTGCGCCTCGCCAACCCAAAGCAACCCTCTCCCCCATGGGGGAGAGGGAAGGGTGAGGGGTGTCAACGATTCAATGCGGGCGGATATTGGCCTAGATGCCTTCGGGCGCGGCCTCGGCCGACGCTTCCGCCGCCTTGGAATGATCGGCGGCGATCAGCATGTAGACCGCCGGCACGACGAACAGCGTGAACAAGGTGCCGATGGAAATGCCGCTGGCGATCACCAGCCCCATGTCGAAGCGCGACACCGCGCCGGCGCCCGAGGCGACGATCAGCGGAAAGACGCCGAGCACCATCGCCGCCGTCGTCATCAGGATGGGGCGCAGCCGGATCGAGGCGGCTTCCTCGATCGCCTCGCGCTTCGACTTGCCCTGCTCCTGCTGCAGCGTGTTGGCGAACTCGACCATGAGAATGCCGTGCTTGCTGATCAGCCCCATCAGCGTCACCAGCCCGACCTCGGTATAGATGTTGAGCGTGGCGCCGCCGATACCGAGGCTGATGAAGATCAGCGCGCCGGCGATCGACATCGGCACCGAGACCAGGATGATGATCGGGTCGCGGAAGCTTTCGAATAGCGCCGCCAGCGCCAGGAAGATGATGATGAGCGCGAAGGCGAAGGTGAGGACGAAGCCGCTCGATTCCTGGATGTATTGGCGCGACGCGCCGCCGTAATCGACCGAATAGCCCTGCGGCAGGGTGCGCGCCGCCAGATCCTGCAACGCGGCGAGGGCGTCGCCGCTGGCGATGCCGGGCGCGGCGACGCCCTGGATGGTGGCGCTGTTCAATTGCTGGAAGTGGTTGAGCGATTCCGGGATCGTCTTGGTCTCGATATGCGCGATGGTGGACAGCGTTACCGGCGTGCCCGACGTGGTCTGGACGTAATAGTCGAGCAGCTGCCCGCTGTTGAGGCGCGACACCTGCTGCACCTGCGGGATCACCTTGTAGGAGCGGCCCGAGAGATCGAAATAATTGACGTAGCCGCCGCCCAGCATCGAGGCCAGCGCGCCGCCGACGTCGCTCATCTTCAAGCCGAGCTGCGCCGCCTTGTCGCGGTCGATGACCACGGTCGATTGCGGATTGTCGAGCCGCAGATCGGTGTCGAGGAAGATGAACAGCCCGGTCTTCAGCGCGGCTTGCAGGAAATCCTGCGCCACCTGGTTCAGGCGCTCGAACGGCTCGGTGGTGACGATGACGAACTGCACCGGCAGGCCGAAGCTGCCCGGCAGCGGCGGCGGCTGGAAGGCGACCACCTTCTCGCCCGCGATCTGGGCGATCTTCTGCTGCAAATCGGGCTGGATCTGGTTGGAGGTGCGGCTGCGCTCGTCCCACGGCTTGAGGACCAGGCCGGCCAGCGACTGGCCGGGCGCGTCGATCTGGAAGACGTGCCCCATCTCGGGATAGCTCGCGAAGATGCCGTAAGTCTGGCGCGAATAGAGCAGCTTCTGCTCCAGTGTCGCGTTGGGCGCCGGCGTCGCGGCGGTGATGACGACGCCCTGATCCTCGATCGGCGCCAGCTCGGTCTTCGAGCCGGTATAGAGGAAATAGATGCTGCCCAGCACGATCGCGGCGAACACCGCCGTCACCGCCAGCGTATCGAGGCTGCCGGCGAGCATGCGCCGGTAGCCGCGGCGCAGCCGGTCGAAATTGCGGTCGATGAAATTCGTCAGCCGCTCCTGCCAGCCGTGGACCTCGGCATGCGGCTTCAGCAGATAGGCGCTCATCATCGGCGACAGCGTCAGCGCGACGATCGCCGAAACCGTCACGGCGCCGACCAGGGTAAAGGCGAATTCGGTGAAGAGCGCGCCGGTCAGGCCGCCCTGGAAGCCGATCGGCACATAGACCGCGATGAGGACGACCGTCATGGCGACGATCGGTCCGCCGAGCTCGCGCGCCGCCTTGATCGCGGCGGCAAGCGGCTTCATGCCCTCCTCGAGATGCCGATTGACGTTCTCGACCACGATGATCGCGTCGTCGACCACCAGCCCGATCGCCAGCACCAGCGCCAGAAGGGTCAAGAGATTGATCGAAAAGCCGAAGGCGAACATGAAGGTGAAGGCGCCGATCAGCGACAGCGGGATGGCGATGGTCGGAATGGCGACCGACCGCAGCGAGCCCAGGAACAGGAACACCACCAGCGTCACGATCACCAGCGCCTCGAGCAGCGTGCGCACCACTTCGTGGATCGCGCTGGTCACGAACTCGGTCGAATCGTAGATCACCTGGCCCTCGAGCCCCTGCGGCAATTGCGCCTGGATGGCGGGGAAGACCGCGCGCACGCCCTTGGTGACGTCGAGCAGATTGGCGGCGGGCGCCACCTGGATGCCGATATAGACCGCCTTCTGGCCGTCGAAACCGACCTGGGATTCATAATCGTCGGCGCCGAGCGTCACGTTGGCGACGTCCTTGAGCCGGACGATGGCGCCGCCCGATTGCTTGAGCACCAGATTCTTGAACTCCTCGACCGTATGCAGGCTGGTCGAGGCGTTGAGATTGACCTGGACCATCTGGCCCTTGGTGTTGCCGAGGCCGGAGATGTAGTCGTTCTGCAGCAAGGCGGCGCTGACATCGGCCGCGGTCACGCCGTAAGCCGCGAGCTTTTGCGGATCGAGCCACGCGCGCAGCGCGAAGTTGCGGCCGCCCAGGATCTCCGCCGTCTGCACGCCCTGCACCGCCTGCAGCTTGGGCTGCACGACGCGGGTCAGGTAATCGGTGATCTGGTTGGCCGCCAGCACGTCGCTCTTGAAGCCGATATACATGGCGTCGAAGGTCTGCCCGATCTTCACCGTCTGCACCGGCTGCTGCGAGCCGGGCGGCAACTGGTTGAGGACCGAGGTCACCTTCGAGTTGATCTCGGTCACCGCCTTGTCGGGATCGTAGTTGAGCCGCAGATTGGCGGTGATGACGCTGACGCTGCTCTGGCTCGTCGAGGTCATGTCGTCGATGCCGTTGGCCTGCGCGATCGCGTTCTCCAGCGGCGTGGTGATGAAGCCGGCGACCACGTCGGGATCGGCGCCGTAATAGGTCGTGGTCACGGTGACGACGGCGTTCTGGGTGCGGGGATATTGCAGGACCGGCAGCGTGCCGGCGGAGCGCAGGCCGAGCACCAGGACCAGCAGGCTCACCACCATCGCGAGCACCGGACGGCGGATGAAGAGATCGGTGAATTTCATCGCTGAATCTATCCGCTCTCGGGCCTATTGATCGGCGGGGCGGGGATCGGCGTCGTTCGCCGGCACGACCGAATTGTCGATGATCAGCGGCGTGCCGTTGTGCAGCTTGAGCTGGCCGGCGCTGACGACGATCTCGCCGTCCTTGACGCCTTTCAGCACCTGGACCTGGTCGCCGCGCGTCTCGCCGGTGGTGACGAAGGTTTGCCGCGCGAAGAGCTGGTCCTTGCTCTTGGCGTCCTTGCCGTAATCGTCGACCAGATAGACGGTGGCGCCATAGGGGTTATAGGTGATCGCCGTCTGCGGCAGCGTGACGTATTTCCGCGGCGTGCCGATATCGATCGCGATCGTGGCGAACATGCCCGGCAGCATCCGGTGGTCGGGGTTGGCCAGCGTCGCCCGCACCTGGATGTTACGCGTGTCGACTTCGACCTTGGGGTTGATCGCCGAGATCGTGCCGGCGAAATCGACGCCGGGATAGGTATCGATCCGGGCGCGGACCTTCTGGCCGTTCTTGATCTGCTCGAGCGCCTGCTGCGGCAGGTAGAAATCGACGTAGATCGGGTCGAGCGCCTGCAGCGTGACGATCGTCGTGCCGGCGGTGAGGTACTGACCGACATCGACCGCGCGGATGCCGAGATGGCCGGCGAAGGGCGCACGCAGCGTCTTCTTGTCGACCACGGCCTGCTGCTCGGCGACCTGCGCCTGAGCGTTCTTGAGGTTGGCGGCATCGCTGTCGAGCTGCGCCTGCGACACCGCCTGGATCTTGAGCTGCTTCGCGTCGCGGTCGTAATTGATCTGCGCCAGGGCGGCGCTGGCCTGGAGCGAATGAAGGTGCGCGACGTCGTCCTCGGCGCGCAGCTCGAGCAGCGTCGCACCCGCCGCGACGTCGTCGCCCGAGTTGAAACCGATCTTGTCGACGATGCCGGCCAGCTCGATCGAGAGATCGGCCCCGTTCACCGCGCGCAGGCTGCCCACCGCCTGGAGCTGCGGCTGCCAGTCGAGCGACTGCGCCGGCGCGGTCGAAACCGTCTGCGGCGGGTTGCTCAACGTCGCCAGGAAGCGATGGATCATGATCGTGCGGAACGCCTCGAAGCCGAAGATGAGGAACAGCACGATGGCCGTTATGGCCAGCATGAGCGCCATGCGGCGGCGGGTCGGCGGAAGTTCGCGATAGCGGCGCCGCAGCGCCAAATTCTTAAAGAAGGGCATGACCGATGATCCTAGTTGGAGGCGCCGTCATGGGCGGCGACGTCGGTGCGGTTCCACCAGCCGCCGCCCAGCGCCTGGAACAGCGCCGCGGTGTCGGCAAAGCGGTTGGCCTGCGCCTGCACCAGATTGATGCGGGCCTGCTGGTAGGCGGTCTCGGTATTGAGGAGCTCGAGATAATTGACGGCGCCGAGCCGATATTGCTGCCGCGCCAGGCCGAGGCTCTCGGCGGCGGAGCGCTCGGCTTCGACCTGCGCCTGCAGCGCGTCGGCGTCGGATTGCAGCGCGCGCAGGCTGTCGGCGACGTTCTGCACCGCGCCGATCACCGTGCTGCGGTACTGCGCCGCGGCGGCGTCGTAGCCCGCCTCGGCGGCGCGTTTTTGATGAAGCAGGGTTCCGCCGTGGAAGATCGGCTGCATCACGCCGGCGGCGAGAGTCCAGACGCCGGTGCCCGGCGAGAACAGGGCGCCGATGGTGGTCGCGGTGCTGCCGATCGAGCCGGTGATGTTGAACTGCGGCAGCATGTTGGCGGTGGCGACGCCGATCTCGGCGCTCGCCTGATGCAGCGTCGCCTCGGCGGCGCGCACGTCGGGGCGCTGCTCGATCAGCTGCGACGGCAGGCTGAGCGGCAATTCCTGCGGCAAGGTGAGCGACGCCAGCTCGAAGGTCTGTTCCGGCGGCTGGCTGGCGAAGCGGCCGGCGAGGGCCGCGATGCGGTTGCGCTGCTGCGCCAGCTGCTTCTGCACGGGCGGCAGCGTGGCGCGCGCCTGCGCCAGCAGCGCCTGCTGCTGCAGCACCGCCGAGCGGGCGACGGCGCCGAGCTGGAATTGCTTTTGCAGGAGATTGAGCAGCTCGCCATCGGCCTTGACGATATCCTCGGTCGCGGCGAGCTGGGCGCGCAAGCCCGCCTCCTGCACCGCCGCGGCGACGACGTTCGAGGTCAGCGTGAGATAGGCCGCTTCGAGCTGAAAGCGCTGATAATCTTCCTGCGCCTCGGCGGATTCGACCTGGCGCCGCGTGCCGCCGAAGACGTCCGGCGCGTAGCCGACGCTGAGGCTCGCGGTGTTGAGCGAAAGAATCGAATGCACGCCGGGCTGGCCGAAGGCGGCGCCGGAGATCTTCTCGCGCTCATGCTGGGCGCTGGCGTCGACCTTGGGGAAGAACGCGCCTTCGGCGGCATAGGCGTTTTCGCGCGCCTGGCGCAGGGAGGCCTGCGCCGCCTCCAGATCGGGATTGGCCTTGAGCGATTCCGCGACCAGCTGGTTGAGCGCCGTCGAATGGAACAGCGTCCACCATTCGCCGGGAATTTCCCGGCCGGGGACGAAATGCTGCGCGGCGCCGCCGGCGACATTCGATGCCGCGGTCTGCGGCGCCAGGGGCTCCGGCGTATAGCCCGAAACGGCCGGCGCCGCGGGGCGCTCGAAATCGGGCCCGACCGCGCAGGACGCAAGCAGCAACGCCGCCGCCAGGATCGGTGCGTGCCTCATCGCCCGGCACCGGCGCGAAAGACGGCGCGCGTCTGCCCGCGCACCGCCGCCTGGACCTCGCGCACCCGCGTGTCGCTGAAATCCTGCCAATCCAGCGCGCGCCGCGCGCCCTGATGGCAGAAGATAGAAGCCTGACCGAGGATCGCCAGCGCCCGGATCACCGTCTTGCGGTCCTCGGCCGGCTTGCCGATCAAGCGGCCGACCAGCGCCGCGCACGGCCCGATGGCCTGCCGCATCATGCTTTCGTGGAGCGCCGCGAGCGCCGCGAAATTGTCGATTTCCGCGCGCGAGATCAGCCGCTTGCGGCTTTCGCCCTTGGCATCGCCGATCACCAGCGCGACGAAGGCGTCGAGCAGCGTCGTGAGCAGCGACAGCAGCGCCGCGCGCGGCGGCTTGCCGCACTTCAACGCCGCGCGGACGCGATCGGCCGCCGGCGCCATGCAGGTCTCGACGTAAGCCGCGATGTGCTCGATGGCGGCGCGGTAGAGGCCTTCCTTGCCGCCGAAATGATATTGAATGGCCGGCAAATTGACGCCGGCGCGCTCGGCGAGCAGCCGCGTGGTGGCGCCCTCGTAGCCCAGCTCGGCAAAGGTCTCGATCGCGCTTTCGACCAGGCGATGGCGCGTATCCGTGCTGCGCGCATAGGCGCGCGGGCGGGCCGCCAGCGCGGCTTCGGCGGTCGAAATCGCTCGCATCCGGCAAAATACTATCATTCGATAGATATTCGCAACCCCCGGATGCCAGGGCCGCGCGTTTCGCATGGCTGGCCCCGGCGCAATCCAAGGCTTTCGGGACAGGCGACAGCCGGGCAAGATGGGGCAATTACAGCGAGACGCCCGCCATGCGCAGCAAATCGAAGAAGCCCGACACGCTCCTCGCCCATGCCGGGCGCGATCCCGCGGCCAATTTCGGCGTGGTCAATCCGCCGGTCTATCACGCCTCGACCATCATTCATCAGACGGTCGCCGATCTCGAGCAGGCGCAGAAGAACCGCTACGGCGTCGACCAGGTGGTCTATGGCCGCTACGGCACGCCGACCACCTTCGCGCTCGAAGAGGCGGTCGCCGCGCTCGAAGGGGGTGCACGCGCCGTCGCCTTCTGCTCCGGCGCCGCTTCCTGCTTTGCCGCCCTCCTCGCCTTCGTCAAGGCCGGCGATCATGTCCTGGTCACGGATTCGGTCTATGGCCCGGTGCGGGCCTTCTGCGACAATTTCCTCGCGCGCTTCGGCGTCGCGACCACCTATTACGATCCCACTATCGGCGGCGGCATCGCGGCGCTGATCCGCGACAACACGCGGCTGGTTTATCTCGAGAGCCCCGGCTCGCTCACCTTCGAGGTGCAGGACACCACGGCGATCGTCGCGGCGGCCAAGGCGCGCGGCATCAAGACCGCTTTCGACAACACCTGGGGGGCGCCGCTTTATTGCAAGCCGCTCGCGCTCGGCTGCGACGTCGAGGCCATCGCCGGCACCAAATACATCGTCGGCCATTCCGACGTGATGATGGGGCTTTGCGTCACCACCGAGGAAGCCTTCCTCAAGGTGCGCGAGGCGGCGACCTCGCTGGGCAACCACGCGGCGCCGGACGATTGCTATCTCGCGCTGCGCGGCCTGCGCACCGCTGGAATCCGCCTGCGCCAGCACGAGAAAACCGCGCTCGTCCTCGCGCGCTGGCTCGAAAAACGGCCCGAGGTCGAGCGCGTGCTGCACCCGGCGCTGCCCTCGCATCCCGGCCACGCGCTGTGGCGGCGCGACTTCACCGGTTCCTCGGGCCTGTTCAGCGTCGTCTTGAAGACGGGCACGCCGAAGAAAGCGATCGATGCGATGCTCGACGGCATGGAGCTTTTCAGCATGGGCTTCTCCTGGGGCGGCTTCGAAAGCCTGATGGTGCCGGTCTTCCCCGAACGCCTGCGCAGCGCGGTGCCGTGGCGCGGCGGCCCGACCCTGCGCATCCATGCCGGGCTCGAGGATCAGGGCGATTTGATCGACGATCTCGAGCGCGGCTTCGCGCGCCTCAACGCCGCGCGCTGATGCTGACGCCGCTCGAAAGCGAGGCGCTGGCGCTGAGCCTGCGCGTCGGATTGGTCAGCGTGATCTTCAGCCTGCCGCTGGGATTGCTCGTCGCCTGGCTGCTGGTACGCCGGCGCTTTCCCGGCCGGGAAATCTTGAACGGCCTCGTCCATCTGCCGCTTGTCCTGCCGCCGGTGGTGGTGGGCTTCACGCTCCTCATCCTGTTCGGCCGCAACGGGCCGGTGGGTGCGTGGCTTTACGAAGTCTTCGGCGTCACCTTCGCCTTCGACTGGAAGGGCGCGGCGCTGGCCTCGGCGGTGATGGCTTTCCCGCTGATGGTGCGTGCCATGCGGCTTTCCCTCGAAGGGGTGGATACGCGGCTCGAAGCGGCGGCGCGGACGCTCGGCGCCAACAGAATGCGCGTCTTCGCCACGGTCACGCTGCCGCTGATGCTGCCGGGCATCCTCACCGGCGCCATTCTCGGCTTCGCGCGCAGCATCAGCGAATTCGGCGCGACCATCACCTTCGTCTCTAATATTCCGGGGGCGACGCGCACCCTGCCCTTGGCGCTCTATTCCCTGACCCAGGTGCCCGGCGGCGACCATGCGGCGTGGCGGCTGTGCATCATCTCGGTCGTCGTTGCCATGGCGGCGCTGCTTGCCTCGGAGCTGATCGCGCGCCGGCTCGACCGCCGCATCAAGGGCGTCGCGTGACCGGCGCGCTCGAGATCGACATCGAGAAGCATCTCGGCGGCTTCTCGCTTGCGGCGCAATTCTCGGCGCGCGCCAGCGGCGTCACCGCGCTCTTCGGCCGCTCGGGCTCGGGCAAGACATCGATCATCAACGCGCTGGCCGGGCTGCTGAAGCCCGACCGCGGACGCATCGCCATCGGCGACGAAATCCTGTTCGATGCGGCGCGCCGCATCGACGTGCCGCCGGAGAAGCGCCGCCTCGGCTACGTCTTCCAGGAAGGCCGCCTGTTTCCGCATTACTCGGTGCGCGGCAATCTCCTCTACGGCCGCCGGCACGGCGGCGGCGCGGTGAGCTTCGACCAAATCGTGACGCTGCTCGGCCTCGAAGCCTTGCTCGCGCGCCGCCCGGCGGATCTGTCGGGCGGCGAAAAGCAGCGCGTCGCCATCGGCCGCGCGCTCCTCGCCGATTCCCGATTGCTCCTGATGGACGAGCCGCTGGCGGCGCTCGACGGCGCGCGCAAGGCGGAGATCATGCCGTTCCTCGGTCGGCTGCGCGACGAGCTCGCCGTGCCGATCGTCTATGTCAGCCACGCCATGGACGAGGTCATGCAGCTCGCCGACACGCTGGTGCTGGTCTCCGACGGCCGCGTCGCCGCCACCGGCGGCGTCGAGGAGCTCACCAGCCGGATCGATTTGCGTCCGCTGACCGGACGCTACGAGGCCGGCGCGGTGATCCGCACCGTGCTGCGCGGGCACGACCAGACCTATGGCCTTTCCGAGCTGGCGTTTCCCGGCGGACGGCTGCGGGTGCCACATGTCGCCCTGCCGCTCGGCAGCGTGCTGCGCGTACGCATCCAGGCGCGCGACGTGGTGCTGGCGCTGGCGCCGCCGGTCGGGCTTTCGATCCGCAATGCGTTTGCCGGCCGGATCGTCGAGATCGCGCCCGAGGCGGATTCGCTGGTCGATCTGCGGCTCGATATCGGCACGCCGGCGGAGCCGGTGATGCTTTGGGCGCGGGTGACCAAGCGCGCGCTGGCCGAGCTGCGCCTCGAGCTCGGCAGCCCGGTGCATGCGCTGGTCAAGACCGTGGCGCTCGCCCGGCCAAGCCCCGGCCGCCCCGCCGCCGCGCCGGAGGAGAGCGAAGCGTCCTGATTTTTGGATTGCCTAAAAACCCCGGCGTTTGCAGGGGAAATCGGCGGTATTCGGTTAAGTTTCGATAAACCATCGATATGCGATAGTGCGCGACCCCGGTAGAAATCGGAACCGCGCAAGCATGTCGAACCCGCAACCCTATCCCCAGCTTCACGAAACCGACGAGATGTGGCGCCTGCGCCAGGAGGCCGAACGTCTCGAGCAGGACAATGGCGACCGCCGCTCCCATGAGCGGCGCAACGTCCAATGGCCGGCCCGGCTTGTCGTGCCGGAAGGCCCGCTCAGTTGCGTCGTCTATGACCTTTCCTTCGGCGGCGCGCGCGTCCGGCTGGTGGCGACGCTCTACAAGCATCAACGCGTGCGGCTCGACCTCGATAAGATCGCGCCGCTGAACGCCGACGTGGTCTGGCTCGGCATCGGCATGGTCGGCATCCGCTTCACCGACGATCCGGCCTACATCGCGCGCGCGCTCGGCCCGCTGCTCGCCGGCAACTGAGCCCTCACCGCTCCTTCGGGAGCGCCTTCACGCCATATAGTTCCCGGGCGCGCGCCTCGAAGGCGCCGACCATCCGCTTCACCGCCTCGGTGAAGACCGTCTCGATCACGGTCTGCAAAAGGCGCGACCGGAACTGGAAATCGACGTTGAAGTCGATCAGCGTCCCGCCGTGCTGGGGGATGAACTTCCAATGATTGTCGAGATACTTGAACGGGCCGTCGGCGTAGCTGACGTCGATGCGATCCGGCCGATACAGCGTCACGCGCGAGGTGAACCGCTCGCGCACCACGCGCCAGCCGATCATCAGATCGGCGACGATCTGGTTGTCGTGGCGCTCGCGGATCCGCGATCCGACGCACCAGGGCAGGAATTCGGGATAGCGCTCGATGTCGGCGACCAGGTCGAAAAGCTGCTCCGGCGTATACGGCAGGAGCCGCTGCTCCGCGTGAACCGGCATCAGCCGCGGCGGCCGAGCTGGGCGGCGCGCGCGGCGCGCAGCCGGGCGAAGTCGTCGCCGGCGAGATAGGAGGACCGCGTCAGCGGCGACGCGGAAACCATGAGGAAGCCCTTGGCGTAGGCAAGCGCCTTGTACGCCTCGAACTCGGCCGGGGTGACGAAGCGCGCGACGGCGTGGTGCTTCGGCGTCGGCTGCAGATATTGGCCGATGGTAAGGAAATCGACATTGGCGGCGCGCAGATCGTCCATCACCTGCGCGACTTCGGATTTTTCCTCGCCCAGGCCGACCATCAAGCCGGATTTGGTGAACATCGACGGGTCGAGCTGCTTCACCGTGTCGAGCAGCTTGAGCGACGCGAAATAGCGCGCGCCCGGCCGCACCTCGCCATAGAGCCGCGGCACGGTTTCGAGATTGTGGTTGAACACATCGGGCCGCGCAGCGACCACGGCTTCGATCGCGCCCGGCTTCTTGAGGAAATCGGGCGTCAGCACCTCGATGGTGGTGCCGGGCGCCGCCGCGCGGATGGCGGCGATGGTGCGCACAAAGTGATCGGCGCCGCCGTCGTCGAGATCGTCGCGGTCGACCGACGTAACGACGATATGCGCCAGGCCGAGCTGGCCGACCGCCTCGCCCACCCGTCCCGGCTCATGCGGGTCAAGCGCGTCGGGCCGGCCGGTGGCGACGTTGCAGAAGGCGCAGGCGCGCGTGCAGACCGACCCCAGGATCATCACCGTCGCGTGCTTTTCCTTCCAGCAGGTGCCGATGTTCGGGCAGGCCGCTTCCTCGCAGACGGTGTTGAGCTTGAGCGCGCGCATCAAATCGCGCGTCGCCCGGTATTCGGGCGAATTCGGCGCCTTGACGCGCAGCCAATCCGGCTTCGGCGGCGAGAGCTGGTCGGGCTTATGCGCTTTCTCGGGATGGCGCAGCGGAATGACGCTCATGGCCTTAGATGTGGATGGCGCGCTTATAGGCTTCAAGCACCGCCTCGTGCATCATCTCGCTCAAGGTCGGATGCGGGAAGATGGTCTCGATCAGTTCCTGTTCGGTGCTTTCGAGCGTCTTGGCGATGGCGTAGCCCTGGATCAGCTCGGTGACCTCGGCGCCGATCATGTGCGCGCCCAGCAGCTCGCCGGTCTTGGCATCGAACACCGTCTTGACGAAGCCCTCGGGTTCGCCGAGCGCGATCGCCTTGCCGTTGCCGATATAGGGAAAACGGCCGATCTTGAGCTCGTAGCCGGCGGCCTTGGCCGCCTTCTCGGTCAAGCCGACGCTTGCCACCTGCGGCATGCAATAGGTGCAGCCCGGCACGTTCCGCACGTCGAGCGGATGGGCGGTCTTGAGGCCAGCGATATGCTCGATGCAGAGGACGCCTTCGTGGCTCGCCTTATGCGCCAGCCAGGGCGGGCCGACGACGTCGCCGATGGCGTAAACCCCCGGCTCGCCCGTCGCCATCCATTGATCGGCGACAATATGCGTCTTCTCGACCTTGACCTTGGTGCCCTCGAGGCCGAGATGCTCGACATTGCCCACGATTCCGATGGCAAGAACCACTCGGTCAGCCTTGATTTCAAAGCTTTTTCCGGCAGCCTCGACCGTCGCGGTCACATCGTCCGCGCCCTTCTTCAGCGCCTTCACCGTGGCGCCGGTGTGGATTTTCATGCCCTGCTTTTCGAAGACCTTGCGGGCGAAGGCCGAGATCTCCTCGTCCTCGACCGGGAGGATGCGATCGAGCACCTCGACCACCGTGACCTCGGCGCCCATATTGCGATAGAAGCTGGCGAATTCGATGCCGATGGCGCCCGAGCCGATCACCAGCAGCGATTTCGGCATGGCCGGCGGCACCATCGCCTCCTTGTAGGTCCAGACCAGCTTGCCGTCGGGCTCGAGTCCGGGCAGCGCCCGCGCCCGGGCACCCGTGGCGATGATGATGTGCTTGGCGGCGAGCTCGGCATTGGTCTTGCCGGTGACCTTCACCTTGCCCTTGCCGGCGAGAACGCCGCTGCCGTCGAACACCGGCACCTTGTTCTTCTTCAGCAGGAAGGCGACGCCCTGCGACAGCTGGTTCGCCACCTTGCGCGAGCGCTCGACCACCTTCTTGATGTCGAAGCTGATGTCCTTGGCCGAGAACCCATAATCGCCAAGATGACGGAGGAGATGCGAAATCTCGGAGCTGCGCAGCAGCGCCTTGGTCGGGATGCAGCCCCAGTTGAGGCAGATGCCGCCGAGATGCTCGCGCTCGACGACCGCGGTCTTCATGCCGAGCTGCGCCGCGCGGATCGCCGCGACATACCCGCCCGGCCCGCCGCCGAGCACAATGAGGTCAAAGGAGGTTTCGGGCATCAGAGCAGCATCAGCGCGGGCTGTTCGATCAGCCGCTTGAACGCCTGCATGAAACGCGCTCCGACAGCCCCGTCGACGACGCGGTGGTCGCAGGAGAGCGACAGCGCGACCCGGGGCGCGAGCGGGGCGCCGCTGACGGCGCCCACGGCCAGGATCGCCGCCTGCGGCGGGACGACCAGCGCGGAGAAGCTCTCGACGCCGAGCGGCCCGAGGTTCGAGACCGTGAAGGTCGCCCCGAACAGTTCGCGGCCGCCGATCCGCTGCTCGCGGACGGCCTCGTTCAGCCGGATCCGCGCCGCGGCGATCTCGACGACCGACAGCCGGTCGGCGTCGAGGATCGCAGGACCGACGAGCCCGTCCGCGAGCGCGATCGCGATCCCGACGTTGACGGCCGCGTGGGTCACGATCGCGTCAACGTCGAAGCTCGCGTTCACTCCCGGGTGGCGGACGAGGGCCGCGGCAGCCGCCGCGACGGCGAAGTCCTGGTAGGAGACGCGCACGTCAGCTGCTCGCAGCCGGGCCCGCTCCGCCTCGACCGCGTCGAGCACCGCGCTCCGCTGCAGCGTGAACTGCGGGATCAGCGCGCTCGCCGAGGTCGACTGCGCGATCGCGCGGCGCATCGGGCTGAGCGGCTGGCGGTCGGCGTCTGAAGGTGCGCGCGTCACGGGCTGGGCCGAGTCGCCGGTCACGACGCCGGGATACCTGCAACCGCTTGCATGACCGTGCCATTGACACTACCGCAGACGCGCGGGCGTGGCCACCGCGCATGTGACCAAGGTCGCACGCGGACGCTCGCGCGCGTCTGAGCGCGGCTACGCGGTAGGCTGCCGCGCGTGACCCGTCCGAGCCGCTCCGATGGCTGATCTCGTCGGCGCCATCGGC
>DASRKX010000060.1:0-56176 GCA_035648735.1 Allostellaceae bacterium
GCAATGCCGAGCACGATCAGCACGATTCCCGCGACCAGAAGTCCTCTCATATTCCTTCCCTCCCTGCCAAAACGAATCGTGCCGGCCCAAAATACACGCCGGCGCGCACAGCATTAAAGCCCGAACGGCGTCAAAGGTTGCAGCGACGGCGGAATTTAACCAAACGAACCGCCGCCCGGGGGCCGTTCAATGCATCGCACCCATGAGGTAGTCGGGCAGCCAAGTAGCGATCTCGGGGAAAATACAAAGGACGATGAGGGCCAGGAACATGCAGAGGACGTAGGGCAACGTCCCCCACATGATCTTGGTCAGGGGCACGTCGGGCGCGATGGCGCTGACGATATAGATATTGAGGCCGACCGGCGGATGGATGAGACCGATTTCCATGTTGATGGTCAGGATGACGCCGAACCAGATCGGGTCGAAGCCGGCGGCGGTGATGATCGGCAGCAGGATCGGACTGGTCATCAAGATGATCGCCGCCGGCGGGATGAAGAATCCGCAGACCAACAGGAAGATGTTGATCATGAACATCAACACCCAGCGGTTGACGTGCATGTCCGCGATGCCCTGCGCCAGCGTTTGCGTCAGGTAGAGCGATGTCAGCATATAGCCGAACACCACCGCCGCGGCGATGATGGTCAGGATCATGATGGATTCGCGCGCGGTATCCCGGAGGATCTTCCACCAATCGGTCGGGCGCCACATCCGATAGATGGCGACCGCGAGGAGGAAGCAGAGCGCCGCGCCGACCCCGGCCGCCTCCGACGGCGTGGCGAGGCCGCCATAAAGCGCATACATCACGCCGACGATTATGACGATGAAAGGAGCGATCTTGGGAATGGAGACGAATTTCTGCTTCCAGCTATAGCGGAAATCCGCGGCGTAGGGGCGGAAGCCGCTGCGCCAGATGGTGAAGAGCGTCCACGCCATGAAGAAGCTGGTCAGCATGATTCCGGGCATGACGCCGGCGAGGAACAGCCGGCCGATCGAGTTCTCGGTGGCGATGCCATAAAGGATGAAGGTGATCGAGGGCGGGATGAGAATGCCGAGCGTGCCGCCGGCGCAGATCGAGCCGGTGGCGACACCGTCGGGATAGCCGCGGCGGCGCATCTCGGGAATGCCCATCTTGCCGATCGCGGCGCAGCACGCCGGCGACGAGCCGGTGAGCGCGGCGAAGATCGCGCAGGCGCCGAGATTGGAGATCACCAAGCCCCCCGGCAGGCGGTAGAGCCAGCGATCGAGCGCCTCGTAGAGATCCTTGCCAGCGGGCGACGAGCCGATGGCCGCGCCCATCATCACGAACATCGGGATGGAGACGAGGGTGAAATCGTCGAGGCCCGAATAGAACGTTTCGGCCACGACATGCAGGCTGCCCAGGCCCTGAAATATCGCTATGAAGATCAGCGATACCGCGCCGATGCCGAAAGCCACCGGCACGCCCGAAACGAGCAAGACGAGCGTCGCCACCAGCACCAGCGTCCCGGCCACTGTGGGGGTCACGGAATAACCTCGGGATTGACCGGGGTGTTGCCTTTGATGCCGAACGGCGGCTCGCGTCCGGTCACGAGACAGATCAGCTCAACAACGTATTGCAGCGTGAGCAGGCCGAGCCCGATCGGCATCGCGGCATAGGGAATCCAAAGCCGCTCGCGCCACACCGTGTTCGAGCGCCAATTATTGACCCAGGCCTCGTGCCAAAAGTTGTAGGCGAGCACCGCCATGACGATGACGAATGTCATCGCCAACAGGATCGAGAACAGCGCCAGCCACCAACGCAGCCGCGGCCCGGAATGGAGCGGCAGCACGTCCACATTGACGTGGCCACGCGTCATCAACACGTAGGGGCTGCCGATGAAAGTCGCCGCGACCAGGCAGTTGGTGGTGAAATCGCCCTGCCAGATGGTGTTGCTTCCGAGCACCGAGCGCTCGAACACCATCTCGCAGACAACGAAGACGCCGATGGCGATCAGGCCTGCGGCGAAGATGCCGCAGGCCTGCGAGACGGTTTTGACCGCCTTGATGAACGCATCCATGCGCGAATGCGGCGTCGGTGCCGGCAAATCCCCGACCGCGTTGCTATTTAACCGCCAAGGCTTCGTCGAGCAGCTTCTGCCCGTTCGGCACTTCCTTGGCGTAATCGGCATAGGACGTCTTCTTGGCGAGCGCGAGCCAGACGTCGAACTCCGCATCGGTCAATGTCACGACCTTGACGTCGTGGTCCTTGAATGCCTTGATCGCCTCGTCGTCCACGGCTTTCGCCTTGGACTCGTAATAGGCCTGGGCGTCCTTCCCGGCCTTGAGAATCGCCGCCTGCTGCTGCTTGTTGAGCGCGTCGAAGTTCTTCTTCGACATCAGCACCGGCTCATACATCATCCACAGCGCGTTGTTGCCGGGCGCCGTCAGGCACTTGGTCTGCTCGTAGAGGCGCATGGACTGGAAGGTGCCGAGACTGGTGTCGGTCGCCTGCACGACGCCGGTCTGGAATGCGTTGTAGATCTCGTTGGAGGGCGGCGTCACGATATTGGCGCCCGCCGCCTGCCACATCGCGGCGAAGGTCGGTCCCGCGGCACGGAACTTGATGCCCTTCAGGTCGTCCGGCTTGACGATGCAGCCTTCCTTCGACGCCATGCCGCCCGCGAACCACGCATCCGACAGCACAATCACGCCGCCGTCGGAGATGATCTTGCGCATGTCGGTCATGAACGGCGACTGATCGATCCGCTTGGCGCGATCGGGGCTGCGGATCAGGCCGGGCATCAGCGTCGCGCTGAAGGCCGGCACCTTGCCGCTGGCATAATCGAGCGGGAAGAGCGAGACGTCGAGTTGGCCGTTGACCAGCGCGTTCCACTGGTCGTTGGGCTTGAACAACGAAGCGCCCGGATAGACCTGCATATCGAGACCGACATTGGCGGCTTTGACCTCCTTGGCGATCATTTGCACCATGTCGTCGCGCACGTCGCCCTTGCCGCCGGGAAACTGATGCGAGGCGCGCAGCGTCTGCGCCATGGCCGGCGCCGACAGCGCCGCGACGGCGCCAAGGCCCAGCATGGCGGCGAGCAAACGAAAACGGAATGTGTTGGTCAAGGTATCCTCCCTGAAGATCGGTCGATTATTGGCGGCATCCAATGATGGATGCCGCGCCCTTTGTTAGGTTGCTCTTACCATATTCCGATTTGGCGCTACCACAGGCATTTGCTGACATGATGACCCTCGCCGGCCTACGTCCCCAGCGCCATCCGCATCAGCGACAGTGTGTCGGGAAAGGTTTCAAGCTTCGCCGCGCCGGCGAGATCGAGCCATTTGACCTGCTTGGCGTCTTCGATCGGCTCGCCTTCGCCGCGCCGCCAATCGAGCAGGACGCAGACCAGCGTGAAGTGAGTCATCACCTTGCCCTTGTCGTCCTGGCGGATGGCCTCGACCACGGTGAGCACCTTTTCGGGCTCGGCGGCGATTCCGGTCTCTTCCAACAACTCGCGCCGCGCGCATTCGAAGACGGTCTCGCCCAGCTCCTGCATGCCGCCGGGAAAGCCCCATTTGTCGACCCCCGGCGGCAGCGAGCGCTGCGCCAGCAGGACGCACCCCGCCCGCTTGACGATGGCGAGGCAGCCGATGATCGGCCGCTCGGGATAGAGCCGGCCCGGCTTCGACGAGGGCGCGGGCTTGCTCACGGATCGACGGGGGCCGCCCGGCCTTCAAGCACCTTGTAGATCTCGCTGCCCTCGTCACGGAACGCCGCCGATTTCTCGGCCATGCCCTTCTCGGCATAGTCGCGCACTTCCTGCGAGATTTTCATCGAGCAGAATTTCGGTCCGCACATCGAGCAGAAATGCGCGAGCTTGGCGCCTTCGGCGGGCAGCGTCTGGTCGTGGAATTTCTCGGCGGTTTCCGGATCGAGCGACAGGTTGAACTGGTCGCGCCAACGGAACTCGAATCGCGCGCGCGACAGCGCATCGTCGCGCTCGCGCGATCCCGGATGGCCCTTTGCCATGTCCGCCGCATGCGCCGCGATCTTGTAGGTGATGACACCGACCTTGACGTCGTCACGATCCGGCAGGCCCAGATGCTCCTTCGGCGTCACGTAGCACAGCATCGCCGTACCGAACCAGCCGATCATCGCCGCGCCGATGCCCGAGGTGATGTGATCGTAGCCGGGCGCGATGTCGGTCACCAGCGGGCCGAGGGTATAGAACGGCGCCTCGTGGCACTGCTCGAGCTGGAGATCCATGTTCTCCTTGATCTTGTGCATCGGCACGTGACCGGGCCCTTCGATCATCACCTGCACATCGTGCCGCCAGGCGATCCGGGTGAGCTCGCCAAGGGTCTTCAGCTCGGCGAATTGCGCCTCGTCGTTGGCGTCCGCCGTCGAGCCCGGGCGCAAGCCGTCGCCGAGCGAGAAGCTGACGTCATAGGCCTTCATGATGTCGCAGATTTCCTCGAAATTCGCGTAGAGGAAATTCTCCTTGTGATGCGCCAGGCACCATTTTGCCATGATCGATCCGCCGCGCGAGACGATGCCGGTGACGCGCTTGGCCGTCATCGGAATGAACGGCAGCCGGACGCCGGCATGGATGGTGAAATAATCGACGCCTTGCTCCGCCTGCTCGATCAGCGTGTCGCGGAAGATTTCCCAGGTAAGCTCCTCGGCGGCGCCATCGACCTTCTCGAGCGCCTGATAGATCGGCACGGTGCCGATCGGCACCGGCGCGTTGCGGATGATCCATTCGCGAATGTTATGGATGTGCTTGCCGGTCGACAGATCCATCACCGTGTCGCCGCCCCAGCGGATCGCCCAGACCAGCTTGTCGACTTCCTCGGCGACCGAAGAGGTGACGATCGAGTTGCCGATATTGGCATTGATCTTCACCAGGAAATTGCGGCCGATGATCATCGGCTCCGCTTCCGGGTGGTTGATGTTGGCCGGGATGATGGCGCGGCCGCGCGCCACCTCGTCGCGCACGAATTCCGGCGTGACGTAGGCCGGAATCGCCGCGCCGAAAGATTCGCCGTCGGTCTTCGCCGCCGCGCCCTCGCGGCCGAGATTCTCGCGGATGGCGATGTATTCCATCTCCGGCGTGATGATGCCGGCGCGCGCATAGGCGAGCTGGGTCACGGCCTTGCCGGGCTTCGCGCGCAACGGCCGTCTTCCGGCACGATCGAAAAGCGGCACGGCGCTGACCTCGCCCGCCTTGAGGCCGTTGTCTTCCGGCCGCACGGCGCGGCCCGACTGTTCCTCGACATCGCCGCGCGCCCGGATCCACGGATCGCGCAAGGGCGTGAGGCCGAGGCGGATGTCGATTGCCACCGCCGGATCGGTATAGGGGCCCGAGGGATCGTAGACCCGCACCGGCCGCTCCTTGGCGGAGGGGGTGAGATCGATCTCGCGCATCGCCACCCGGATGTCCTGGTGGCGCTCGCCCGGAACATGGATTTTGCGCGACGCCGGCAGCGGGCCGGTCGAAACCTTGAATTCCTGGCTCAGGATGCCTTCGGGCATGACGCTCTCCTTCGATCGACGGGCAGTGCGACGGGCGGCGGCCGACCGGATAGCGGGCGACGAAGGGTGAGGGCATGAAGCGTTCCTGTCCCTACGCCGGCACGATCCGGATCAGGTTCGAAGGGTTTCCGCGCCGCGCCGGTCCAAGCCAAGCAGGATGGGCGCGCTCAAGCGGTGTCTCAGCCCCTTGGCGGGGCTCCCCTTGGAATCGCCGCTAGTATCCGGACGGAACGGCGGTCCCGTCAAGACGCAAATCCCGAGCGCTGGCGCGCGACGTGCGCGGCGCTATACTCGCGACCCACGCAGCGCCGCATTCGCGGCAAGCCGTAAAACGGGGACACGAGGCATGCAATGCCAGATGCGGCCGGGGCGCAACGCGCGCGGCGGTGGGGCGCGACCAAGCCGCATCCTTGCCGGCCTTCTGGTGCTGGCGCTCGCCGGCTGCTCCAAGCTGGCGCCGTTCGAGACGGCGACGCCGGATCCGGTCGAGAAATCGATCACCGCCGGCGCACCAACCGATGCACAAGGCACGCCGACCGTTACCGTGGTTTCGGTCTGCTACAGCCGGCTCAGCGGCAGCTCCGAGCAGGTGCGCGACATCGCCAAGCTCGAATGCGCGGCGGGCAGCCCCCCTCTGCTCGTCGAGCAAAAGCTCGATATCAAGATTTGCCCGGTGCTGACCCCGGTTCGCGCCACGTTCAAATGCGCCAGCCCGCCGGCGGCCGGCCCACCCGAGGCGGCCCGTTAACGGCGATGTGATCGTCCGCCGGGCCGGGGAATGTTATGCTGGGCGCAGGGTCACAGCGGACGCTACGCGCTGGACCGGATCGTCGGCAGCGAGTTCTAAAACGAAGAAGAAACTTTTTCAGGAGGGGAAGAAATGTCGGACGTCATCGTCGATAAAAATCGACTCGTCTTTCCGGGCCTCGCCGGGCTCTACCAGAAGTTTGCGCCCGCGAGTTATTCGTTCATGCGCTTCGCCACCGGCGCCGTGCTGGTGCCGCATGGCATCCAAAAGATCATGCTTGGCAGTGCGGTGACCCTAGCGCCCTATATCGACAAGCAGATGGGCGTGGCCTATCCGCTGGCATGGGCTTATCTCGCGGTCTTCGCCGAATCGGTGGGGGCGATTTGCCTGGCGCTCGGGCTGTTCACCCGATTGGCTGCGCTCATCATCTTCATCCACATGAGCGTCATCATCTACTTCTTCCAATCGCAGTACGGCTATTTCTGGACCAACAAGGGCTACGAATACGCCCTGCTCTGGTGGCTGCTCTGCTTCGCGATCTTCTTCCGCGGCGGCGGGCGCTATTCGCTGGATCGTCTGCTACCCAAAGAGCTCTAGCCGCAAGCGACCGTCGCGACGCGGCGATATCAGGAACAAATAAAAAGGCCTCCGGCTCGCGACCGGGGGCCTTTTCGCGGCGACCAGGGAACCGATCAGAGGGTCGGCTGCGACCCACCGGATGCCACGACAAGATAGCGCGACAGAGCCGCCAATAATTCAGCAGTATTTTATTGAAAAGCATCGGGTCGTTCTTGAATTTTCTGGAAATTCCGACCGACCGCGCCGGGTCGTCATTTCAACTGCGCTTTTTGTGAGGCGGTTTTAATCCGGGATTAAGAGGTTCCCGCCGATGATCCCGCCTGTCCATTGGATCCAGGAGATCAGAGACCATGAAGACCCTCACCAAGCTGTTCCGCGACGACGCGGGCGCCACGGCCATCGAATACGGCCTCATCGCCGCTCTCATCGCCGTCGTTGTCGTCACCGCGTTGACGACCGTTGGCACCAACCTGAAGACCACGTTCAACAGCGTTGCGACCAACCTGTAGTTTCGACGACGCCTAAGCGCTTATGCGGAAGCCCCCGGCCAATGGCCGGGGGCTTTTGTTTTGACCCGGTGCGATCTAGGCGCGCCGGATGGTTTCGGCCGACTGCCCGAACAGGATCTTGCGGGCCTGGGGGTCGGTATTGGGAATGGCATCGCGGCGATAGATTTCGCCCTTCTCGTAGGCGCGCTGCACCGCCGGCCGCACCTTGATCGTCTCGAACCACCGCTTGAGGTTCGGATAATCCTCGAGTTTCTGGCCCTGACGCTCGTACGGCACCACCCAGGGATAACAGGCCATGTCGGCGATGGAATATTCGCCGGCAACGAAAGGCCGGTCGGCGAGACGCCGGTCGAGCACGGCATAAAGCCGACTGGTCTCCTTCACGTAACGCTCGATCGCATAGGGCAGCTTCTCCGGCGCATACAGTGAAAAATGGTGGTTCTGTCCGGCCATCGGCCCCAGGCCGCCCATCTGCCAGAACAGCCATTGCAGTGCGTCGAAGCGCGGACGCAAATCCTTCGCCAGAAACTTGCCGGTCTTCTCCGCGAGGTAGATGAGGATAGCGCCGGATTCAAAGATGCTGACCGGCGCGCCTTTATCCGTGGGCTCAGGATCGACGATCGCCGGCATGCGGTTGTTGGGCGCGATCTTGAGAAATTCGGGGCGGAACTGCTCGCCCTTGGAGATGTTGACCGGGAAGATCTGGTAAGGCGTCCCGGTTTCCTCGAGAAAAATGGTGATCTTGTGGCCGTTGGGCGTCGGCCAATAATGGAGTTCGATCAAATGCCGCCTCCTGGTTCGCGAATTTGCAGGCCGCCACTATGGCGACGCGGCAAGGACGCGGCAACACTCTAGGCGGAACGCAGCCCGAGGATGAGCGCCGTTGTCGCATGGCTTGTATCCTCGGAGCTCATCACCGCGCCCACCGCCGCCACCCCGGCCGCCCCGGCCGCAAGACAGGCCGGGATTCGTTCGGCGCCGACGCCGCCCAGCGCGATGACCGGCAGCAC
This sequence comes from Allostellaceae bacterium, assembly GCA_035648735.1. Classification (GTDB taxonomy): domain Bacteria; phylum Pseudomonadota; class Alphaproteobacteria; order ATCC43930; family CGMCC-115725; genus REEB95. Next base: position 8,344 of record DASRKX010000060.1, read on the forward strand.
CGTCTTGGCCGCGCAATCGGCGAGCTCGTCGACGCCCAGCGCCGGGTAACCCGGCTTGCCGGCGCTCGGAAAGATCGGACTCAGCGTGACGTAATCGGCGCCCGCCTCTTCGGCGCGCGCGATCTCGTCGATGTCGTGCGCCGAAATACCGATCAGCGCGCCCGCGCCCAGCATGCGCCGCGCCGCGACAACGTCGCCGTCGCGCGGCAGATGGATTCCGGCCGCGCCCGCCGCGGCGGCCGCCGCGACATCTCCATGCACCGTCACGCTGGCGTGATATTTGCGGCCGATCTCGACGAGGCGGCGCAGCAGATCCTGCCGCTCGGGCGGCGGCAGATCCTTCTCGCGCAGGCTGAGCCAGCGGCAGCCGGCGGCGAACGCCGCCTCGGCGATCTCTTCAAGCGGCCGGCGCGCCTGAAGCCGGTCGGTGATAATGAGAAGCGCCGGGTCGGGAAGCTTCAACCGCCGACGAGACCGAGTTGCGGGCTCGACGGCTCGGCCTGGCTGCGCTTCGGAATGCGCCCGGCGAGCCGCGCGTCGCGGCCGGCGGCGACGGCGGCGCGCATCGCACCCGCCATGCGCCGCGGATCGCGTGCCTTGGCGACGGCGCTGTTGAGCAGCACCGCGTCGCAACCCAATTCCATGGCGAAGGCCGCATCCGACGCGGTGCCGATGCCGGCGTCGAGGATCACCGGCACGGCACTGGTCGCGACGATGCGCTCGATGGCATAGGGATTGACGATGCCGAGGCCGGTGCCGATCGGCGAGCCGAGCGGCATGACCGCGGCGGCGCCGGCATCGGCCAGCTTGCGGCAGCTCACCGGATCGTCGTTGCAATAGGGCAGCACGGTGAAGCCCTTTTTCACCAGCTCCTCCGTCGCGCGCAGCAGCTGCTCCACATCCGGATAGAGTGTTTCGCGATCGCCAATGAGCTCGAGCTTGATCCAGTCGGTCTGGAGCGCCTCGCGCGCGAGCTCGGCCGTCAGCACCGCGTCCTTGACCGTGGCGCAGCCCGCGGTGTTGGGCAGCAGCGTATATTTGCCGCCCAGCAGATCGACCAGGCTTTCGGCATAGGCCTCGAGGCTGATGCGGCGGATCGCCAGCGTCACCAGGGCGGGCTGGCCCGCCGCCAAGGAGTCCAGCATCGCCTGCTGGTTCGGATAGCCGCCCGTGCCCATCAGCAGCCGCGACGGGAAAGCGCGGCCGGCGATCACCAATTCATCGGATTTGGTCGCGATGGTGTCCATCTTTATCACCCGCCGCCGAAGGGCCGGACGATCTCGACCATGTCGCCGGCCGCCAACGCCACCGCGTCCCATTGCCGAGCCGGCACCACTGCGCCGTTGAGGGCGACCGCCAGGCCGCGCGGGCTGTCGATGCCGCGCGCGCGCAACAGCTCGGCGACGTTCGCCGCCGTCAGCTTCTCGTCCTGGCCGTTGATGCGGATGGTGGCGCTCATGCCTGTTCCTTGGCCTTGGCGAAGCGCGATAGGGCAAAGGGCTGGATTGCCGCCGCGACCTCGCCCGTCAGGATATAGCGCGCCACGGCATCCGCCGTCACCGGCGTCAGCAAAATGCCGTTGCGGTAATGGCCCGTCGCCAACACAAGACCGTCGACCTCGCTCGGACCCAGCAGGGGTGCGTCGTCGCGCGAGCCGGGACGGAAGCCGACCCACATCTCGTCGATCGGCAGCTCCTCGACCGCCGGCAGCACACGCCAGGCGCCTTCGAGCAACGCGAGGATGCCGCCCGCCGTGAGCTCGGCGTCGAAACCCTTCTCCTCGACCGTGCCGCCGACGATCAGCCGCCCGTCATTGCGCGGCACCAGATAGACGCGCGGGCTCCACACCACATGGCGCAGCAGCGGCGCCATCGCATCCATCTTGAGCGCCAGCATCTGGCCCTTGACCGGCCGCACCGGAATTCGCGCCGGCAAGCCGGCGATCTCGCCCGACCAGGCGCCGGCGGCAAGGACGACGCAGGACGCGGCGTGCCGCCGGTCGTCGAGGCGCAGGCCCGTCACCGCGCCGCCCGCTGTTTCGATCGCCGCGACCGCGGCGTGCTCGTGCAGCGTGCCGCCCGCCGCGATGAAGGCGCGTTTGAGCGCGCGGACCAGCTTGCGGTTGTCGGCCTGGTGATCGCCGGGGCTATAGACCGCGCCGGCGAGATTGGGGTTGAGGCGCGGCTCGCGCTCGAGCGCCTGGCGCGCCGAAAGCCAGTCGAGTTCGATGCCCTGCGCGCGCTGGAAATCGTAGGTGAAGCGAAGCTGGGCCGTATCGTCGCGGTTGAGCGCGATCATCAGCGTGCCCTCGCGGCGCAGATCGACGGCGATGCCGGATACGCGTTCCAGATCGGCGGCGAAATCGGGCCACAGCGACAGGCTCAGCCGGTTGAGCGCGTTCAGCGAATCCTCGGCCGGCTCGGTCTCGACGCCCGCCGCCAGCATGCCGGCCGCCGCCCAGCTCGCGCCGTGCCCGGCCTCGCCGCGCTCGAACAGATCGACCGCGACGCCGCGCTGCGCCAGCCGCCAGCCGATGGCCAAGCCGATGGCGCCGCCGCCGATGATGGCGACGGGGTCGTGCGGAGATTTAAGGCCGGTTGGGTCGCGGATGGCAGGCTCCCTTCGCTGGCATTATCCAGACAGGTTCCGTGGGTATGATCTCAGCCGGCTTCGCCGGCACCCCAGCCAAGGTTGAATCTGTGCCCGTACCCGCCTTCTGGCAAGCGCTTTCTAGACCGCGCCGGCGATGAAATTGACCGCCAGGGCCAGGATGATCGCATTGAAAAAGAACGCCAAAACGCCATGCCCGAGAGTCAGCCGGCGCATATGGCGACCGGTCACCTGCACGTCGGAGACCTGGCAGGTCATGCCGACGACGAAGGCGTAATAGAGAAAATCCCAGAAATCCGGATTCTCCTCGTCGGGAAATTTGAGGCCGCGGCGATCCTGTTCGCCCTTCCGCACCGGGTCGTCGCCGTAGAACAGATGCGCGTAATGCAGGGCGAACATCGTGTGGGTCAGCGTCCACGAAGCGAGCACCGCGCAGCCGGCGATCAGGATGCGCAGGCCGGTCCCCATCGGGCCGCCGGCCTTTTGCTGCAGCATGAACCCCAGCGCGAACAGGCTCACCACTGCCGCCGCCACGACGACCCCGAGGATGACCGACCGGCTGGCATCCTGCCTGCGGGCGCGGGCGCGCATGCGTTCGGGCGTCGCGGTGGCGACGACCATCGCGGTGGTGACGAGAAAGAAAAGGACGCCGACGATCCAGCCGAGCGCCAGATGGAAGGGAAACGGCAGCGAGTCCCAGGCGTACCAGGCGATGACGGCGCCGATCGCCGCCGACAGCGCGAGGCGCGCGTTGGGCCGGAAGATGGCCAACGGGTAGAGGGGCTCGGCCGGCTTTTGCTTGGCCAATGTTCGACCTTGCGGCGGTTCAGGCGCAAGCAATGCCCAAAGCCGCCGGCCGAAGCCAGGATTTTCTCGCCGCCCGGCTCAGCCGCCCGCCGCGATGCGCTCAACCTGGCGCCAGCCGGCTTCGGCCATGGCGCGGGCGCGGCGGCCGGAATCCGCGGCGTGCGGATTGGCGGCGGTGCCCTCGACGACGCGGCCCATGATGCCCTGCAGGATCGCCGCCAGGCGGAACATATTATAGGCCATGTAGAAATCCCAATGCGCCAGATCGGCGCGGCCGACGCGTTGCGCGTAGCGCGCGCGACAGGCCGCTTCGTCGGGAATGCCGAGCGCCGGCAGATTTTGTCCGAGGAGGCCGCGATAGGATTCGGGCCCGAGCCGCCACGCCATCATGTGATAGGCGAAATCGCTCACCGGATGCCCGAGGGTCGACAGCTCCCAATCGAGCACGGCGACGATGCGCGGCGCATCGGCGGCAAAGATCATGTTGTCGATGCGGAAATCGCCGTGGACGATCGCGGTCTCGGCATCGTCGGGCGCATGATCCGGCAGCCAGTCGATGAGATTGTCCATCGCCGCGATGCGCTCGGTCTCCGAGGCACGGTATTGCCGCGTCCAGCGCTCGATCTGGCGTTTCGCGTAATTGCCGGGGCGGCCGAAATCGCCGAGGCCGAGCGCCGCGTAATCGACGCGATGGAGCCGGGCGATGGTGTCGTTCATCGCATCGTAGATCGCCGCGCGCTCGGCGGGCGCCACGCCGGGCAGCGCCGGATCCCAGAAGATCCGGCCAGCGACGCAATCCATCGCATAGAAGGCGGTGCCGATGACGGATTCGTCGAGGCAGAACGCGTAGGTCTTCGCCACCGGCACATCGGTCGCTGCGAGCGCGGTGACGATGCGGTATTCGCGGTCCACCGCATGGGCCGAGGGCAGGAGCTTGCCCGGCGGCTTGCGGCGCAGCACATAGCGCTTGCCGGCGGATTCGACCCGATAGGTCGGATTGGATTGGCCGCCCTTGAACTGCTCGATGGCCGGCGTGCCGCGGAAGCCGGGCACGTTGTCCTTCATCCAGGCGGCGAGCCGCGCCGGATCGATCCGGTGCGCCGCGCGCATCGGCATGGTGCCGGTGAAGTTTTCCGCCTCGCCCATCGCCGTCCGTTCTGCGATCCTGACGGCCGGAGGGTGCCGATGACGGCTGGAAACGGCAAGGATTTGAGCGTGGCGGTCGCCGGGCTGGGCGCGATCGGCCTGGAAGTGGCGCACCGCCTCGCCGCCGGGATTCCGGGCCTGCGCCTCGTCGCAACGTCGGCGCGCGACAGGAGCGCCGCCGCTTCGCGGCTCAAGGCGGCGCATGTCGCCGCACCGGTGGTTGAATTGCGCGAGCTCGCCGAGCATGCCGACATCGTCGTCGAATGCCTGCCGGCGGCGTGTTTCCGCGAGATCGCCGAAGCCGCGATCGACCGGCGCCGCATCTTCGTGCCGCTGAGCGTCGGCGCGCTACTGCGGCATTTCGATCTGGTCGAGCGCGCCCGGGAAAAGGGCGCGCGCATCATCGTCCCAACCGGCGCGCTCATCGGGCTCGATGCCGTGCGGGCGGCCGCCGAGGGCCGGATTCATTCGGTCAAGATGGTGACCCGCAAGCCGCCGGCCGGGCTCGACGGCGCGCCCTATCTGGTCGAGCGCGGGATCTCGCTCGCCGGGCTCACCGCGCCGCTCAAGGTCTTCGAAGGCAGCGCACGCGAGGGCGCCAAGGGCTTTCCCGCCAACGTCAACGTCGCGGCGGCGCTTTCCCTGGCGGGCATCGGTGCCGACCGGACACGCCTGGAGATCTGGGCCGATCCGGCGCTCGACCGCAACACGCACAGCATCGAAGTGGATGCCGACAGCGCCCATTTCACGATGTCGATCGAGAACGTGCCGTCCGAAAATCCCAAGACCGGCCGCATCACCGCGCTGAGCGTGATCGCCTGCCTGCGCGGCCTGGTCCAGCCGCTGAAGGTGGGAAGCTGACGGCTATTTCTTCGGCGTCAGCTTGAGCGCGCCTGAGTTGATGCAATAGCGCAGACCGGTCGGCTTCGGACCGTCGGGAAAAACGTGACCGAGATGCGCGTCGCATTTGGCGCACATCGCTTCGGTCCGGGCCATGAATAGGCTGCGATCGGCTTCGGTCTTGACCGCCTCTTTCTCCAACGGCTGGTAGAAGCTCGGCCAGCCGGTGCCGGAATCGAACTTGGTGTCGGCGGAAAAGAGCGGCTGGCCGCAGCAGACGCAGACATACGTGCCGGGCGATTTGCTGTCCCAATATTCCCCGGTGAAAGCCCGCTCGGTGCCCTTCTGGCGTGCGATGCGGAACTGCTCGGGGGTCAATTCCGTTTGCCATTCCGCGTCGGTTTTCTCGATCTTCGCCATGTTGCCCTCGTCGATACATTCTCGGCGCTTGTGATGCCCAAGCACCGGAAGCCAATGCTATAACGATGGCCATGCCCAATAAAGCAAAGAAGAAGAAACTCGATACCGCCGGCGGCGGCAATGCCCTCCGGGCGGCGGTGCTGGGCGCCAATGACGGCCTGGTTTCCAATCTCAGCCTGGTCGCCGGCGTCTTCGGCGCGGGGATTTCGGCGCACGCGTTGCTGGTGTCGGGCCTGGCCGGGCTCATCGCGGGCGCTTGCTCGATGGCCATGGGGGAGTGGCTTTCGGTCAACACGTCGCGCGAATTCAACGAGGCGCAAGTTGCGGCCGAATCCCGCGCGATCCAGCGGGCGCCGCAAAAGGAAAAGCGCGAACTCGCGGGGAGCTTCGAAGAGAAGGGCCTGAGCGAGCGCCAGGCCGGACGGGTGGTCGACGGCCTCTTCAGCAGGCGGCGCGTGGCCCTCGACGTCGTCGCGCGCGAAAAGCTCGGCATCGATCCGGAGGGTCTGGGCGGCTCGGCCTGGATCGCCGGCGGTACGTCGTTCCTGCTCTTTGCCGCGGGCGCGGCGGTGCCGCTGCTGCCCTTCCTGTTCATGAGCGACGCGACGGCGGTTTGGGTTGGCGCCGGGTTGAGCGGCGTTGTCATGTTCATCATCGGCGCGGCGACCTCCCTCGTCACGCGCCGCGGCCTGTTCTTCTCGGGATGCCGCCAATTCGCCATCGGCCTCGGGGCCGCGGCGATCACCTATGGGGTGGGTCGCCTGATCGGCGTGATGCTTGCCGGTTGATCAGCGGCCGTTGAGCGGGATGCGCAGCTGGCCGCAATTGCGGCCGCCGCCGGTGGCGCAGGATTGCTGCCGGTTCCAATCGTAGAAATCGAACAGCAGCTGCGACAGGACGATCGCGGCGACGATGGCGGCAACGATGGCAAGGGCGGCTTTCATCGAGCCTCAATAATGGCGCGCGCCGCGTAAGCGGCGCAAGCGCGCGCCCTTCCGCCCGCGGCGAATTGAGCTATCATCCGCATCATGGCAATTTCGCAAGCAGCGGGCGCGCAAGCCGGCTTGATCCGCTGGGGTCATTTGCGCTGGGTGGCGCTGGCATTCGCCGCGCTGGCGGCGGCGATCCTGACGGACAGCATCTACTTTCTCAATTTTATCCACGTCATGTGCGGCGTGATGTGGACGGGCATCGACATCTTCGTCGGATTCGTGCTCGGCCCCGCGCTGCGCCAGATCGAGATTCCGGCGCGGCGGGCGATCGCGGTCAAGCTGATCCCGCGCATGCTGTTCCTGATGCCGTCGCTCGCCATCCTCACCGGCACGGCCGGCTACGTCCTGGCCAGACGCCTGGGATTTCTCGAAATCGGCTATCCCGAGCATTTGTGGGTCGATGCCGCCCTGGTCATCATCGCCATCCTCACCCTTCAGGGGCTCGGCGTTCTGCTGCCCACCAATTTTATCACCTGTCTTGAGCTGCAAAAGGAGCGGCCGGATTTCGCGAGGCTCGGCCGCCTGATGCGCGTTTATGTCCGTCATACCGGGCTACAGGGCGCCCTGCAGGTCGCGATCATCGTGGTGATGGCGAAGTTCGTCACCGGCTTGTGAGCGCGGTGGCCAAGCCAAATCTGGCGATTCACCTGCGCGATCTGCCCATCGCCGAGGCGCTGCCCGCCTTGCAGGCGGCGTTGGCGGAAAAGGGCGCGGCCGTGCTCGAGGCGCCGCCCGGCGCCGGCAAGACGACGCTGGTGCCGCTGGCGCTGCTCGACGCGGCGTGGCTGAGCGGGCGGAAAATCCTGATGCTCGAGCCGCGCCGGCTGGCGGCGCGCGCGGCGGCGCGGCGCATGGCCGCGCTGCTCGGCGAGAGCGCCGGCGAGACGGTCGGCTTCCGCACCCGCCTTGAAACGCGGATCGGCAAGGATACGCGTATCGAAGTGCTGACCGAAGGCATCCTGCCGCGCATGATCGAGGACGATCCGAGCCTCGACGGCGTCGGCTGCCTCGTCTTCGACGAATTCCACGAACGCAGCCTCGACGGCGATCTCGGCTTGGCGCTGGCGATCGAAACGCGCAAGCATCTGCGCGACGATCTGCGCCTGCTGGTGATGTCGGCGACGCTGGAGGGCGACCGGGTGGCGCGCCTGCTGGAGGGGGCGCCGGTGATCCGCAGCGCGGGACGACTCCATCCGGTGGCGATCCGCCATCTCGACCGGCCGCCGCCCGAGCGATTCGAGACGGCGACGGCCGCCGCGATCCACCGCGCCTTGCAGGAAGAGGACGGCGGCGTTCTCGTCTTTCTGCCCGGCGGCGCCGAAATCCGGCGCGTTGCGCGGCTTCTCGAAGAAATGGCGCTCGGGCCGGAGATCGTCGTCGCGCCGCTCTATGGCGATCTGGCGCCCGGCGCGCAGGACGAGGCCCTCGCCCCGGCGCCGCCAGGCCGGCGGAAAGTGGTGCTGGCGACCTCGATCGCGGAGACCAGCCTGACGATCGAGGGCATTCGGATCGTCATCGACGGCGGATTGATGCGCGTGCCGCGCTACGAGCCGGGCAGCGGCATGACGCGGCTGGTGACGGTGCGGGTCTCGCAAGCCTCGGCCAAGCAGCGCAGCGGGCGCGCCGGACGGCTCGCGCCGGGCATCGGCTATCGGCTGTGGCCCGCCGCCGAGGAGGCGCAGCTGCGCGCCTTCAATGTGCCGGAAATCCTCGAAGCCGATTTGGCGCCGCTCGGCTTGGCGCTGGCGCGATGGGGCTCGCCCGATCCGCGCGCCCTCGCCTTCCTCGAGCCGCCGCCCGAGGCGGCCTATGCCGAGGCGCAGGCGCTGCTCCGCCGGCTCGGCGCCCTGGATGCCGGCGGCAAGATCACCCGCCACGGCAAGGAAATGGCGGCGCTCGGCCTTCATCCGCGGCTGGCGCATATGGCGCTGGCGGCGAAGTCACAGGGCCATGGCGCGCTCGCGGTCGCCATCGCCGCCTTGTTGATGGAGCGCGACATCGTCCGCGCCGCGCCGCGCTTGCGCGACGCCGATCTCCGGCTGCGCGTCGAACTCCTGGCGGAACGCGGTGCCGCCCGGCACCTGCCGGCCGGCCTGAGCGTCGATCGCGGCGGCGTGGAGCGAGCGCGCGACGCGTCAAAGCAGCTCGCGCGACGGCTCGATATTCGCGGCGACGCGATCGATGCGCGACAGACCGGCCGCGTCCTCGCCTTGGCCTATCCCGACCGCGTCGCGCAGCGGCGCAGGGACATGCCCGGGCAGTTCCTGCTCGCCAACGGCAAAGGCGCCGAGCTGCCGCCGGCCGATCCGCTCGCGGCGGCGGATTACCTGGCCGTCGCCGATTTGGATGGGGAGAGGCGCGTGGCGCGCATTTTTCTCGCCGCGCCGCTGACCCGCGAGGAGATCGAGGAGAATTTCGCCGACCGGATCGAGAGCGAGGAAACCATCGGCTGGGATGCGCGCACCGAGACGGTGCTGGCGCGGCGGCGGCGCAAGCTCGGTGCGCTGGCGCTCGACGACAAGCCGCTCGTCAATGCCGACCCGGCCTCCGTCGCGGCGGCGCTGGTCGAGGGCATCCGGCAGATGGGCATCCGCGCGCTGCCCTGGACTGGCGAGGCGGAATCCTTGCGCGCACGCGTCGATTTCCTGCGCCGGAGCGAGGGCGAGAAATGGCCCGACTGGTCGGATGCGGCCCTGCTCGCCGGACTCGAGGAGTGGCTGGCGCCTTATCTGGCCGGCATCGCGCGCCGCGCACAGCTCGGCCGCGTCGATCTCGGGGCGGCGCTGGCGGCGCGATTGTCGTATGGCGACCGCCAGGCGCTCGACCGGCTCGCGCCGATACATGTCGCCGCCCCGAGCGGCTCGCGCATTGCGATCGATTACGGCCAGGAGATTCCGGTGCTCGCCGTCAAGCTGCAGGAGATGTTCGGCGCCCGCGAAAGCCCGGCGGTGGCGGGCGGGCGCATCAACCTGGTCGTCCATCTGCTGTCGCCGGCCGGCCGGCCCCTGGCGGTAACCCGGGATCTCGCCGGATTCTGGAAAAACACCTATCCGCAGGTGCGCGGCGAGATGCGCGGCCGCTATCCCCGGCATCCCTGGCCCGACGACCCGCTCGCGGCGGCGCCGACCAAACGGACGAAGAAGCGGTGATCCCGCCGGCCGCAGCGCAGCCATGCAATCTGAATCCTTGGCGTTTCCCGGCCGCCTGGGCGAGAGTCGATGACGGGGACTGCCATGAGGATCGGGCGCGCGATGGCCGAAACGCGAATCGAATCGGGACGGACGAGGCTCCATTACGGCTGGGTGGTGATGGGCGTTACCTTCGCCGTGCTGCTGATCGCGGCCGGCATGCGCTCGGCGCCGACGGTGCTGATTGTGCCGCTCGAGAGCGAATTCGGCTGGAGCCGCGCGACCATTTCCCTCGCCATCGCGCTGCAGCTCTTCTCCTACGGCTTGATCGGACCGTTCTCGGCCGGCTGCATCGACCGCTTCGGCCTGCGCGCCACCATGGTCGGCGCGCTGGCGCTCACCCTGATCGGCATGGGCTTCACGCCGTTCATCACCGCACCGTGGAATCTGTGGCCGATCTGGGGCCTGGCGCTCGGCAGCGGCACCGGCGCCGCCGCGATGGTGATGGCGGCGGTGGTCGCCAACCGCTGGTTCGTCGCGCGCCGTGGCGTGGTGATGGGGTTCCTCACCGGCAGCACGGCGGCGGGACAGCTCGTGTTCCTGCCGCTCTTCGCCACTGCGGTGGCGCATTACGGCTGGCGGGTTTCGGTGTTCATCGGCTGCGCCTTTGTGCTGGCGACGATTCCCCTCGCCTGGCTGCTGATGCGCGATCACCCGGCCGATATCGGTCTCACGCCATACGGCCAGCCGCCGGATGTAGCGGTGCCGCCGCCGGCGCCCAAGGCCAATCCCTTCGCGGCGGCGTTTTCCGCGCTCGGCGTCGCGGTCGTCCATCGCGATTTCTGGTATCTCTCCGCCGGCTTCTTCGTCTGCGGCGCCAGCACGATCGGCCTGATCGGCACGCATTTCATTCCGGCCTGCCTCGACCACGGCATTCCCGAGACGACGGCGGCGGGCATCCTCGCCTTCATGGGCGTGTTCAACATCGTCGGCACCACGATTTCCGGCTGGTTCACCGACCGCTTCGACAGCCGCTGGCTGCTGTTCTTCTATTACGCCGCGCGCGGCGTGTCGCTGCTCTTCCTGCCCTACGCCTTCGATCTGTCCTTCTGGGGCCTGGCGCTGTTCGGCATCTTCTACGGCCTCGACTGGATCGCCACCGTGCCGCCGACCGTGCGGCTCGCCGCCAATGCCTTCGGCGTGCAGAACGCCGGCATGATGTATGGCTGGATCATGGTGATGCACCAGCTCGGCGCGGCCGCCGCCGCCTATGGCAGCGGGCTGCTCCATGTCGAGCTCGGCAATTACAACGCCGCCTTCTTCGGTGCCGGCGCCTTGTCCATGCTGGCGGCGTTCCTCAGCCTGCGCGTCGGCGTCGGCCGCAAGCCGTCCTCGCCCAAGCCGGCATTCGCCGGCGCCGGTTAGGCATTCCGAATCAGAATTCGATCGGCGGCTCGCTCCGCGTCAGGCTCTCGCGCAGCGGAATCTCCTTCCACGCCAACGTCCCGAGAACCGCCGCCACCATCATCGCGGCACCGCCGGCGAAGGCCCAATCGAAGGATTGCGCAAGGATATCGCGCGCCGCCGGGCTGAGCCCGAGGGTGCCGCCGCGCAATAAATCGCGGGGCAAGCCGGTTCCGGCAACCCCCATCGCCGCCACCTGCCCCTCCACCGTGGCAAGCAAGATCGACCATAGAATGGCGGCGCCGAACGAGCCGCCGAGCGACCGAAAAAAGGTGACGCTCGACGTCGCCGTGCCGGTGTCGCGCATCTCGGCGGCGTTCTGTACCGCGACCAAAGTCGCCGGCATGGCGCCGCCGACGCCCACGCCGAGCAGCAGGATATAGAACGCCACCAGCAAGGGCGGCGTCGAGGAGCCCGTCGTGGCGAGCAGCCCGAAGGAGAGCACGGCAAGCGACAGGGTGATGAGCGGCGCCTTCTTGTACCGGCCGCTATGGCGCATCCACTGACCGGTCGGATAGGCGCCGAGGACGGTGCCGCCCATGAGCGGAATCAGCAGCAGGCCGGTATTGCCCGGACTCATCCCGAGAACGAGCTGCAGGAAGGTCGGCAGCAGCACGGTCGCGCCGAACATGCCGGCCGAAACCACGAAGCCGATGATATTGCCGACCAATATCACGGGATTCCGGAAGAGACGCGGCGGCAGCAACGGCTCCGGCGCGCGCATCTCCTGCAGCGCGAAGAGACCGACCATGAGAAGGCCGGCGGCCGCGAGACCGAGAATTTCGGGGGAGAGCCAGGAGAATTCCACGCCGCCCCAGCTGAAGACGAGCAGCAACGCCACGACGGCGGGCGTCAGGATCGCGGCGCCGAGATAATCGATGCGGGCCGGCACGCGGCGCACCGGCAAACGCTTCAAGGCGCGGTGGGCGAGCGCCAAGCCGAGGAGACCGATCGGCAGATTGATCCAGAACACCCAGCGCCAGGTCAGGTACTGGACGAACAGCCCGCCGACGACCGGGCCGCCGACGCTGGCCACGCCCCAAACGCCGCTCATATAGACCTGATAGCGGCCGCGTTCGCGCGGCGCGATGATGTCGGCGATGATCGCCTGCGACAGGCTGATGAGGCCGCCGCCGCCAATGCCTTGCAGCGCGCGCGCCGCGATCAACTGACCCATGCCCTGCGCCAGCGCGCAAAACGCCGAGGCGGCGACGAACAGCACGATCGCGATTTGGATCAGGCGCCGCCGGCCGTAGAGATCGCTGAGCTTGCCGTAGATCGGCGTCGATGCGGTCGAGGTCAGCAGATAGGCGGTGACGATCCAGGCGAGGTGCTCCAGGCCGTTGAAGTCGGCGGCGATCGACGGCAGCGCCGTCACGACGATGGTCTGATCGAGCGCCGCGAGCAGCAGGCCGAGCAGCGCGCCGCTCAGCATGCCGAGCACTTCGCGATGGCTGTATTGCGGCGCCGGCGGACGCGGCGCCCCTGGGGCCGGAACGGCCATGCCCTCTCCTCCTGGCGGCAGGGTCTATCGCGGGATCAAGCGCAAGTCATCTGCGAATCGGCGATGGCTGACCGATCCTAAACGCCGAGATGACGGTGCAGCACCTCGGGCTGATCGCGCACCGCCTGCGCGCTCATCGCCTCGATCATGTGGCCGTTGCCGATGATGTAGACGCGATCGGCGAGCGTCATCGCGGCGGTGACATTCTGCTCGACGATCACCAGCGTCTGCCCGGCTTCGACGAGGGTGCGGCAGGTGGCGACGAGGTCGCGCACGATGATCGGCGCCAATCCCTCGAACGGCTCGTCGAGCAGCACGATCTTCGGGTCGCGCACCAGCGCGCGCGCAATCGCCAGCATCTGCTGTTCGCCGCCGGACAGATCGGTGCCGCGGCCGCGGCGGCGCTCGCGCAGCCGGGGAAAAACCTCCCAGACGCGATCCAGCGGCCAGCGCGATTTCGCCGTCAGCCCCGCCAGGACGAGATTCTCCTCGACGCTCAAACTGCCGAAGATACGGCGATCCTCGGGCACGAGCTGTAATCCGCGCACGGCGATGGCGTGGGACTTCAGGCCGTGGATCGGCGAGCCGTCGAAGACGATGCGGCCCGAGCGCGGGCGCACCATGCCGATCAGGCTCTTCAGCGTCGTGCTTTTACCGGCGCCGTTGCGGCCGAGCAGCGCCACGACCTCGTTCTTGGCGACGTGCAGCGAAATATCGAACAGGATGTGGCTGTCGCCGTAATAGCTGTTCAGGTTCTCGACCTCGAGCAGCGCGCTCATGCCGCGACGCCGCCGAGATAGGCTTCCTGGACGAAGCTGTTGCGCTGGATCTCCGCCGGCGTGCCCTCGGCCAGCACCGCGCCCTCGTGCAGCACGGTAATGCGCTCGGCGAGTTCGAAAATCGCATCCATATCGTGATCGACGACCACCAGCGTCCGTCCGCGGCGGATGTTCTTTAACAGAGTGACGGTCTCCGCGCGTTCGCGCGGGCTCATACCGGCGAGCGGCTCGTCGAGCAGCAACAGCGACGGCGACGATGCAAGCGCCAGCCCGATCTCGATCCGCCGCTTTTCACCGTAAGCCAGCTCCGAGACCGGCACGTCGGCGCGCGCCGTCAAGCCGACGAGCGCCAGCGTGCTTTCGACCTGGGTGGCGAGACCTGGTACGCGCTCGATGCGCCGGAGAAAATCCAGCGAGAAGCGGCCGCGCCGTTCGGCCAGCGCGGCGACGACGACGTTCTCGCGCACCGTCAGCCGATTGAAAAGCTGGTTCACCTGATAACTCTTGGTCAGGCCGAGCTGGCAGACCGAGGCGACGTCCATGCCGGTGATGTCGCGGCCGTGAAAGATGATGTGCCCGGAGGTGGGCGGCAGCTCGCAGGTGAGCATCTTGAAGAAAGTGCTTTTGCCGGCGCCATTCGGCCCGATCACGCCGCGCAGCTCGCCCTGATTGACGGAGAACTGGATGTTGCGGTTGGCGACGAGGCCGCCGAACGACTTGGTGACGCCGCGCGCCTCGAGCACCGGCCCGGAAAACGGTGTCTCGTCGCGGCGGCGGGACGGGCCGACGGTGGCCATCGCCGCGACCGCAAGCGGCGCCGGTGCTTCCGGCTCCGCCTCGCCGGTACGCCGGCGCGCCGCGAAAAACCCGACAACGTCGCGCAGGCCGCCGATCAGGCCGCGCCGCAGGAAGCACACCAGCAGGACAAAGACCAGACCGAGCGCGAGTTTCCACGCCGCGCCGAGATTGATTGTTGTCTGAAGGAAATCGCGCAACGACAGCCAGACCGCGGCGCCGAGCAGCGGACCGAACAGCGTGCCGGTGCCGCCGATCACCGTCTGCATAATGAGCTGACCCGAGGTGTCGAAGGTGAAGGCCTCGGGCGGCATGAACGCCTGCAGCACGCCGAGCAGACCGCCGGCAAAGCCGGCGTAGGCCGCGGCGATGACGAAGGCGGTGAGCTTGTAGCCGTGGACGTTGTGGCCGACGGCCGCCGCGCGCAACGGATTCTCGCGGATGGCGCTGAGGATCGCGCCGACGGGCGAACGCACGATGCGCAGCGCGATGACGATGCCGATGAAATAGCAAACCGCCAGAAAGCCGTACATCGACCAGCCGGTGCCGACACGATAGGTGAATCCGAACAGCGCGAAGTCCGGCGTCGGCACGCCGGGAAGCCCGTTCTCGCCGCCGGTCCAGGCCGAGAGCGGCGAATTCTCGAGAAAGAAGAACGTCTCGGCGATGGCCACGGTGATCATCGCGAAATAGATTCCGGTGCGCCGCAGCGCGATCAGCCCGACCAGGTAGCCGGCCGCCGCTGCCGCGATCATGCCGACCGTCAAGCCGAGCACGACGTTGGACAGGCCGGTACGCGTCAGGAGATAGGCGGCGACGAAACCGCCGGTGCCGTAGAACGCCGATTGCCCGAACGACAACAGCCCGGTGTAGCCGAAAAGCAGATCGAAGCCGATGCCGAACAGGCCCCAGATCAAAATCTGGTTGACGGTGCCCGGCGCGAAGCCGAGCGGCGGCAGCACGAACGGCGCGGCGATCAGGCCGAGCGCGGTCAAGAACTCGACCAGAAAGGCGCGGCGGCGGAGCATCAACCGGCGCTCCTCATGTCCGGCCCCGCGCGCCAAGCAGCCCTTGCGGCCGCAGCAGCAGCACGAGCGTCATGACCGCGAACAGCATGACGCCCGAATAGCTCGGATCCACCATCGAGGTCAGGCTGAGGATTTCGCCGGAGATCAATCCGCCGAGGATCGCGCCGGTGAACGAGCCGACACCGCCGATCACCACGACGACGAAGGTCTCGACCAGGATGGCGTCGCCCATGTCGGGCGTCAGCGAGACCACCGGCGCGTTGACGATCCCGGCGAAGCCCGCCGCCATCGCGCCTATGCCGAACACGACCATGAAAACCCGGTCGACGTTGATGCCGAGCGCATCGACCATCGCCGAATCCTCGATGCCGGCGCGCACGATCAGGCCGAGCCGCGTGCGGAAAAGCACCAGAAACAGCGCCAACAGCGCCACCGCGATGATGCCGACGACGACCAGCCGGTAGGTCGGATAGAACATGAATCCAAGCGAGCTGATGCCCGCCGCCCAAGACGGCGGCGGCACGGTCTTGGACAGGCTGCCGAAGAACAGCCGGATGACCTCGACCAGACAGATGCCGATACCGAAGGTGACCAGGATCTGGTCCTCGTGCGGCCGGCCGTAGAAATTGCGGATGACGACCCGCTCCATCAGCACGCCGAACACGGCGAGGAACAGCGAGCCGGCGACGACCGCGATCGCGAACGACCCGGTCGCCTCATAGGCGGCATAGCCAGCATAGCCGCCGAGCATGAACATGGCGCCGTGCGCCAGGTTGAGCACGCCGAGCGTGCCGTAAATGATCGTCAGGCCCGAGCTGATCAGCGCAAGGAGCGCGCCGAGCGCCAGGCCGTTGAAGCATTGCGAGACGAAATTAGGCCAGGTGATCATGCACGCCGATCATGCAAACCCACGGGCTCACGCAAACGCGGCCCTGAGCCGCTATGCGTCCGCCGACGCGGGCGGCCGAAGCCGCCCGCGTCACCGGACGCCCCGCCCGGCTCAGGTATAGGGCCCGAGCTGGCAACCGAACGCGTCGGGCGCCTGCATCAGCGGCAGGCCCGGAACGATTTCGGTGACTTCCCAGAAGTCCTCGTTGTTCTTCATCGCCTTCGGCGCCTTGCCGCGGACGATGATGACCGGCCGCACCAGTTGATGGTCGGCGCCGCGCCAATAGACCTCGCCGACGATCGAGTTGATCTTGCGGCCGGCCTCGTAGGACTTGATGACGTCCGGCGGATAGAACGTGCCGGCATTTTCGACGGCGTCGGCCCACATGGCGAATTCCATATAGGCGTTCTCCGCGCCCCATTCCGGCCGGTAGCCGTATTTCTTCTGGAACGATTCGACGAACATCTTCGCCAGCGGGAATTTGTCCTCGAGGGTCCACCAGAAATCGGTGGCGGCATAGACGCCTTCGGTGATGTCGGCGCCGACCTCCTTGGCGAAGAAGGGGATCTGGTAGGGGATCACCAGCTTCATCTTGGGCAGGATGCCGAACTGCTTGGCCTGTTGGGTCGAGAGCACGGCGTCGTGGCCCCAGTTGACGTTGATCAGGAACTCGGCGCCGGAATTGGCGATGTTCGTCAAATAGGAGCTGAAATCCGGCGCGCCGAGCGGCGATACCTGGTTCGTCACCATGGTCCAGCCGCCATTGGCGGACAGGTAGTCGTTCACCGACTTGGTCACGGTGTGGCCGTAGGTGTAGTCCGGCGTCATGTAAGCGGCCTTGCGGTTCTTGCCGAAGGCCTTGATCAGGACCGGCCCGATCGCCGCCGCCGCCGTCTGGCCGTAGAAGTCCTGGCGGAAGCCGTAGCGCACGCAATCCTTGCCGGTGGTGTCGTTCGAGCCCGAAATGCCGGCGACGTAGAGCACCTGTTCGCGCTGCGCGAGCTTGTTGAGCGCCACTGCCACCGCGCTCGAGGTCGAGCCGGTGATCAGCACCGCCTTGTTCTCGCTGATGAAGCGCGACTGCTCCTGCACCGCGGTGTTCGGGTTGGCCGCGGAATCGGCGACGCCGTATTTCACTTCCTTGCCGAGCACGCCCTTCTTGGTCTTGGGCGACATCGCCTTGATCAGCGGATGGCCGGCGTTGATGTGCTCGACCGCGAGCTCGTAGCCCTTGAGTTCGTCTTCGCCCGGCCCGGCATAGGTGCCGGTGCGCGGCACGGTGATGCCGATGAACACCGATGACCCGGACGAGCCTTCCGGCCAGGTGCCGATCGGTGGCTGGCTGTCGGCGGCGAAGGCGATGCGCGGCAATGCCGCGGATGCGGCCAGCGCGCCGCCGGCGGCCAGCACCGTGCGCCGCGTCGGCATGGATTTATGGAATGGTTTCATGACGTTCCTCCCCTTGGTTGCACAGCGACGACCTCAGCGTGCCGGTCCAGGATGACGCGACTTGGGTCCAGGCGCAAGCCCGCGCAGCCTTGGCGGGCAGCCGGCTTTGGTTCGCAAAGCCGACGCCAGACTGCCCGGGTGGGCAGCGCGAGCGGCCGGAACTAGGGGAGGGACGCGCCGCGATTATTTGGCGACGCCCCTGATCTTTTCGTAGGTCCGCAAGCCGCCCATGCCGAGCATGCCGAACATCAGCTGCCACATGGTGTCGTCGAGCGCCGGCGGCGGCGGAAAATCATGGCCCATCCAACTGGCTGCCCACACGGCCAAAGGCACGAGCAGATATTGATAAGCGAGCGCGCCGCCGCAGCACCAGCCGATGAACGGCCGCCAGCCCGCGACGAAAATTGAATTGTTCTGGGCCTCGGCGGCGTTCACTTGATTTTGCGCCTGGTCCCATTGCACGAGCGTGCTGCGCAGCTCGGCCTCGGCCTGCGCTTTCTGCGCCGGATCGGGAATGAACTTATTCACGATCCCGAGAACGTTGCCGATGATGTCGTCGATGCCGAAGGCCATTGGTCTTCTCCTAGAGGGCGGGATTCACGAATAGGCGCGGTTGAGCCAGCCGGCGAGATTGGGCGCGAGCGCCGGGTTGACGGCGGCAAGCAGCCGGTAATGCCCGGCCAGCGCCTCGCGCAGCGCCGGCTCGATGCCGTCGGCCGCCTGCGCGGCGGCGGCCGTCTCGTCGCCGAGCCGGCCGTCTTCAACCACCGGCCGGCCGCACGCCCGCAACGCGCGTTGCAGCGCCGTCACCGCCGGCCCGGCCCCGGTATTCACCGCGGCATCGAGCAGCTTCGCGGCGACCGCTGCCGGCAGCCGATCCAGGCCCAGGCGTTGCCACCAATCGCGCAAGTAGATGTCGCGCGCGGCATCCTCGCTCAGCCCGGCGATGTCGAGCGCCGGATAGGAGGCGGCGGAAATGCCGTATTTCGTGCCCTTGAGCACGCCGCTGCCGACCGCGCCGCCGGTCCAGTTGCCGGAATCGTCGCTGCGGCATTGATAGCCGCCCTCATGCGCCAACACGCCGGCGACCGCGGCATCGAACACGGGATTGTCGCTCATAGAATTCCTTTCGCCTCGAACAGGCGGAACAGGATGGCGCCCATCGTCAACAGCAGCCCGGTGATCAGCGACAGGACCGAGCGCGTCAGGAACAGCCGGATGGAGCGGAGCGTTTCGCGGATCTCCGTGTAGCGCTCGGCGCAGACCGCCTCGTGCTTCTCCAGTTGCGCGCGTGTCGCCTGGGCGATCTCGAGCGCCTTGGCTGCGTCCTCGCGGACGCTGAAGAATGTCATCGATGTCTCCGCATGGCAGTTTGGGGGCGGCAGCGTTGCCCAGGTAAAAGACCCGAGGAGGATGCGCTGGCGGCGGCTCGTGCTATAAATCGGTGATGACTGAAATCAAGATCGGCACCTATACCGCGGCGCTCGCGATTCTCGCTGCAAAAGATGTACGCTACGGCACTGTCTTCGACGTCGGAAGTGCCGAAGGGAATTTCTTCCTCCAGCATTACGTCATGGGGGTATTCGCCGATAGCACTCCCGTCAACATCGACGCGAGCGCGATCTACGAACAGCCTCTGAGCGCCATCAAGGATGCGCTCGGCGGTCATTATTTTATCGCCGCCGCCTCGGACATGCCCGGCGAGGTCGTTATTACCACCTCGCTCGATCCGGCCTGGGCATCGGTGCGGCCTCCCAGCGACCCTTATTGGGAGCGGCTGAACAACGTCACGCGCGGGCAGATCCGAGTTCCGGCTGTCACGCTCGACGGACTCGCCGCGGAACACGGCTTGAAGGGTCCGTTTCTCATTAAGCTCGATGTCCAGGGAGCCGAGACGGCGGTGCTACGCGGCGCGCGGAAAGTTCTCGAGGAAACGCACGTCGTGATCCCCGAGGCCGATGTCGATGACTTCCATGCGATCCATAGGATGCTCGATGAGGCTGGATTCCTGCTCTTCGATGTCACGACGATCAACCGGATGCCGGACCGGTCTCTCGCCTGGTTTTACCCGGTGTATCTCAATCGCAAGCTTGCTCATTTGCGGCAGCGCGCTTTTTGGCCCGGCGTCGAGACCGAGGCCATGATCAAGCGCCAAGTCGAGCGGCGACGCGAAATACTCGACTGGCACGCGAAGATTCTGCCAGCGATCCGTAGCCAGCGGGGGAAGAGCAGCGCCTAGGTGCCGCGATCACTTGGACGTCATTGGTTATTTGGTACGATGTTGAGGAAAACGGTGTCGTCGATGAGTGCGCGGATGCCATGCTTGCGGTCGGCGACGAATTCCAGTGGCGCGCGCGCCGCCTGATCGTGCGTTTCGATGAACCGATGGTTCCGTGGCGTCATTGGCTTAATCCTCGTCCTTGATATAAAAATCCGCCCGGATGCCTGAGTCACCCCTATCCAACCGCAAATCCTTCTCGCAGCATGGGCAGGACCTGTTCGTGTACGAGACCTTTTTTAAGGATCGCGCCGAGCCCGGCGTCTTCGTCGATGTCGGGGCCTATGACGGCGTAACGTTTTCGAACACGCTCCTCTTCGAGCGGCATGGCTGGCGTGGCATTTGTATCGAACCGCTGCCTTCGGTGTTCGAAAAGCTGAAGGCTAATCGGTCGGCGGTCTGTCTGAATTGCGCGGTATCGGATCGATCCGGTCGCGCTGCATTCGTCGAAGCGGACATGCCTGGCGGCTATGAAAAGATGTATAGCGGCCTCCGCGCCAATTTCGATGAGCACCATGCACGGCTGATACGCGAGCATGGATCGAACGTCCGCACTTATGAAATTCAGGTGCGCACGCTCCGGGAGATTCTTGAGGCGCACAGCGCCCGAACAGTCGATTACCTCTCAGTCGATACGGAGGGATCGGAGTGGAAAATCCTGCGCGACTTCGATTTAGTCGCGTTCGACGTGAAGGTCCTCTCAGTCGAGAACAACACGCGCGATGAGAAAATTCGCCTCCATCTTGCCAAACGCGGCTTTCGTCAAATTCACGTTTTTGCCGGTTTTGACGAACTCTATAGCCGGTGATTTCGCCTTAGCATCAAGTCTTGATGATGTAGTTGAGCACTAGGGTCGGTGGCGTGACGTTGTGCGCGCTACCCCCGCCGGATGCTGTGCCGCTGATAGTTGCAGTACCGCCGCTGTATAGGAAAGTTGAGTCTGTGCCAGAGGCGCCCCCGCCAGATGGGATACACACACTTCCAGTCGTCCCACTTACGCTCATGCTCGCTTGTTCCGCCGTGGTCAGCGTATGCTTTTGCTCGCCGCCCGTGGCGCCGAGCGAAGCCGAGCCGGTGATGCCGCCGGTCGCGCCCGAGCCCAAGCGGTTCGCCGCCGAGCCGCCCATCGCGTCCGCGCCGAAGGCCGCGCGGCCCCTGAGGTCGGGGATATTGAACGTGGTCGAGCCGTCGCCCACGCCGAATGTCGTGCCGATGGCCGTCAGCAGACCGGCATAGCTCGAGCGGCTGACCGCCTGGCCGTAGCACAGCAGCCAGCCGGACGGCGCCGCGGATCCGGCGAAGGGCGCCACCACGCCCGACGGCACCGCCGAAAGCCCGGTCAGCTGCGAACCGTCCACCGCCGGCAGCCGCGCGCTGCCGTCCAGCTGCACGACGTTGCCCGCCGCCGTCCCGACGTTCTGCGCCGCCGCGGTGCCCACGGCGGTGAACGCGCCCGAGGCAAGGCCGAGCGCACCGAGAGCGCGCTCGTCGGTGAGCATCGTGCCGACGATCGCCGTGCTCGTGGTCTGGAGCAGCGCCTGGGCGATCGGACTCTTGCCGGCGGGGATCGCCGGCGGCACGGGCGACGCGCTCTCGACGCCGCCCACCACCGAAACCGCGCCCGACGCGTTGTCGATCACGATGCGGTCGATG
The DNA here is from genome assembly GCA_035648735.1 of Allostellaceae bacterium. Classification (GTDB taxonomy): domain Bacteria; phylum Pseudomonadota; class Alphaproteobacteria; order ATCC43930; family CGMCC-115725; genus REEB95. The sequence continues at coordinate 30,126 of DASRKX010000060.1, forward strand.
CGCGGATGCGTCGCGGGCGCGGCGATCGTGCCGGTCGTCTGCGCCGCAACCTCGGTGAGTCCGCCCGATGGCGTGGCGAAATGGCCCGAATCGAGCGTCACGTTCATCGCCGCCGGGCTGGACGGCCGCGGCGCAAAATTATCGCCGAGGCGGGCGAACACCGCGATGTCGGCGTCGATCGCCAGCGGATAGGCGGTGCCGGTCTGGGTCGTGTAGTCGGTTTGCAGGAATTGCGCGACGGTCATGTTGGTTTACTCGCCTGTTGCCGTCCAATTGACATTTCCGCCGACGTCGCTCCCGCCATGATCGAAGACGTGGAGCGTGCAGCCGGTCGCGCCGATGCTTGCCGCCGTTGCCGTCAGGGCCGTGCTGCCGAGCGGCGTTACCTGCACGTTGGGCGGCAGGTGATAGGGCGACGGAAAGACGATCGCGGTGCCGCCGGCCGCGACGGCGACGCTGGCCGCGGAATTCTCGATCTTGGGCGCGCGGTCGGCGACCAGCTCGAAGCCGGCAAGGCAGGCGACGGAGCCCGCGACATTCGCCAGACTCGCCTCGCCGCGCAGATAGCGCATCGACACCGTGCCGATGGTCCAGGCGGTAAAGCTGCCGGGGTCGGCGGCGCCCGTGAGCCACGTATCGATGGCGAAACCGGGTGCGGGCGTGCCGCTCTGGCCGCGGCCGAAAACCGTCGTGGTCGTGGCCCAGACCCGCAAGGTATCGTCGAGGCCGGTGTCGACAGCCACGCTTTGATAGGTCGAAATCGCGACCGGATAGGGCACGAACTGCTCGAACAGCTCGGCGTTGCTGTGCGCGCTTGCCGGCTTGGTCGAATCCGGCACCAGCAGGCCGCGCCAATGCGGCACCAGGCCGGTCAGCGTGCCGAGCCACGCCGGGGCGTCCTGCCGGTCGACGATCACCGGGTTGGGGTTGGTCACCACGAGATTGGCGGTCGCGGGCGCCGGCGAGAACTGGTCGGCAACGTCGCGCGCGCGGATATAGAAGGTCCAGGTGCCGGGCGGCACCGCGGCGTTGGTCATTTCGGTGCCGCGGGCGCTTTCGGTCAGGAACAGGGCGGCGGCTATCGTGCCGCCCTGCGGCCCATAGAGGATGTCGTAGCCCTTGAGCGCGAAATCCCGCACCTCGTCCCATTTGAAGATCACCGCCCCGCCGGTCTGCTGCGCCGAAAAACCGCTGACGTTGCCCGGCGGCGGCGGCCCGACAATCATGTGCGTGTGGTCGGCAACCGCGGCGAGTTGCTGCTGCCCCGCGCCGTAGATGTTGTAGGAGACCAGCTTGACGTGGATGGTCGCGCCGATCTGGCTCTTGTCGTAGGGCAGCGTGAAGATCGCATCGTCGAGCCGGACGAAATTCGTCCCCGCCGCATGCGCGCCGATCGCCGAGCCGTAAAGCCCGCGCCGCAGATAGGTGCCGAGCGAATACCGATTGGCCCCGGTGAGCGTCGCGGTCTCGTAGCTCAGCAACTCGCCGCCGACATAGCACAGCGTGTGCGCCAGATCGGCATCCGCCTGGGTGCCCGACAGCAGCGCGCCGCCCGATTCCGACAGATCGACCGCCAGCGTGTCGGCGGTGTCGGGATCGGCCCCGGCAGGGAAATCCACGGCGAGCGCGCCCATGCGCGACGGGCCCGCCTTGCGGCCGGCGAGCTTATAGGTCGAGCCGTCGCTCGAGACGTAAACGTCGCAGCCGCCCCAGGCCGGGCCGCCGGCGGTGGCGAGCCAGATTTCGAGCCCGCTCGACGCGATCTGCACCGGCGCCTCGAAGATCACCGGCGCCAGCGCATCGCCCGGATCGGCGTTGTAGCTCGCGGCATAGCCGGCGCCCTGCTGAAACGCATAGGTCGCGGCGGCGCCCGTGCCGGCGAGATATTCCGCGGCGTTGAAGCTCAACGTGCCGTCGTTGTTTTCGGTGATCTCGGTGATGCGCACCCATTGCCGGTCGAGGCCGAGCCGCGCATCGCTCAGCGTCACGATGTCCATCGGGTCGAGCAGGACGTAGCGCTGGTCGAGCGTGAACTGAAAAATGTTGCGGATCGCCTGGCGCTGCAGCAGCAGCTGGGCCGACAGCCGGGCGGCTTCGCCGTCGGCAAAGAGATGCGCCTGGCGGCTCTGGCCGGCGCGCAGGCCGTAGAGATCGATGGTCGCCTGGTCGGAGGCTTCGACGATGGCGGTGTTGTACTGGTTGTCGCGATCGAGATATTCGAGCTTGATGTCGTTGAGCGAATCCGCGGCGCGCAGGCGCGTCGCCAGCACCGGATCGTCGCTCATCGACGCGCTGGCGCCGCTCGCGTTCCGGTTCGGCAGGAAATCGTCGTCGCCGAGATCGTAGACCGGCGCCGCCGGCGGCGCATAGCTCTTGCCGTTGCCCGACAGCGCCGCGTCGCCATAGGGCACCAAGGTCAACGCGCCCGCCGACCAGACGAAGGCGCTGTTGGTATGAGTCGCGATGTCGTCGAGCATCTGCGACGCCGGGGCCGCTTCGGCATAGCCCGGCGAGATCAGCAGCCCGGCCGCCAGCGTATAGGCCTGATAGGTGGAGAGATCGCCGAGCCGCGCGCTCGGAAAGCCGGCGCCGTAGCGCGGATTGGTCAGCAGATCGGCGACCACCAGGCTCGGATCGGCGTCGGGCAGGCCGCCGACCGAATTGGCGTGGATCCCGATGACCTCGAAATTGTTGTTCGGCAGCTGGCCCTGGCCGTCGAGCAAATAGGGCGCCGCCGCGGCATAGGCGGTCGCGCTGTAGCCCAGCGTCTCGCCCGGATGATTGGCCGCAAGATAGCCCCAGGCGCCCTGGCCGAGCGCGCCGGTGAAAACCGAAAGGCCGAGCGCCGCCGGCGTGGTTTGCGCCTTCGACGACCAGGCCTGCCCCAAGCCCTGGATCGCGCCTTCGCACAACCCCAGCATGATCGCGGCGTTATAGGTGTAGCTCGTGCTGCCGCCACCCCCGCCCCCCTTGCCGCCCGAGCCGCCCGAGCCGCCGGTGGCGCCGCCCTTGCCCGAGGCGGGCGGCGCCGATTGATGCGCGATCGCCTGGAAATCGCCGTACCAGATCAGATTGGGCGCGATGCGCGTCGTGCCGTAGACGATCGGGATGACCTTGCCATAGGCCGAGGTCTGGATTTGCAGGCCGGCGACCGCGGGATGCTGCGTCGCCTGCGGCTTCTTGGTCGAGAACAGCCCTGCCATCAGGAAATTTCCTCACCGCGGAGACGCGAAGAACACGGAGAAAAACATTTTTGTTTCTCTGTGCTCTCCGTGCCTCCGTGGTGCATTGCGTCGTCCGCCCATTGCTTGAGGGTGAAGAACTTGACCGGGCGCGGCTTGGCGCGAGCGTCCCTGCCCTCGCCCATGCGCGACAGCCATTCGGCGCCGAGCGCATCCTCGTAGACGCAGCCGCGGCCGAGATAGGCGTGGATGATGTTGGGCCACAGCACGACGATCGCGCCGTGCGAGAAGCAGCGGCCGAAACGCCAGAGCGCGATGTCGCCCGGCGCCGGCGGCCCGGCGATCTCGACGGCGTGGTCGCGCACGAACCCCAGATAGCGCTCGCTGTCGCGATGCAGATGCCAGTCGGGCGGGTAATGCGGAATATCGAGCGCCGGCACCAGGCCGGCCTCGGCGTAAACCTCGGCCAGCAGCATGGCGCAATCGACGCCGGCGCCCTTGACGCGCGCCCGATGATGATAGGGCGTGCGCAGCCAGGCGCGCGCGCAACGGATCGCCGCCGCGCGTTGCGACGCGATGTCGGGCATGGGACTGCTTTGAATAGTTGAATAAAATGCCGCCCGGAAGGCGGCCCGAATCAGGTCGGCTTAAAGATTCCATCTGCGAGATTTCGCAGCGTCGCGCTCGCTTCCGCGGCCACCGGCATGTACTCCGATGCCTTGACTTCCTTAATCACCGTCAACGCTCTTTCCGGAGCAACGGCCAAGCACATCCTTGCGGCTTCGAAACGCACGCGCCAATCATCATCGTCGAGGAGAATCAACAAGGCCTTTCGTGCCTCAGTGCCGCGCACCCGAAGCTCCGCATCGATCGCCATCCGTTCCTCTACGAGCCGGTTGACCGTGGCAATATCGCTATCGAGCAGCGCCTCGTTTTCCTCGAGCGCCGTATCGCGGAATCGCGCAACTAAGACTTCATTGCTGAGTACCGATAGATCTGAGTGCTTCATTTCAGTACGCCATGATCCCTTAGAACGCGCAAACCAAATTGATACTGCTCTTCGAAGGTCTTCCCACGTAGGTAGTCTCGAGGACTTTGTCCTCCGTATTCGGCATTTTGCGTCGAATAAAACAAGCCGACAAGATTGCAAACGTCGCGTTCGGAACGCCGGACGAAAGACGCGCCGCGGCGCTCGACGAGCGCGAACCCTGGCCAAACGAAGACGCCCGCTTCAGTGCAGGCCAACGTCGAGTTGCCAATCATCGTCACACCGCCGTTTCGGGCGTCGGCACATAGGGGAAGCCGCGGAAATGCGCGGTGTTCGAGAATTTGGGACAACCGTTCGCGCCCAGACTCTTGTCGCAGCCCGGATAGATGGTGAATCCGTCGTCCGCCGCCGGCGCGGTGGGGAACGGCGCCAACAGGCTGACCGTGCCCGCCGCACCCCCGCTGCCCGCGACCCACGCCTTCACGCCGCGCCACAGCCCGGCATTGGCGCCGCCGGTGAAAATGATCTTGCCGAGGTCGAAATAGCCGGTGGCATTGCCGAGGCTCGCGGCAACCGCGCCCGCGGTCGAGCCCGTCGCCGCCGCGCCGCTCACCGCGTAGCCCGAAAGATCGACCGTGCAAGAGGTGTCGCCCAGATTGTTGACGCAGCTCGCCTGCCAGAGATTGCGCGGCAGGCTGATGTTCAAAAGCTCCAGATGGCTGTTGACGGTGAAGCTCGCGAGCGACCGGCCGCAATCGATGTCGGCGACGCGCCCGGCAAAGAGAATCACGGTGCCGGCCGAGGTATCGCCATAGGCGCCCATGAAGGCGCGCTCGAGCGTCAGCTCGGCGCCGTCGAAGACGCCCTGCAGCACCGCGGCGAGGAAATTCTCGCCCAGCACCGTCGCATTGCCCGGCAGCACGTCGAAGACCAGCTGGTCGACCGCGACGCCGATCTTCCAGTGGCACTTCGCCTTGTTGTCCCGGCGGTCGAAATAGGGGCCGGTGCCGCCGCCGGCGGGGTAGAGGAAACCGTTCGCCGTCACGTCGCGGTCGCCGCCGCAATAGCGCAAAATGCCGCCGCCGGCGAGCGCGAAGGTGTAGAGATCGGCGACGTGGAACTGCCGGCTCGCCAGCAGCGCCTTGAGCGCGCTCGAAGCAGGCTTCATGTCATGTTCGCTCGCGCGGCCGCCGCCCGCCAACCCGGCCGCGCGAGCTGGGTTGGTGTGGCGGCCCCTAACGCGTTCCTATTTGAGGGAAAGAAAGCTGACTTTTTTCGCGCGATAGAGCGCCGCCATGAACTTCTCGAAATCGAGGCTGTCCGCGGCGAAGCGGCAGCGGAAGCGATAGGTGAAATCCGCCGTCACCGCGGCGCCCGAGGCGGGTGCGCCGGTGAAGGTCAGAATCCCCGTCGCTGCATCGACCGAATAGGCCGATGAATGCTGCGCCGTGCCGGCGAGATAGACCGCGCTCATAGTGTTGGGCGCCAACACCGGCTCGACGAAGCCGCCGAAGCCGCGCACGAGTTGAAACGCCGTGGTCGCGCCGTCGCCGGAGCCCAGCGCCTGGCCCGCGACGGAATTGTCGTCGGCATCGGCGTAAAGAAACGTGCCGAAGGCGCCCTGGCGCGCGTTGAAGAACCCGAACAGCGATTGCAGCTCGGCAGCGGCCGGGTCGCTGCGCAGGAAATCGAAGGTCAGAGTCCAGCGATAGGCCGGGTAGCTCCAATCGGCGATGCGCGTCTCCTTGCCGGAGATCGCCTGCTGCACCCGCGTCTTCCACAGCGGCGTGCGCGTCGCCGACCAGCCGAGACCGGCCAGCGCGGGAAAAACCGGTTCGGTCATGGCTTCAGGCGGTGGTCAGATGCGGGTTGAAGTTGCGCATCTCGGCCGCCAGGCCCTGGGCGATGGCGCGCATGTTGTTCTTGAGAAACTGCGCGCCGGTCTGGGTGTCGATCGCCTGGATGGTGATGCTGTAGCTGTCGCCGCTGGCCGGCGCGGCGCCGGAATCCTTGCCGCCGCCCGAAAAGAAATCGCGCATCGGATCGGCGATTGCGGCGGGGATGACGCTCTCCTGCGGATGCAGCACGGAGAGGATGGTGCCCGGCACCTCCCACATGCCGCCGGCAGCGGCGAACACGCCGCCGCCCAGCCCCGCCGCCCAGCCGATGGTTTCGGCATAGGTCGCGGCCGCCGCCGCGGGCGCCAATTCGGGCCCGACGAACGGGATCGCGGCGGTGGCCGCCATCGCGCCGGCCGCGGCAACCGCGGCGTCGATCTGGATCTGCGCGAAGCCGCGCGCCGCCATCCCGGCCATGCCGGCGGCCCCGGCGGCGGTGTCGCTGGCCGTCCGCGCCGCATCGCCGGCGGTCGTCGCGCTCGTCTTCGTGGTCTCGAGGCCGAGCCATTGCGCCAGCATTTGCGCGACCTTGGCGAGGAAGCCGGTCTGGCTCGCGGAATCCGCCGCGCCGCGCGCCGTGGCGCCCGCCTGGGTCGCCGTCGTCTTGGCCAACTCGGTCGCCGCCCAGTTGGTGGCGATCTTGAGCGCGGCGTTCAATTCCTCGGCGATGATGCTCTGGCCGATGCGCTGCACCGCCTTCTGCCAGGTGGTCGTGCCCAGGATCATGCCCGCGACGGAGCGGTCGAAGGCCTGGGTGATCGGGCGAAACGTCGCCATCCACGAGGCGGCGACCTTCTGCTGCGTCTTGGTCAAGCCGTCGCCGGCATTGGACCAGCTGTCGTCGATCGCCGTCGCCGATTGCGTGCCGCCGGCGCGGATCCGGGCGAAGGCCTGGTCCGCCGCCTGCGCCGCCTCGGCCAGGCCCGCTTGCAGATCGGACGGGTCGGCGGCGATCCGGATGGTGAGATTTGTGTCGTCCATGACGAGGCCCGTGTACGGCGAAGTTGTGAGAAATCAAATCCTATGCAAGCATGACGGGTGCATAGGTTGGATGCGCCTGATCGTTCGGGCGCGGGGAAATTCAACAAAGGACGCGGGAGGGATTCATGAAAGTAACTGCAATCGTTCGCGCCGCGGCAGTCGCCGCCGTTTTTTGCGCTTTACCGAATTGGGTCTTGCGGGCCGAGGCGCAATCCACCGCCGCGCCCAAAAGCCAGTGGGTTTGGGTCAAGCATCTTCAGATCGAATTCAAGCCGAGTGCGGAACAGGTCGCCATGATCGGCGCCGCCATGGCAAAAGGCGAAAAGCCGGTCGTGGTGCAGCTGACGCCGGATCAGGCGAATTGGGTGAAGACGAACTACGGCTTTGCCGTGACCACCACGAAGGTCGTCTGGCCCAAGACGACGCCCGACGGATTCAAGGTCACCGTCACGCCGGATTATGCCATCGAGTTTCGCGACTTTTACGCGATGGATTGCGGCGCTCATCGCGGCGCGAATACCTGCACGGCGCGGCGCTACAAGATTCAGGTCGAAATGCGCCCGACCGGCCAACGCCCGGAACAAGCGGCGCTCGACGCCTTGAAGATCGCGCCGGTCTTCACGCCGTCGCAACGCCAGTCGATCGAGCAGGCGAAGCGCGCGGGGACGCCGGAAATCACGATACCGGTCAGCCAACGCCAGCAAGCGGCGTTCAGCGCCATGTCGTCCGAGCCCAAGGCCGGAAAAACCAAAGTCGAGCTGATGCAGCTTACGCCGGACGCCAAAGCCCGCCAGAACGACCAGCTTCACGCCTTGGGTTGCACGATGAACTGGGAAGCATGGAGCGACCCCTACGGCCAGCACGAATTGTGCTATCCGCAATGCGATTGACGATTGTCCGCTGACGGCGATGCCGGCACGGCATGTGCCGGCATCCGCCGACCGAAAGCAGTCTAGCGCGTATCCAGCACCCCGCCCGGCGCCAGGGCGGCGAGGATTTGCACGAAGGCCTGAGCCACCGGCTGCCTCACCTTGGCTATGTTCGATTGCGGATCGAACGAAGCGGCGGCGATCCGGATGGTGAGATCGGTGTCGTCCATGTCTGATCCTCGCTGGATACGAGCGCGCGAAACCGCCAGTGGCGCTGTAACGCCACTGTGATCGAGCGGACGAAAAAGATTTGATTGGTGAAAAGGCAGGAAACGAAAAACCCCCGGCGCGATGACCGGGGGTTTTGGATAACTCGCGACGGACGGCTCAGCCGGTCCGTTCTACTCCCCATGTCATGGATGCACTCCTTGGGGTTTGTGAGGCTGTCAGTAATATAGGATAAAAGGCCGCTCTTTCCAAGCCCCTAAAGAGGCAGCAACAGCTTGAAAGAAAAGAGCGATTCCTGGGGTGATACGGTTCTTACCTCGGCGAATCGATGCGGCGCATGGTAAACAAGATCGACGATCCCGCCCGTGACCCCCTTATCGATGCGAACCGCCGATTCGACGTCGCTGACGATTACCATCGAGAAATGTTCCACCAGCCGTTGCGGAACCATGGATTGCTCTTCCCCGACCTTCCACCACATCGTGTACTCGACGGTAATGCTGCTCGTTTCGTTGGGCGGAATGGTAATGGGAAACGTGGAGTTATAGCCTGCGGGGTCGATCGCTATCGGCCCTCTCAGTCTTTCTTGGGTGCCTATTCTAACCGACCTTAACCGGCCGACTTCCGGCGGCGGATTGTCGAACCTGTCGGGCGCGAAATTGACACTGATCACATCTTCATACGACGCATCACGAAGCATGTTCTTGATCGTATATTCGGACGCCACCCGGACCTTATAAGCCGCGTATCCCGCATTATATTCCTCGATCGTAATCGAACGATTCGCGGTCGGCGAGTAGGCGGCCAATTTCCTGAGTTGGCCCGCGTTATATTGGAGCGCGAATTCCGGCACATCGGGCGTGCCGTAAAGAATCCGGATTCTTTGCGAGAGAGGTTCCTGCGCCGGATTATGCAACCCGACAGCCGCCACGACGAACCCGACAATCGTGAAGAAAAGCAATTCACCGGTCCATGCCGCAAACACGTCGAGCAAGACATGCTCGTTGCCCGACATCCCTTTCAAAGCCCAAGCGATCCAGACAATGACCGTGACGACCCATGCCGCAATCACGACATAGACGATCGTCCTGATTGAAGGCTCAAGCCAAATACGGCTTTTCTCGACGATCCAGCTGCGAATACTCATGGAATAATCCAATCGATTATTCCAATAAGGTTGCATGTGGGAATATCGAGCGCAATGACGGCGTCGTTCCGTTACTATGACCTAATTCTTCGCTCCTTCTCCACGCGCACTGAACACGCCGCCTGGCGCCAACGCGGCGAGCTCGGCGAAATCGGCGCGCGGCGCCGCCGGCTTCGGCTTGAAGCCGTAGGCCGCGGCCAGAAGCAGATGCGCCGGCGGATGCAGCTTCCAATACGCGACGAGATCGCCGATGGCGGGAAGGGTCATCGCGTCGATCTCCGGCCAGGTATAGCCGCAGGCCGTCGCGACGAGGGCGTAGAGCGCGCCCCAATTCACCTCCCCGCCGGTGCTTCCCCCGTTTCGGGCTCCGGCGCGACCAGGCCGCTCAGTCGCGCGATGCGCGCCACCGCCGACGCCAGCTCGGCGGGCAGGATCTCCATCTCGAGCAACGCCGCGCGGTCGAGGCCGGCATGATCGCGCGCCAGCGCCGCCGCCAGGATGTCGATCGCGGCGTCGATGCTGCCTTCGCCGTCGAGCCGCGCCGCGCGGCTGAACGCCGGCAGCACGCTGCGCAGCTGGCCCAGGGTGAGCGGCCGGATGGCGTAGTCGCGGCCGCCGAGTGTCAGAAGGGTCACGACACCTCCGCGAAGGACCACGCCAGCACATTGCCGGCGGCGTTGGCGAAGACGTCGAAATCGAGTTCGGGAATGACGAAATCCTCGAGCTTGGTGGCAAAGGCGAGCTTCGACGAGACGCAGTTGAACAGCTTCAAATTCACCGGCTTGCCCTGGAAGCTGGTGTAGAGCTGCGTCTGGAATGTGGGCGTCGTGCCGAGCAGCGGATTGGCCAGGGTCAGCATCTGGCCGGTGCCGCTCATAGTATAGGTATAGGAGAGCAGCACCGCCTTGCCCGCATCGGCCGCGGCGAAGCTGTAGACGCCGGCGGATTCGCTGTATTGGCCGGCGGCCGGGCTCGACGCCACCTTGGCCAGCGGCAGGCCGCTCGCGGCATAGACGACGCCGTAATCGTCGACGAAGGACGCGGCGTTCGCCGCCGTCACCGTATAGGCCGGCGAGCCGGGCACGGTTCCGACCTCGCCGTAAGACGTGGCGAGCTCGCCGCTCGTGAGGCTCTGGCCGAAGAACAGCGCATTGAAGGCGAGGCCCGAGACCTGCGCCAGCTTGGCCTTGGCCTGCGCCTTGGCCTGGCCGCGCGCGATGGCGAGCGGAAACTGGTACTGGCCGTAAAGCTCCTTGGTGGTGAATTGCAGGTCGAGCTGCACCTCCTGCACCAGGCCGAAATTGACCGGCGTCGCGTTGGCGACGTCGGTGCGCTGGCCCAGCAAGACGCCGGAGCCGAAGGAATAGATTGCCATCGGTCAAATCCTCTTGGGGTTTTTCAGGTCGAAAAAACGGCGTGAATCGAACACGGCGGCCGAAGCGGCCGCTGGCGCGGGAGTCAGAATGTGATTTGTAGAGATCGGGCGAACACCGCCCGATAGATCAATCTCGCTTTAGCTCGAACCAGCAGATCGAGTGGCCGAGATTGGGCACCTTGCCGAACGCGATCCATTCCCGCTCGATCCGAGCCAGCGCCGCCTGGCGTCCTTCATCCAGCCACGGCTTAAATGGTTCGTCATCGTAATCACCGGGGCGCAGGCCCTTGTCGTAGAGCCGACCAACGAGGCCGAGCGTCGCCTTGCGGAGTTCATCCGGAGTGTGTGCGCCGAGATCTACTTTTGCTGCATAAACAAGGAGCGGTAGCGACACGTAATCGCGCTGAGCCTCTTTAACGAAGCTATCGATAACCGTATCCAGCGGCCTCATCGCTCAGTCCCCGAGAAAATGCAGCTTCATAGACAATTCCGGGAAATTGATCTCGATTGCAGGCGGTCCGCTGCTCGATACCGACCGAAACGTGATGTACCTGTCTCCCGGAAACTGAACAACCGTCCGCCCATCGGTCTCCTGGTGAACGACTCCACCGACCCGCAGATAGTCGAACAAGTCTCTGGCGCCGGCAAGCCCGCCGGGACCGCCTTCGCACAGGCGCCAGACATGGTGAAAGGCTTCGATCATCGCGTCCCGCTTCGCCGCCTTGCCCGTCCTAGCCCGCGACCAAAATTTCCACCGGCACGATCGCCACGCTCTGGCCGCCGAGGACGCCCTCGTCGGTCTCGATCCGGCCAACGATCGTTGCGTGCGAGACCAGGCCGCCCAGGGTTTGCACCGCGCCCGAATCTTTCGGCGCCAGCGCGGCCTCGACCGCGTCGAGCAGCGGGTTCAGCACGATCGACGGCGCCGCCGCCTCGTCGGGCGCATGGGCATAGACGTAGACATCGACCAGCGCGCGCCATTTCGGCGGCAGACCGTTGCGGCGCTCGGCGGTTTCGCTCTTCTGGACGACGAACAGCGCCGGCTGCTCGGCCGGGCCGACATCGCTCCAATGCCGCAGGCGCCGGCTCGCGGTGACAAAGGGTGCCGCGTTCGACAGCAGGTCGAACAACGCCGCGTAGATCGGCTCGCGGTTCATGGCAGCGCCTCGGCGACGGTTGCGGCAATCGCGTTCTCGGCCTCGGCGGCGAGATCGGCGAGCGCCGATCGCAGGAAGGACCGCGCCGGCAATTGCGCGCCGGGGAACTGGACGCTGCGCGCGAAGACCCGCCTGCCGCCGACGAGAAAGACCAAGGAGCGCGCGTTTTTGGCGGCGATGAGATGCGCCGGAATGGTCGCGCCGAATTCCTGCGCCGCGGCATAGGGCGCGGCGGCGCCGTCGACGCTCACCGAAGCGGTCAGGCCGTCCACGTTCTGCTCGATGGCGCGCGCCAGATTGCCGGAGCGCGACTTCAATACCGCGCCCGAAAGGTTCTCCTCGACGCGGGCATAGAGCGATTGCGCCAGCCGGGCGATGGTCCCGGTCAGCCGCGCCGATACCGCGTCGGGCAGCTCGCGCAGCCGCAGGCTCAACGCGTCGGCGCCCGGGATGGCGATCTCGATCATGCCGGCGCCGTGTTCTTGTATTGCGCCAGCAGGGTGGCGACGTCGGCCGGCACGTCCTTCTGCGCGAAGGCCACCACCTCGCCGCCCAGATTCTTCGACACCTGGCCGATGCGGTCGCGCTCCTTGTAGCGCAGCGCCACCAGCGCGATGCAGGCCTGCTCGATCTCGGGCGGCGTCGCGGCGAAGCCCGCCGTGTAATTGACCGTCACATTCTGCCGTCCGCGGCTGAAGGCATGGCCGACGAGATAGAGCGAGCTGTCGTCGAAGAGATAGCCCGCGCCGGTCGGCGGCGGGCTCGATGCCGGAACGGCGACACCGTCCACAGTCACCGCCGCGACCGACACCACCGGCCGGTTGCGCAGGAAAAGCCGCGTGCCGCCCGGCCCGTCGCGCGTTTCCATGTACGTCGCCTCGGCGATGGTGCGGCCGAGCCAGGACTGGATGAACTGGCTCGCCGCCGTGACCAGCCGCGTCAGCAGCGCGTCGTCATTCGTCGTCGTCAAGGGCGGCGAGAGCCACGCCTTGACGTTGGCGAGGGTGGTGAGATCGCCGATTGCCATGAGCTATTCATCAGCCAGGGTGAAGCCGTGCGAGTCCAGGAGGTGTGCTGCAAGGTTTCGCGGCATCTCGATGATGCCGTCGATCACCTTATATTCCCGCCCGCCGAGCGAGACCGCAGTACAGCCCGCCGGCGCCTTGAGCCGGATGGCATGCGCCGTGCTTCGCGGGCGGCTCGCGACGGAAATCCCGCCGCGAGCCTTCCGAGCCCGCTCCATCAGCCGTTGCCGATGTTGGTGATGGCGCCGAAGGCGAAGGGTGCGTAGTTCTGCAGCACCTCGTCGGCATAGACGCCGTATTCGTAGCGCCGCGCGCGCAGCGGCCACTCGACCTGGTAGTAGTCGCGCCTGGTGCGGAGCTGCACCGTGTTGGGCACGTTCGACAGCGGATAGGGCAAGGTCTTGGTGAAGAACAGCACCGTGCCGCCCGGCATGTTGGGGTGCAGCTTGATCGGGATTTCCGTCGGCCCGGCCATGCTGAACTTGTTGAGGTAGCTCCGCACCATGACGCCGCCGAGCACGGCGCCCTGGTCGGCCGAGAAGACGAAGCGCGCGGCGGTGGTGGCGCCGCCCTGCAGGATCTTCTTGTGGATGTTGAGCATCTCCTGCGACGAGACATAGATCGCCGTCGGCGTCAGGCGGTAATTGTCCCAGAAGGATTTGAGCGCGGCGTCGAATTCGACGATGCCGCCGTCGCTGTCGGCGGTGAGCGGCGTGCCCAAACCCGCGGTGCCGGTCGGCTGCGCCGCGTAATAGGCGTTGAGCGACGAACGGAAGCACTGCGTCAAAAGTCCGTCGAAGACCAGCGCGTTGACGCTGTTGTCCGCGGACGGCAGCGACGACGCGGTCTGCGTGCCGGCAGCCGCCGCCTGGATCGAGACGCTGTTGATGCCGGTGATGGCGCCGAGCGCCTCCGAACCGGCCGCGCCCCAGAACCAGGCATAGCCGACCGCGCCGCGCACCGCTGTCACGCTCGCCGCGACCGAGCCCGCGGGGCCGGTGACCGAGACCGTGGCGTTGGCGGATTTCTGCGCCGAGCCGCCGCCGAAGCTGTCGGAGGAGCCGTCGGCATTGGTGCGCGACACCGCCGCCGGAATGCCGCCCGCCAGCGACGCGTTGAGGAAGCCGTCGAGGGTCAAGGCGACCGCGACGACGGACAGCGTGGCCGTGGCGAGCGAGCCGCCCGAGGACGACGCGGCGAGCGACGGCGTCGGCGTCGTGCCGAGCGCCAGCGAGCCGTTGCCGCCGAGGATGATCTGCTCCTCCTGCAGCATGAGCGATTCCAACAGCGTCTGCGCCGCCAGCGCGCGGAGATCGTCGAAGCCCTGACCGGCATAGACCGCCTCGAAATCGACATTGGCCTCGAGGCCGATGCCCTTGTAGACGGCGTTGTAATCCTGCGTCGTCACGGCGATGACGCCGCCGCGATTGCCCGGCGAGATGCCGGCGCGCACCGACGAGGTGTTGATGCCGGTGATCGCCTTCCAATTGGCCTGGATGCCGCCTTTGCCGGTGGCGCGCGGGATGTCGTTGCGGAGCGGCGTCAGCACCGGATAGAGCAGCTTGGCGCCCGCCTCGAGGTCGAAGAAGGTCAGGCCCGAAGTCGGCGAGCCGCTTTCGCTGAAGGTGCTGCTCTTGGCCAGCAAGCCGGCGAAGGCGGGGTCGTCGATCGGCGATTTCTGCGCCGCCTTGAAGGCGGCGAGCGTGTCTTGGGTCTTACCGGTCATCGGGTCTTGCTCCTGGGGAAAAGGCGTCGCGCCGCCGCCGGCGGTTTGCCGGCACGGTCGGGAGACGCGGGTTGGGGTTAGGGGCGGTGGAGGCTAGAAGAACCCCACGCGGATCGGGTTCTGCTGCGACTTGCGGATGGCGTCGAGCGCGGTCTTGGGCTGGTCGTCGCGCTTTTCCACGCCGTCCTCGCCCTTCTCGACCGTCCGCAGCTGGTACTTGGCCGGCGCCGGCTGGGCGGCGAGCTGCCTCAGGAGCTCGCCCTGCGCCGCGACCGCCTTGGCGAGATCGTCGATGCGCCGGGCGAGGCCGACGGCGTCATCCGCCGTCGCGGATTGATCGGGCGGTGCCGGCGCGCAATCGGCGCCGAGCTCGACCGAATTGTCGTGCATTGCCTGAATGCGCTCCTGGTCGGCGGCGTTGTTGCGCCGACCTTCCTTGACGAGGCCTTCCTTGGCGAGCACATCGTCCCTCTTGTAGAGGTCGATCGTCGCCTCGGGATTGGCCGGCCGGTCCACCAGGCTGATCTCGTTGAGCTCGAGGCCGGTGATGATCTTGCGGTTGCCGGGATCGCGCGCCGTGACGCGGCCGCCGATCGAGAAACCCTTATAGACGCCCTGCTTCACCTTCTCCCAGGCGTCGTCGTCGACCACCTTGGCGGCGATGCGCAAGCCGCGCTCGTCGAGACCCGCCTCCTGCGCCACGCCGACGGCGGAAGGCTGGTGCATCTCGCGGATGTTGGCGAAGCGCATGTAGTCGGGCAGCGCCGCCTCGACCGCCTCGCGCTTGACGATCTCGCCCTGGCTGTCGAGCGCCGGGGTCGAGGCGTAGCCGATGGCGAGGCGCTTCTCCTCGTCGAACTTGGCGAGGGGTACGAAAAGTCTCATGGGCATTGTCTCCAAATGAAAAGGGCGCCCGAAGGCGCCCTGGTGGTTTGATCCTGTCCGAAGGCTTTAGCCGTAATCCTGGTCGATCGTCATTTCCTCGATACGGAAGCCGTCCGGGCGTTCCTTGAATCCCGGTTGATCGCGCACTTTAGCGATTCCCGCCTCGGCATTCCGCCGTGACGAATAAACTCCGATCCGTGTGTCATGGCGAAAGCCGTCGGGATCGTTGCGAAGATGCCATACGGCGTAGACGATATTCATCTTGGCTTCCTGGTGCTTCTCGTAAAGGAAACGGCCTAATTCCCGAAAATCACATATCTTCGTGTCGGATGTCGATGAAGCCTTCCTGCCAATAGGTCTCGTCGAGCGTGAAGGGCCCCATGTCGAAACCATCGGGAAACCCCTTGAACGCGGGCTTCAGCTTGAAACGCGCCAGCGCTTCCTCCGCCTTCTTCTCGGTCGAATAAATGCCCAGGATTTTCTCCTCGTCGCTTCCGGACGGGAGCTGGCGTTCGAATAGAATCATGAATAGGCTGGCCATTGTCTTGCCCGCTTTGTCTACTTCAGCGCGGCTTCAATCGCGGAAGAAAGCGCGCCGACTTCGTCGGTCGTACCTCCCACTCGGATCGCAAAGTCTCGCTTTCCCAAAGCTCTTGTCGCTTCGTAGATGCAGTTGACGAAAACGCGGCCTTCATCCGAGCTCAGCGCCAACCGGAAGCCGTCGTCCGCAGTTTTGACAATATCCATAATTACCGAGGCTCCGGATACATCGAAAGCATCTGGTCGAGAAGCCGGACCACTTCCGGCTTTTCGGCGCCGATCTGCGCCGGGAAATCGGTCATGCGAAAGCCATGGCAGCATTCGTTGAGACATTGGCACAGCCGGCTAAGCTCGAATGACGTTACGTCAATCTCGATCTTCCCGTCGGCGCGTTTACTTACATGCATAGGTCACCTTGACTTCGACCCGCGCCACGAAAGACTGCGGTAAGACCGAGAAGGCGTAATGAGGCCTACTTCAGCGCGGCTTCGATGCCAGAAATAATTTGCGTTGCCTTTTCGACCCCGAAACCGATCCCCATTCGCGTCTGGTATTCCGACGGTCGAATTTCTCTGAGTGTCTCGTTCAGACAATTGATAATGATCCGCCCTTCATTCGGCGCCATTTCCACAGTGAACTTGTTTTCGCCCGATATCGCGACAGTTAGATGAACCGGAATAGCCAATGGCGAAAGCTCTGAACGGTGCCTTGGACGGAACTGATTCAGGAGGTGCATGACCGTGTTCTCATCGGCACCGATGGCTTTTTCAAAGTCGTGAACGGTAAAGCCGTTACAGACCTCATTGAAAGATTGGGCAATACCTTCCAATTCGGTTTCCGTCATGCTCATTTCGATTGTACCGCCGGGACGTTTGGTGATCTGCATGATTTCCTGGGTACTCGGCTCGGCGCAGTTACCCTATTTCAGCGCGGCTTCGATCGCGGAAAAAAGCGCCTTCACTTCGTCAAACTTTCCACCAAAGCGAGAAGGAAATGCCCGAGCCCCGAGCGCCTTCTCCGCCTCGTTCATGCAATTAATGAAGATGCCACCTTCGGCGGGCGCGATCATGACGTGAAACTTCTCGTCGCCGGTTTTTACGATTTGCATGTTCAAGCGCCGCTGCTGATCGTTGAGGGATACATGGCGACGATTTGGTCGAGCAGCTTCACGGCGACGTTCCGATCGACACCGATCCGCGCGTGGAAATCCTGCATGGGAAAGCCATGGCAACATTCGTTAAGGGCTTGTCCGAGCCAATTCAGTTCGTCCAGATTCAAGCTCATAGCGACGTCGCCGTTCGGTTGTTTCGTGATTTGCATGAGATTCCCGTTTTTCATTTGGCGCGAAGTAAGCGATCGACATAACGCTGCCCATCGGTGGGCCTAAAGATATTCGCATCCGCCGGATTGTCCGGGTTTGCGATAACCAAGGTATTCGTCGAGGGTTGATAAAATATAACGCGCCCGTTGCGCCCGGGTTGTGCGATGGATTGCTTCATAACATCTTGCGCCAGACTCTGCAATTCCACTTCGCTGCCAATTCCAGGAAATTCGTTCCGACCAACAACGTGCTTCGGGTAAGCGTATGCGGCGGCACGCGCCGCTTGGTCTTCGATGGCTCGATTGAGCGCGTCCTGCACATACCGCAGGTCTTGATCTTTCGGCGTCCAGTTTGGACCCGCTAGCGATGCGGCCTGCGAATTCGACGGGTCGAGCGCGCGCAACTTCGCCTGCTCGGCATTAAAGAGCGCCTGGCGGACGGGATCGAGAGGACCTCCCGCCTCTTCGCGTTCGTCTTCTTCCCCGTTCTGCGCAACCTGTGTCGGCCCATTACCCGCATTGTCGGTCGCGCCGGCGGCGCCGCCCTCGCCCGCGGGCGCGAACTGGCCGCCTTGCGGGCCGGGGCCGTAATGGTTCGGGTTGAAGCGCAGCAACTTTTCAGCGCCGGCTGCTGCGGGTGCGACGCCGAGCGCCACCGGCCCGTGCGGCGTGACGATCATCGGCTGATCGCCGCCCGGCACCGGGTCGAGGCCGAGCTCGGCCCTGACCTCGTTCACCGATTTGATGCCGGTCTTGACGTAATCGGTGGCGATCGCGGCGGCTTCCGCCGGATCGGACGCGGCATCGCCCCGCCACGCGAATTCCAGATCGGGCGAGGCGAACTCCGCCACGATCACGCCGTCGACGAGCTGCTTCACCCAGTTCTTCAGCGGCAGCAGGCCCTCGGCCAGGGCGGTGTCCTGCGCCGTCTTGGCCGTGGCGCGGTTGACCTGCGTCACAAAGGGCTGCGGCGAGACCGAGAAGGCGAAGCAGACGATGCGCGCCAGCCATTCGTCGAACGGATCCTTCAGCACCGGCTCGCGCGTTGGAATGAAAGTCTTGGCGACGCCGCCCGGCACGAACTTCGCGTGGCGCCGCTCGGCGCTGTTGCCTTCGAGCAGGCTGTCCCAATAGGCTTGGAACTGGCGGATCTGGTCCGGGTTCCAGCTCTCGGGCACGCCGATCAGCGCCTCCGGGATATTGCCTTCGGTATAATATTGCAGCTGATAGATCTGGCGGCGCAGCGCGATGTTGACCGTCATCTGCACCTGCTCCACGGGCGAGAAGCCGTAGATCTTGTGAACGCGCGGGTTGCGCGGCAGATAAAGCAGCTCCTCTGTCGTGTAATCGACCGCCGGCAGCCCCTTCAGAATCTGCTGATAGGCGGGCGCCGGCGCCGCCGGGGTGCGGCCGTAATCGTCGATGATCCGCTTCACCGTGGCGCCGTCGAGCGGCTCGAGCGCCGCCAAGCGCCCGGCGCGGTCGCGCCGCAGGTAAAGCGCCGGCGCGTCGATCACCAGCAGATCTTCCAGCACCATGCGCAGCCAGGTCGGCCACCAATGGGTTCCGTCGGGCCGCGCCAGGAACGCCGCTATCGCCGCCACGCGCGGATCGGCCTTGGCTCCCGCATTCCGGTCGCGCGGCCGGATCGACCACGACAGCCGCTCCATCTGGTCTTTCCGCGTCTCGATCACCAGGCGGATCAGATCGTAGGAATCGGCGAGCGCGCGCAGCTCGGCGAAGCCGGTGCCCTCATAGGCGCGCGGCCGCTGGACGAGATTGTAGCCCGAGGGATAGTCGAACTGGCGGCCGGCCACCTCGGGCGGCGCCTGCGGCGCCATCGGCTCGAGCGGCCCGAACCAATCCTGCCGGCGGCCGGTGGCGATATAGCCGAGGCCGCGCGCGACGCGGGCGACGATGCCCTCGGCGATCGGCGTCGCGGTGGGTTGCGTTTCGGTCATTGAAGCCATGGCTCGCTGTGAGTCATTTCATTGACGGGCGCGGTTTAATCGCACGGCGCCAGACAGAGGTTCACCACGGAGACACGAAGAACACGGAGACGTCATTGCGAGCGCCGTTGAGGCGCGAAGCAATCCAGTCGACTTGAATTTTCTTGATCGCTTCGTCGCGTGCGCGCCTCGCGATGACGGAGACTCTGTGTCCTCCGCGCCTCCGTGGTGGCCACGTTCGTTCACTGGCAATCGCTCAGGCCGCGGTAATAGTCGATGATCGCGGCATCGCCGCCCATCAGCTCGGTCAGCGCCCAGACCAGCGCGTCGAGCCGGTCGGGCGAGGCCGCGCCGCGCGCGCGGTCGAAATCGGCGGTGAAGCCGCAGAGCTGGTCCTCGAGCGCGGGGAAGCAGCCGACGTGATGGACCTTGCCCTGCTCGTAGAACGCGGCGACCGGCTCGGCGCGGATCGCCTTGCCGCGCGACGCGCGCAGCGCCTTGAACGACGCCGTCGCTTCGACCGCGCGCAGCGTCGCCTCGACCATCTCGCCGCCGTTGTTGATCTCGGCGACGATGCGGTCGGCTTGGTGCTTCTTATAGGCGGCGACGGCGCGCAGCGCCCATTGCCGCGGGCTCATCCGGCCCGAGAGATCGTCCAGCACATAGGCGTGGCCGTCGGGACCGCTGCCCGCCACGACGATGCCGGTCTCGTCGGCGCCCTCGCCCGAGCTCACCGCCGGATCGATGGCGACGACGATGCGGCGGAGCTCCGGCGCCGCCTTGACCCGCGCCGCCTCGATCGCGTCGCGCGACCACAGCGCGCCCGGAATATCGTCGAGCAGCTCGGCGTCCAATTCCTGGCGGCCGAGCCGCGTGCCTTGATAGCGCCGCACCACCGAGGAGAGGAACCCCGGCGCCAGATTGACCTGGTTCTCGCAGGTCGCGCCGCGCGTCACGGCCGTTCCCGGCGTCGCCAGCAGATCGCGCAGCAGCTTCACCGGCTTCGGCGTCGTGGTGACGACCGCGCGCGGATCGGCGCCCAGGCGCAGGCCGAACAGCAGATTGTCCCAGGCGGCCGGATAGCGCCACGCCGCCAGCTCGTCGCACCAGGCGAGATCGTGCTGCGGGCCGCGCAGCCGCTCGGGCTCGTCGGCCGAGAAGCAGGTGGCGATGGCGCCGTTCGGCCAGGTCAGCCGCCGCTTCGACGGTTCGTAGGCCGGCCGATAATCATCCCACGCGACGGACAGGAGCCCGCTCTCGCCCTCGATCATGACGTCGCGCGCATCGGCGGCGGTCGGCGCCACCAGTGCCACGCGCCGCGCGCTGCGGCTTTCGATCCGCGCGCGGATATATTCGGCGCCGCTGCGCGTCTTGCCGAAGCCGCGGCCGGCCAGGAGCAACCAAACGCGCCACGCACCGTCGGGCGGCAGTTGCGCCGGCCGCGCCCAGAAGCGCCAATCGTGATTCAGCGCCGAAGTCTCGTACCTGCCCAGCGCGGCCAAGGCCGCCGCGCGCTCGGGGAGATCGAGCGCGGCGAGGAACGCGGCTTCGGACGATGGCGCCGTGACGGAAATTTCATTCACGTAAATTTCCTCGCGGCGGTTTTTTCGTCATGGCCGGGCTCGACCCGGCCATCCACGCATCAAAAACGAAAGACGTGGATGCCCGGCACGAGGCCGGGCATGACATTGAAAATGTGCGGCGCGAATTAAATGACAGCCACAAAAAACCCGGCGGAGCCGAAGGCTCCCGCCGGGTTCTCTGGACGATGGCGCTGCCGGGTTACGGCGCCAGTTTCAGGCTGATCTGGCCGATACCCGCCGCGACATTGAGGCCCTCATTGCCTTGGAAGCTCAGCGGCTGAAGAGCGACGGACCTGCCGAGACCGCCGATCAGCACGTTTGCGCTGGCACCGACTCCGACCGTCGCGCCGGCGGTCACGCCCGCGTAATGGCCTGCCAGCGCGCCGGCACGCACGTCCGACGCCGGGGCGAACACTTCCCAGACCAGGACGCCGCCTTCGGTATAGCCGATATCGGCGCCGAACTTGGAAATGCTGCCGCTGTAATGCTCGGGATGCGCGCTGTTGGGACGGAACGTGCAATGCAGATGCTTGGAGGATCCGAAGACGAAGCCCCAGCCGCTGCTGACGTCGCAGGTGAGCGTTCCGACCTTCACGCCGGCGGGGTCCGCATGGGCCGCGCCGCCGCACGCAAGAGCCGCCGCGACCACGGCGGCGCCGATCGTGAACCGAAATTTATTCTGCATTCGATAACTCCCGTGATGGGTTGAACCGACATTCCCCCGATGACGGGGTTATCTGGCATCACGGTAAACGGCCATCCGAGCGAGCGGTTCCGCCGGATGTATCGGCCACGAAATTTATTCGCGCGGCGATCGCTTTTTAAATGTCATTCCCGCGAACGCGGGAATCCAGGGCCGGCGCTGAGTCGCCCTGGGTCCCCGCTTTCGCGGGGACGACGAGATTAGTTCAGCGATTACGGCCAAAGAAAAACCCGGTGGAGCTGGAGGCTCCCGCCGGGTTCTCTGGATGATGCGCTTTTCATAGCATATCGATCCGGACAGAGTCAAGAACAAAATGGGAACACATGAGCCGGCGGCGGCGCGCCGCCCTGCCCTACTTAACCGTCGCGCCCAGCTTCTTCGTTTGCGTCATGAGCGAGTGCTGCTTCTGCCGCTCGATCTCCGCTCCTAGGCTGGTTGGTACCGCCCAAGATAGCGGCAAAGGGGTAGTGTCCTAATTTCAACCGAACCAAGGAGACCCGCTCCAACAAGCGGGCGCGAAAGCTAGCGGGACTTGGCACAGGGCCGCAAGAAAAGCGAATAGGGCAGCCCTTGCATTAAGCTTGCTTTGCTTTTTCACGGCTTCCATTAAAGCCTGTAAGTCGGGAATAACGACGCCTTCCGATCCGACAGTGATCCTCCCAGGAGTAATCGGAGGGGCAACCTTCGCGCGCGATGCTCGCAACCACAAAAAGGCAGCGATAAGCGCGAACGCCGCCGACGCAAATTGAACTCCGTGTTCCACAGAGCAAATGTGCGTAGCTATATCAAGGGTCATCTTGAAGTTCTTTCGACCAATTCCTCAAGCGACCATAGCCGATTTTCAACCCCTGCCGCCATCGCCGGGGCAGTCCTAAGGGTCTTATGCACCCGGACGAAATTGTAATGCGCGAAGTGCAAGGCCACCGCAGCCTGTAGGTTTTCGATCTTCTTGCTGAAAGCGTTTGTGAGCCGCGTGAAGCGGGGGTAAGGGCCGCTATCGTGGCGGAGCATCGAGATACTAAAGGGAGGAAGATATGACCGTCCCCGAGCGAATCAGCACGTTCCTGACCGACCACAAAGGGGCTGCGTTCTGTGACGACTGCTTGAAAGACAGTCTTCGACTGGCGCGTCGTCAACAGGCCCAACAGGCAACCAGCGCGCTCGCTACATCGTCGAGTTTTCGGAGGCAGACGGCAGCATGTTCTAGATGCGGGGACGAAAAACTCGTGATCTGGGCGAAGAAATAGGGCGTCCGTCAAATTAGGACACTACCGGCAACGGGGGCAGGAGTCTTTTCCGCCTCCGTTGTGGTATAATGGCGCAATTGTCGGCGAGGAGCCTCATCAACCGCGATAGTGGAGAATGCTGATGTCACGCTATGAAGTTAAACTTATGAGGAAAGCGTCCTCGACGAAGGAGCTTTTTGAACCGGTACGCACTTTTGGTTTCGACGCGCAGAGCGATACTGAAGCCATGACGCTCACGAAAATGATGAACATTTTCCCCGGCGTTGATGATTGCGACGTTGCGATGCTTTTCACGCACGCCGGAGAGTGCTTAAGGGCGGATTGGCGAAATGCCTAATCGCGAACAGACGCATGACGATCACACGCCTGAAGAAATCGCGCGGCGCATGGATCGCTTCTTGGCGAGCGCGCTCAAAATGCTCCACGCGGCATAACGCCCGCACAGACTGACCCGCGACGGTCCGTATAGGTCAAGAATGCCTTCAGTATAGGCATCGCCCCGCCCTATTTAACCGTCGACGCCCTACTTCACCGTCGCGCCGAGCTTCTTGGTCTGCGTCTTGAGCGAGTGCTGCTTCTGCCGCTCGATCTCCTCGGCCGACAATTTCCTCGCCAGCGACGGATCGCGGAGCCGCGTGTCCTGGCCGCGCACCGGATTCTCGATCGCCTCCTCGAGGCTGTGCGCCCATTTCCATTCCTCGCGCGGCCGCGCCTTCTGGCCGGGGGCGAGCTGGTCGAGGCCCCAGAAGATCTCGAGCCGGTGGTTGTCGGGATCGCGGAACTCGACCGCGATCTGGACGCCGGCGCGCCGCCGCCCCTCGAAATCGAGCTTCACGTTGTGCTTTGCCAGGTGATCGCGCGCGCGCAGCACCTCGTCGAGCGTCGCGACCTCGAAGGCGATGTGGTTGAGCTCGTAATTGTCGCTCGGCGCCTCCTGCTTCATCGAGCCGACCAGCGCGATCGAATGATGATCGGGGCCGCAGCGCAGGAAGGCCATGCCGCCCGGCGCCATGTCGTCGGTGTAGATGTCCGAGCACTCGAAGCCCATGATCTCGGTATAGAATTCGAGCGAGCGCTCGATATCGGCGCAGTTGATGACGATGTGGCCGAGCTTGCCGATCTTGAACGGCAGGTCGGCGCGCGGCTTGAAGCGCCGCTTCAGCTCTTCGACCTTCGCGACATCGAGCGCCATGGAAATTCCCCGAATTGCCGTGCCCCTTAGCGGGAGACGAATCTAGCGCCTGGCAGCGGCAAAGTCATTCCTTCGGCTCGGCTGCTGCCCGCTGCGCCGCCGCCAGCGCCTCGATCCGGGCGCGCAGCTTGGCCCGCGCGCTGTCGGCCGCCTTGAGCCGCATTTCCGGGTTGCCGACGGGCCGCAAATAGCGCTCGAACAGCCCGAGATGCCGGGCGATGGCGTCGAGCGCGTGCTTCTTGTCGTGCAGCTTGAGGCGGGCGCGGCCGCCCTTCTTCCCGTCGGAGATCTCGGCGATGGCGGCGGCCGCGTCGTCCGTCAGGGCGGCGGGTTCGCGGACGTTGATCCCTTCCGAGCCCCAATCGGCGACCTCGCGGATATCGGCGAAGGCGATGCGGGCATATTCCTTCAAGACGCGGTCGGCGGTGATGCGCGTGCGCGCGGCGCGTTGCGCCATCGCCCGCTTGAGGGCGGCGCTCACCGAAGGGTCGCGCAACAGTCGTACCGCGCGATTGCGCGCCTCACCTGGCTTATAGCCGGCGCGAATCGCCGCTTGGGTTCCGTTGAGATCGACGAGGTACTCGTCGAGGAAACGGTGGTTGCGCGGCGTGAGTTGCTTGATCGGCGGGGCCATGGCGGATTCACAGAAGCACGCGCAAAAGAAAACGCCCGGCGGTGAGGCCGGACGTTTTTTGCAGTGTGTCCGATTCATAGCATATCGATCCGGACAAGTCAAGAACGAAGCGTCGCCTCAGCCGAGAAAATGCGGCCACAGCCCGGTGACGCCGACGATGATGAGATAGATGGCAACGACGTAATTCAGCAGGCGCGGCACGAGGAGAATGAGAATGCCGGCCAGCAGGGCGACGATCGGCTGCAACAGCGTGACGTTCAACACCATGGGAACGAGCTCCTCTCGGTTTTAAATCCGATCCGAACGCGGCCGGCGGTTGCCCGTCCTCATGGCCGGGCGGGCGGCTCGTCGTGGCCGGCGCCCGGCGCGGCATGGTCCGCCGGTTGCGGCTGGGGTGCCGCATGGTTCGCCGGTTGCGGCTGGGGCGCGGCTTGTGCCGGCCGTGCGGCGGCGGCTTGCGGATGGGCCGGCGCCGCGGGCTGCGCTTCCGGACGCTGCGCGGCGTGGACCGGCTGGCCTGGACCCGGGCCGCGATTGGCCGCGGCATTGGCGGGTTGCGCCTGCCGGGCGTTCGGCGCGCGCTGTGCCGCCGCGTTGGGGCCGTTCGGCCCCGGGCCGCGATTGGCCGCGGCATTGCCGGGCTGCGCCTGGCGGGCGTTCGGCGTGCGCTGTGCCGCCGCGTTGGCGCCGTTCGCGTTATTCGGCGCGCGCTGCGTCGCGGCGTTGCCGGGTTGCGCCTGGCCGTTAGGCGTGCGTTGCGTCGCGGCGTTGTTGGCGCGGTTCGGGTTGTTCGGCCCCGCGCGATTGGCGGCGGCATTGCCGGGTTGCGCCTGGCGGGCGTTCGGCGCGCGCTGCGCCGCCGCATTGGCGCCGTTCGCGTTATTCGGCGTGCGCTGTGTCGCCGCGTTGGCGCGGTTCGGCCCCGCGCCCCGGGCCGCCACGGTTCCGGGACCGGTCAATTGGCCGGGCCGGCTGGTCGCGGCGATCGGCGGCGCGCCGTGGTTTTGCCGGGCGGACAGCGTCGGAGTCGAGCGTGCCGCGGTGAAATGCTGCGTCTGCGCCGACGTCACCGGCGCATGGGAGTCGCGCGCCGCGACCTGCTCGGTCGCGGTGGGACGGGCGGCGATGCCGCCTCGGCCGCCGTTGAAGCTGACGCGCGCGCCGGAGCGGGCGCTGACCGGCGCGTTGTAGGCGGCGGCGACTTGTACACTGCCGAAATTATTCGCCGCGCGATTGTAGCTGAACCGGTCGTTATCCCAGTGGCCGCCGTCATAGCCCCGCCCGCCATAGCCGAAGCCGTAATTGATGCCGCCGTAGAATCCGACATGCGGGCCCCAATATCCGGCGTTCCAGCGATAGAAGCGGCCGCTCCAGCCCCAATAGCCCGGCGTCCAGAGATAGCCGATTTGCGGCGGCTCGACC
>DASRKX010000061.1:0-64532 GCA_035648735.1 Allostellaceae bacterium
AACGCCATGATCGTGAACTCGATCGAAATCCGCGTTCCGTCTTTTCGCAGCGCCGGCACGGCGAGGATATCGCCGTCGCCATAACGCGACTTCCCCGTCCGCATCGTCTCGGCGTAACCGTCCCAATGACGTTTCCGCAGACTTTCGGGAATGATGATGTCGAGCGACTGACCCAGCGCTTCGGTTTCAGAAAAGCCGAAGGTCCGTTCGGCGCCTGCGTTCCAGAAACGGATCAAGCCTTCCGCATCAGCATAAACAATCGCGTCAGACACACCATGCGCAAGCGTTCGGAAAAAATGGTCATGATCGATCTTCGCGCTCACGGTCCGACTTCCCGAAAATCGAGACTGAGGGACGCGAAGAGCGCGATCGAGACAGAGAAGGCGATCCAGGCCATGCAATATTCCATTCCAGCGCGTCAGTCGCGACGCGGTTTCGCCCTCAGTCAGAGCCACCTATAGGGACTTGGGGTAGCACCGCGCGATCACGTCGCCTGGCTATAGCGGTCGAGCACCGCCGAGGGCTCGCCCGCCATGACGATGCGGCCGGCCTCGAGCCAGATCACCCGGTTGCACCATTTCCGGATGATCTCGAGCGAATGGCTGGCCAGGACCAGGATCTTGGATTGTCCGATGAACCCGTCGATGCGCTCGGCCGCCTTCGCCAGGAAATGCGCGTCGCCCGCCATCAGCCATTCGTCCATCAGCAGCAGCTCGGGCTTGGTCGCTGTGACGATCGAGAAGGCAAGACGCAGAAACATGCCCGTCGAATAAGTGCGCGCCGGAAAATGGAGAAACTCCCCCAACTCCGAGAACGCGGCGATACCGGGAGCGAGCGCGCGAATCTCCGATGGGTGCATGCCGAGATAAAGCCCGCGCAGAATGATATTCTCGTAACCGGTAGCATCGAGGCTCAGGCCGAGATTGACATCGAGCAGCGCGTTGACCGCGCCATCGACCGCGACCCGACCGGCGACCGGCTCGTAAATCCCGGCGATGACCCGCAACAGCGTGGTCTTGCCCGCCCCGTTGCGGCCGACGATGCCGACGCGATCACCGTGGTCGACCTGCAACGAAACGCCGTCGAGCGCACGCACGTAAAGGCCGTGACGATCGCTCGCGAAGTTTTTCTTCGTCGTCACGGAGAGCAGCGTCTTGCGCAGCGAGCGTCCGCCCGTGTGGAAGAGCGGAAAATGAATTGACACGTTGTCGAGCGTGATCGACGCCATCGGAGTCAGAGCCAGTACGGAATGCGGGCGCGGTAGCGCGCGAAAAACCATAGCGTCAGCGACCAGCCCGCCGCCGTCGTCGCGAGGGCGACCGCCCAATGCAGCGAAGCCACCGGGTCGCCCAGCAGCGGCCCGCGGACGATCTCGATCAGAGCATAGAGCGGGTTGAGGTCGATGATCCAGCGCCGGTTCCATCCGGCGAAGGCGGCGGGCGTCCACAAGATCGGCGTGAGAAGGAAAGCAATCTGCAGCAGCGTGCCAACGATCGGCGCGAAATCGCGGAACCGCGCGCAGATCATGCCCAGGAGGAGACACATCCAGGCCCCGTTGACCGTCAGCAGCGCGAGGCCCGGCAGGACGAGCAGGCTGCGCGGGTGCAAGGGTATCTGGAAATACACGGCAATCACGACGTAGACCACCGCGTTGTGCGCCAGCACGATCAGGTTGCGCAACACCGTGCGATTGACATGCGTCGTGAAGGGCATGCGGATTTGCCGGATGATCGGTTCGGCGCTGAGAAAGCAGACGCAACCCTCGTTGGCGACGGTGGAAATGAAACCCCACAACGCCATGCCGAGGCAGAGAAACGGCAAATAGCTGGCGATGCTCTGGTTCAGCACCTTCGAGTAGAGCAGGCCGACCGATAGGCACATGAACCCGGTGCTGATGGTGAGCCAAAACGGGCCGAGAACCGAGCCGCGATAGCGCTGGACGATGTCCTGCCACGCCATCGCGGTCCATACCCACCAGTGCGCCGAGCCATCCCAGAGATCTTCGATCGCGCGCCGCCAATTGGCGCGCGCGGACGTCGCGGCGGCATTATTTGCGAATGACGTCATCGATTGTCGTCCAAGGATCGCCGACGGTGATGCCGAACCGCGCGGCCATCGCGCTGCTGTCCAATGTGGTGTGGCGCGGCGCCGCCCCTTCGGGCAGCGCCAAGACGCGCGCGCTGGTCGCCCGGACCAGGGATGGCGCGGCGCCGACGCGCTCGGCGATGTAGCCGGCGGCCTGGGCGTAGGTGATGTCGCGCGGCCCGCTAAGTTGGAATATCCCCGGCTCGGCCTGCGCGAGAAGCGCGCGGATCGCGGCCGCGGCAAGCGCGATGGGCACCGGCGCCATGACCATGGCGTCGACGGCCTCGATGGATTGCCCGGCCGCCAGGCGCTCCGCCCAGCCGCGCAGCAGCGGCATGCCCGGGGCCAAGACCTTGGCGACCCGCAGGATCGCGACCGGCGCGCCCGATCCGATCATGCCGCGCAATCGCGCTTCGACGCGGGCATTCTGGCGGCCGTACTCGCTCATCGGGCAGGGGAGCGCATCGGCCGGCACGGCCGGGCGGCTGCCATCGAACACCTTATCGGTCGACAGGAACGCCACATAGATGCCGCGCGCGGTCAGCTTCTCGATCAGGCGAAGCATCTGGGTCACGTTGATGAAGGCCGAACCCGCCGGATCCGTTTGACAGTCCATGAGCCGGGAGACACCGGCGAGCATACAGGCGGCGCGCGTGTCGGCCGGCGGTTGCCAATCCTCGAGGGGTGCCGCGAGATCGAGGAAGGGCCGATTGGGGCCGACATGTGCCGCGTCGCGCGTGGTCGCGCAGGAATCCTCATTGAGGTCGCGCAGCTGGCGCAAAATCGCCGATCCGATCTGAGAATCACCGCCAACGATCAGCAACCGCCCTGCCCCCGCAACCGCGCCGCCAAGCGCACCCTTTTCGAGCCCCGCACCCATCCTTACAGGATTTCTGATTTGGCGGCAGGCGATTTCGGCTCGCAGCAGAGTGCCAGCAGATAATGCGCCATCGGATAAAAGCCGGTATGGACCACCTCGTCGTTCATCGAGAACAGGAATACCGTCTTGAAGTGGCGTTCGAGCAGCCGCTTGAGCTCGCTTCCCGTCTTGCAGTTGATGTGCCCGGCCTTGCTCTGAGGCGAGCCGTAGGGTTGGGATTCGAGCGAGGGGCTCCCGACGATGAGAACGCCGCTCTCGGCAAGCGATGACGAGAGGTGTCGCAGGTAGGTGTCTTCCCGTTCGGGGGCGATGTGCTCGATCACATCGAGGCTGAAAATCGCGTCGTGACGGCGGGGTAACGGACCGGCGAGAATATCGTGGACATGCGCCTCGACCGGCCAGCGCGAGGAATGGCGGCGGCGAATATCCTCGATGAAGAGCGGATCGAAATCGTAGACGGTTATTTTTTGCACCTCCTGGAGCACGAGGCGGCTGGCGAAGGCGTCGCCGCAGCCGATTTCGGCCACGTCGCGCCGTCCGCTCAGCATCTTGGAGACGAATTTGTAGCGCGCGAGGATGAAACCGAGGCGGCGTGGATCGTCATGCCAGATCTGATTCGTCATCAGGCCGAGCGTCGCGATGCCAATTTGGTCGCGGACGTCGAGCAGATCCTGGTATTGCGGTTCCTTGGTGAGCGTTTCCCTCGCCTTGACGGCATCGACGGGTTTGCGACTCCCGGCCGGCGCGACCCCGCGCTCGACGCGCAGAACCATATAGGCGCTTGAGACGCGACGTGGCGCTGTCTTGCCGCCCTGGGCGCGCCGAATAGCCGCGTTGCAGGCAAGGCTGACGCCGAGCATGACCGGTAGCTTCACCGCCTGCAGCGGCAGCCTGAACAGCATCCGCCATGATCCCGAAACGATGTCGATCAGTTCGCCGACCGAGCGCCGGGAGAGCGAATCCGAAAGGCCGGCGATCGAGCGGTAAACCATCGAACGCAGGCGGCTTCCCGGCACATAATGCATTTCGAGCGGGGTCACCGTCGGCCGCAGAATGTGCGCGGCGCTCAGGGCCAGCGCATGGCCGAAGGTCCCGTCGTCGGAAATCCGATGCGGGTTGCGGACGAGAACGAGGATTTGGCTGCCAACCTTCATCGACGGCAGCACGCGGTCGATAATCTCTTCCACCCGCGCGAGGCCGCACGGCGCAATCTCGATCAGGCAAAGCTCATGGGTGTCCCTCGGCACGACCTCGGATTCATCGTCGGCGCCAAGCAGCTGCCACACGGGCATCCGGATCGAATGCGGCGCCGCATCGCCGAGCCAATCAGTGAGAATGCTGGGCGTCTCGGAGACGACCAGAAGACGCCGCGACGGCCCGGCCAGGAACGCCTCAAGCTTGGCGAGCGGCAAGCGGAGATCGGGCCACAGCGGATGCCAAAGCGGCAAATTCGGCGGCGAACCCACCACGCGGCGGCGCAGGCGGTCAGCCCAACGCAGCAGGCCGAAAGCCGGACGGCCGCCTGCCCCGCCCGTGGCGTCGGTCTTGTGCCGCGCCGCCGCTTCGAAAGCCGCGATGGCTCCGCGCCAATAAGGATGGTCGCGATAAGGCTGCGGCTCCGGCGCCATGGCCTGGCCGATTTCGGCGATGAACGCGTCGGCCGCGGCCGAAATCGCGGGCAGCGCGGCGGGCGGCGCAGCGGCATGGAAGACAAGCCGATAGCCCGCGTTGCGGCGATGCTGGGCCGTCGTCCATTCCGAAAGATGGGCGGCGAGCGCGGTGGAATCGATCGGCCCCAGGCGCAGGAAGCGCTCCTCGTGATGATAGGGCTGCATCTCGACGACGAGATATTCGTCTGAGTCCGTCAGCATGGCGATGGTGCCCGACGGACACATCTCGGGTACGAAGGAATAGTCGCAGGACGCGCCGACCACGAATTCGACGATCTCGGGCCGGATGCCGATCATGTGCATGAGATAGAAACGGCCGATCATGGTCTCGGCGTCGACCCGCCAGAAAAGCCGGTTGGCATGGCGGGCGTGCGACATCGGCAGATTGACCGTATTCGCCATCGTCACCGGATGCAGATGGGGCAGCGCCCAGCGCATCAGTTCGCGGGCGGGCAGCGCCAGGACGGGTTCGGCCGGATCGAGGCGCTTGGCCAGCCACGGCCCGGCGTCCTCCTCGACGATCTGGAAATTGCCGGCGAGCACCGCGCTGGCGCCCGCACGCAGGCGGGCGAGCACCGAGGATAACGAGCCGTCCGCCATGATGTAGTCCGAGACCAGAAAGATGAAACAGCTATCCACCATCGCCGGACCCACGGCGCGCACCGCGCGGGCATAGGCCAGGGTTACGGTGGTCGAGTAATTTCCGTCGCTGATAAGATCGTCGATCGGCTCGAAACGGACCGCGCAGATCGCGGCGAGACGACTGAAAGCGCGGTGCGCCCGGATCGTGGCTTCGTCCCGGCGGCGCGTCAGGAATACGAATTCCGTCGGCAAGGCCTTCGCAAGTCCGGGAATATTTCCGGGTGCCAGGAGGGTCGGAAGGCTGACCGTCAGGAATTGCTGGATGAACCGCTGCCCCCAGACCGGCAGCAGCAGCTTGACCGCGCTCGGCGGCGGCCGAGTTGCCGCGGACGACGTCAAGCCAAATGCCGTACGGTCTTCAGGCATCGGAGTCCTCGACCGGCTGTTTCCGGCTCACCGCGGCTGTTATGATCGCCTGCCGCGCGATCGAGTAAAACCACGCCGGTAGTAGCGCGAAGCCCTGGCCTCTCGTCGGTGCACCCGTGCCGGCCGGCTTTACCAAGACCATCTTGCGAGCCATCGATGTCGACGTTGAACCCGCCGTATGCCGCATCCAGTATCGGATTGCATTCGAGCGACCTTGATAGGGTAGGTCTGAGGCTAGTTCGATGGGTCCCGTATCGGGCGGCGTTTACCAAAGACGAGTGGAAATCCGAAGCACGATGAACAGGTTAGAAGAATTTGTCGATATCTTCAACGGCGTGAAGCCATGGGCCGGCTTTGTTCCGAAAGGCCACCTTGTGGACTTCCTCGGCACTCTGACCGACGCGCGATTCCAGCCTTTATCGGTGCGTGATCCGTCGTCGCTCGGCGGCGGCCAGATCGAAACCCGCTTGCCGGTCATCGGCGACGGCGAGGCGTGGTTCGAGGCAGTCAATTGGATTGCGGCCGCGCGCGCGGCGCGCGAGCGGTTCGTCATGATCACGCTCGGCGCCTGCTTCGGCGCCCAGGCGGTGGGGAGCTACCGGGCCGTTCAACGCCTCAATCCGCTGCCCTGCCTGCTCGTGGCGGTCGAGCCCGAGCCCGCGAATTTCCAATGGCTGCATCGGCATCTGCGCGACAACGGCATCGATCCCGATGCGCATTGGCTGGTGCCGCTGGCGCTGAGCGACGGCAACGATCCGGTATTCTTTCCGGTGGGCTCTCCGGGCACTGGGGCGCAGAACTGCTTTTCGACCAATCACGCCGACGCGCGGCGCTATTACGCCGACCAGCTGATCGCTTCGCGGAGCCCAAAGGAGGCGTTGCGCAACCTGCTGATCAAGAACACGACCGGCCTGACCAAGGATCTTGTTCCCGGCGCCAATGTCATGGCCGAGATCAAATCGCTCAGCGCCATCACGCTGCGCGACCTGCTCGGCCCGCTGCCGCTCGTCGATTATCTCGAATCCGACATCCAGCAATCGGAAGCCATCGTCTTTCCGCCCTTCATCGATCTCCTGAAGCGCAAGGTGCGGCGCATCCATATCGGAACGCACGGACTCGACACGCATCGCATGCTGCACGATCTGTTCGCCGAGCATGGCTGGGAGATCGTGTTCAGCTTCGCGCCCAACGCCAAGCATGACAGCGCCCTCGGCGGCTTCGAGACCAATGACGGCGTGCTGACGGTCCGCAATCGTGATCTCTGACGAATTCCGGCCTTGATCGGCGCGCGATGACTGCCCCCAGCCTCACGGTAATTCTGACCAACCGCGATCACGGCCGCTTTCTGCCGCAATCGCTTTCGGCGCTGCTGGCGCAGACCCGGCCGGCCGACGAGATCATCGCCATCGACGACGTCTCAAGCGACGACAGCGTCGCGATCATGACGCGCATCCTGGCGGGCCGCCCCACGGCCCGGATCATCCGCAATGAAACGCATCTAGGGGTCGTGCGCAGCTTGAACCGCGGATTGGCGATGGCGCGGAGCGACGTGGTGTTTTTCATGGCCGCCGACGATTTGACGTATCCAACCCTGTTCGCGACCGGCATGACGCTGCTCGATGCCCATCCGCAAGCGGGCTTGTTCTCGTCGCGCAGCCACGCGATCGACGAGGCCGGGCGGAGCGAGGGGATCATACCGACGCCCATCCCCCTCTCCCGTGCCGGCTTCATCCCGCCAGCGGCCGCGGCCCGCCTGCTAATGCGCGAGGTCAGCTGGTTCATGGGCAATACCACGCTCTATCGCCGCGCGGCGCTCGCGGCACCGGGCGGTTTTCCCGAAGAGCTGGGCTCGTTCACCGACGGCTACATCTCGCAGGTGCTGGCATTGACCCACGGCGCTTGCTTCTCGCCCGAGGTGCTGGGCGCCTGGCGCCGGCTCGAGGGCGGCTATTCGTGGTCGCTGAGCACCAACGCCGGCGAGGCCGAGCGCCTGGTCGCGCGCACGGTGGCCCTCATGGCCGCCGCCGGATCGCCGTTTCCCGCCGGCTATGCCGGCCGTTGGCGGCGGCGCTTCTTGTTCGGACTCCGCCGCTTCGCGTTGCGGCAGGCGCGCCGCAAGGCCGCCGGGCGCAGCCTCCCGGAACGCCTCGCCGGCGCCGGCGTGGAGCTGGTGGAGACCGCCTGGCTGATGATGACCTTGCGATTTTGGGATATCGTGGCGGTGGCGCGGCGGCGCCTCTATTATTATTTCGCCGAGCGCTGATCGGGTGGAAGCCCGCAGCCGCGCCTCGGACGGAAAGTCAAAGAAAACGATGGCTCTCGGCAGCGACACGATCGATCTTCTGATCCGCTTGCGCGCGGCGGGATGCATCCCGGCTGAGCCGGCGGTCGTCGAGATCGGCGCCCAGCAATTGGGCGACGGCCTCCTCGCCGCGCGCGCCGAGCTCGAGAATTTGGGAGGCATTTTCGGCGCCGCCGGCGCCTGTCCGCTGCCGCCGCCACTGCCGACATCCGCCGGCATCGCCCATGGCGAGCTGAAGAAGCTCGATCCCGCCGCCCCCATGGCGCGCGATTTCTGGACCTGGCTCGGCTTCCAATACGCCGCGATCGACATCGACGGCAGCCCGGGCAGCATTCCCCTCGATCTCAATTTCGACGCGGTGCCCGACGACGCCGCGGGAAAGTTCGACCTGGTGACGAATTTCGGCACGACCGAGCACGTCGCCAACCAGCTCAACGCCTTCAAGGTGGTCCACGATCTGGCGGCGCTTGGCGGCGTCATGCTGCACCATTTGCCGGCGCAGGGCATGCTCAATCACGGGCTGATCAATTACAATCCGAAGTTCTTTTGGATGCTCGCGCGCAGCAACGGCTACAAATGGCTTTACGCCGACTTCACCTGGGCGCCGACCTCCTATGAATTGCCGCGGAATATCATCGAGCATATGACGCCCTTCGCGCCCGACATCGCCGCGCGCCTGCGCGACTACCGAACCGCCGATTGCGGGATCGTCGTGGCGCTGCAAAAGGTCTTCGATATTCCCTTCGTGCCGCCCCTCGACGTCAACACCGGCACGCGCACGGACAATCCGGCGCTGGCGCGGCGCTATTGGACGGTATTCACGCCGCACGCTTTCGCCACGCGTCGCGCCGGCGCGTGGTGGCGCGACAAATTAGGACTGGGTAGGCGGCGTGGCGGATCTTAGGCCCCT
Source organism: Allostellaceae bacterium (assembly GCA_035648735.1). GTDB lineage: Bacteria > Pseudomonadota > Alphaproteobacteria > ATCC43930 > CGMCC-115725 > REEB95. The sequence goes on from DASRKX010000061.1 coordinate 8,856, forward strand.
CCTCGATCGTCTTTATCCGGACGGTGATCCCGGCGCGCCCGACGCGCTGCTGACCCGGCTGGTCAACGATTTGGCCGAGACGCTGGCACGGACGCACCTCTCGGTGTCCTGGGGCGATCGGCTGCTCACTCTCGACAAGAGCGCCGGCTTCATGGCGGTCCCGGCCTTCGCCGCCGCCCTGAAGTCGATCCGCGGCAGCCATGTCTACGACCAATATGGCGGACCGGACGGCATCGCCTGGCGGCTCAATACGCTGTGCTGGGCGGCGCGGCGCGCCTTGCAGGTCGGCGGCGATTTCGTCGAATGCGGCGTCTTCAAGGGCGACATGGCTTATGTGGTGGCGCAAACCATCGGCGCCGCGCGCATCCCGCGCTTCTGGCTCTACGACAGCTTTGCCGGCTTCTCGCCGGAATTATCGAGCGACGCGGATTTTCCGGACAATCCCGGCTTCATCGGCTTCGCCAACCGTTTTTATGCCGCCGATGGTCTCTACGAATCCGTGCGCGACCGCTTCGCGCCTTATCCGAATGTCGTCGTCGTCAAGGGATTCCTGCCGCAAGCCCTCGACGAACAGGCGCCCGAGCGGATCGGCTATCTTCACGTCGATTTGAATTCGCCGCGCGCCGAGATCGCCGTGCTCGAGCGGCTGTTCGATCGCGTCGTGCCGAACGGCGTCATCGTCTTCGACGATTACGGCTGGAAGGGATTTCGCAAGCAAAAGGAGGCGGAGGACGCCTTCATGCGCGCGCGCGGCCACGAAATCCTGGAACTGCCGACCGGCCAGGGGCTGGTGGTGAAGCGCTAATATATGTTTCAAAGTGAAATTTTTACGCGGAGACTCCTTTTCACCCGACTCATCCTGCCGGTGCTTGGCGCGGTTTTCCTCATCGGCGCGATCGAGCTCGCCATCGAGCTGCATTACCATCCGGCTTCTGGCAAAAAACATCTTGGCTGCTGCATGACCCGTACCGCGGTGAGCAATTCGATCGGGTCGAGATGTATGAAAGGCTGAGCCACCTGGAAGACAGCGAGCCCGACATTATTTCCGTCGGCGACAGCTCTGGCTTTTTCTCGCTGCAATCGACAATCGTCAACCGCTACACCAACGGGCTTAAGTTCCTCAGCCTCAATACCGGTGCGAATCAGGCTTTTATCGGCTATCAGGCGATCGCCGAATACATGCTCCGCCGGTCGAGTCACATAAAATACATCGTCCTTTATCTCTATCCGCAACTGGTCCCCTCGGACATCGTACTTTCGGTCGCCGACCTGGGACCGATCACCTATGAGGATTTGGTTTCGCTGAAATCCTCTGCTACGCCGCCGAGCGCGTTTCTGTCGCCCTACGCCAAGGCGCTATTGTTTGCCGGCCAACATTTTCATGCCGGCGACCCGCCGAACAACCATATGCCGTCCTTGCAACTCGCGAGCACCGTCGACGATGCGCTGGGGTGGCTGCCCGAATTCGACGTCCGTATCGACCGCGTGAACTACCGCGTTCCATTTTACCCCGACACAAGATCGGACTGGTCCAATCTTCTTGGTCTTGGCGATCCCTCATCGGCGGTCGCGAACCTGAACCTCTTCTACGATATGGTCCGGCGCCATGGCGCGCGGCTGGTGGTCGCCTTCGCCCCGATGCCCAGCAGAGCGCTCGTGCCGGGCGACCCAAACGTTCATGCCATCGATCGGGCGCTCGCCCGCTTTCAGAGCGAGCATCCCGACGTCAAACTCCTTTTTCCCTTCGTGACGCGATGGGGCAGCGAAAAATTCGGCATGTTCAATCATATTTCCCGCGAATACACTTTTTTGAGCTCCGAACGGCTCGGCAGGGCTCTGGGACGATTGGCGACCGACCCCGATTCGATCCCGCCCTATGAGGCGAGGTTTCAGGATCCCGACTCCCTTCCGTCGATCGAAGCAAAAACGCTAGGACCGCCCGATCCGTCACTGCTCAAACCGGCTCTCGCGCTCTATCTTTACACTTCGACCGTTGATGAGCAATACAGGCGCCTCATCTCGAAGCGTGTATCGGCGCTCCTCGCCCGAGAACGGGCCTATGGTTTCATGATGGAGGATGCGCAGGCGAGAAATGCTTCGCTCGCCAAGCGCGGCATCAAGATCGGCTTCGATCTTTCGCAACTGCATGCGACGCCGGTGCAGGTCACCGGAATGTCGTCTTGCAACGCGGGCGCCGGCATCGAATGGGTACAGATCGACGGTACGATCATATTCACCTATACCGCGCCGGGGCTCGACAGCCGGGAGCCGGTCGTCTGGCCTAAAGGATCGCACATCTACATCCCCACCGTTCTCGAGGACGGGGTGAGGAAGTTCGACGGTTATTGCCCGGAGCCGTCGATGAGCGACGCCGCGGCGGACAAGGGCTGAGGCCGGGCATCCGCGATGACCTTCATTTCCTACGATTACCTTTTCCTGTTCCTGCCGGTCGTCGTCGGCCTCTATTACCTTTTTCGCAAGACGGTATTCGCCAACGTCATTGTTTTGGCCGCGAGCTACCTTTTCTACGGCCTGACGCACGCCTGGTATCTGATCCCGCTGATCGTCACGTCGCTGCTCGACTTCTTGGTCGGGATTCTCATGTCGCGGACTGATCGTGCGGCTTATCGCCGGACGTTGCTGATTACCAGCCTGTCCGCCAATCTCGGGCTCCTTGCATTTTTCAAATATGGGCCGTGGCTGGTCGACAGCGCCAATTTCGGCCTCGCCGCGATGGGCGCGACGATCGTGCTGCCGGCGCTCGCCGTCGCGCTGCCGCCCGGAATCTCGTTCTACACCTTCCAGACGATGAGCTACACCATCGAGGTCTATCGCCGCGAGATGAAGGCCTCGCGCCACCTGGTCGACTACATGGCCTTCGTCACGTTCTGGCCGCATCTCGTCGCGGGGCCGATCATGCGGGCGAGCAACCTGCTGCGTCAGCTCGAGCAGGTGCGTCCGGCGATCTCGGCCGACGAGACGCGCTACGCGTTCATGCTGATCGCCTGGGGGCTGTTCAAGAAAATCGTGCTCGCCGATAATTTCGGCCATATCGTCGATTCGATCAGCAGTGTCTTCGCGGGCAAGGGCACCTTCGCCGGCGCGGGCCTGCTCTTCGCCTATGCTTTCGCCGGGCAAATTTACTGCGATTTTTCGGGCTATACCGACATCGCGCGGGGCTCGGCGAAGCTGATCGGCGTGGACCTGATCCGCAATTTCAACACGCCTTATTTTTCCGCGTCGCCGATCGAATTCTGGCACCGCTGGCACATCTCGCTATCGACCTGGCTGCGCGACTATCTCTATATTCCGCTCGGCGGCAACCGGCACGGCCGGTGGACGGAATACCGCAACATCATGATCACCATGGCGCTGGGCGGCCTTTGGCACGGCGCCGGGATTCTGTTCATCCTGTGGGGCGTCTGGCACGGGCTCATGCTCGTGCTCTACCGCGTTCTGCCGATACATCGATACCTGATCGCATGGCTCGGTCCGGTCGGAAAATGGATCGCGATCCTGATCACCTTCCATATCGTGTGCTTCGGCTGGATCCTGTTTCGCGCTCCCGCCGACACGATCCTGCCGCTGCTGAAATCGATCGGTGGCTTGTTCACGCACGGCAGTCTTACTCTGTTCCATATCTATGGCCGTGGGGTCCTTTGGCTGGGCGCGATCACGCTGATCTCGGATTATCTCGGTTACCGCAAGGACGGTGAATTCTCCGATCTGTTCAAGACCGTGAATCCCTATCTCTGCGCCGCCTTTGCCGTCGCCTGTTATTTCGGCATAACGATTTTGGGCAAGCGCGAGGGCGCGCAGTTCGTCTACTTTCAGTTCTGATCGTCGGCGTTGGACGATTTAAATTTCCTTGCCGGGCAGGCCCTCACAGCCAATCATGGCTCGGGCAACCGGTCGTCCGCAAACATCAGCTGATGGATCTCGCCGGGATCGGAGCAACATGACGCCGCCATCGAAGTTCGTTCTTCATCACGTTGGCGGGCGTTGGGGCAACCGCGTTTTCCCGTTGTTGCCTCGTTTTGAGCGCGATTTCGTGAATGTCCTTTACGAGGCCGATAGCGACGCAATACCCGGCATATACGAGGCCTGCAAAAACCAGCAGAGCGAGTTGATCGTGCTGCCTTTCTGCCTCGCCGAGGGCGATTCCGATGCGACGCTGAACCTCTACCTCAATTCGGGCCTGACATCGCTACGCAGTTTCAGCGCCGCGTTAAAGGACCGGCATCTGCATCTATTTGGCGTCGACTTTGATTTCGGCGGAGCGGGCGCGCGCCTCTTGAAACGGAAAACGATCGCGACGCGCAGCCTGGACAGTGTGCTTGCATCGTCGGGGGATGCGTGCCCCGCGCCGGATTTCCTATCCCTCGACGTGCAGGGCACCGAATACGAGGTTCTGGCCGGCGCGCGGAACGTCCTGCGCGACAAGGTCTGCGGCGTGATCGCGGAGGTCGAGTTTGGCGAGATGTATGTCGGACAAAAACGATTCCAGGATGTCTATGATCTGCTGAGAGAGTTCGGATTCGAATTCGTGCGCTTTCTGTCGCTCGGCGAGGCATCCGGACCGGCGGCACCGCTGGGTTTCCGTTCCTCGGGGTACCAGAGCTGGGCTGATGCGTTATTCCTGCGGCGGCCGGACAGCATCCCGACGAAAGGCAAAAATTATGCGGATATGCTCCGCAAGCTTTGCTTTGTCGCGATCGTGTTCGGCAATATCGAGCTTGCGATCGATTGTCTCGGGCTGCTGCGGCAACTTGCGCCCTCGGAAGCGCACGCCTCTTCCGACGTGCTCGCCTATGCGGCATTCATTGCCGAGCTCGCCGAGGTCTACGAACGCACCCAGAAGGTTTGGCCGCCGGTGTTTTCCCGGATACTGCCGCAACATCGATCGCTCGATTACTCCCGCGCGGGCGGTCCGGAACAATGGCCGGAGATTCTCGAAGGCCTGCGCGACCTCGATGAGCACTATGTCGGCTCGCTCAAAAAACTACAGAAACCCAGCGATACGGAGTTCGAAGCTCTGCTGCGCCGTTATGGCTTCGTCGAACAGGCTGATCGCGTCAATCACACGCGGCGACATCAGGCTCACGACATCAGTCAGGCGATTATTGCCGCGCGCCGGAAATCATAGGCGGGAAGCGATCCGCATCCGGCCCTATCTTTAGCCGCGGCGAAATGGCGCGCCGACGACAAAATAATCCCGCAAGACCACGGCGATCCGCGCGGCGGTTTGGCCGTCCCACAGCGCGGGCGGAACGTGCTTTTTCCGGCGTCCCGCGAAATCGGCCGCGGTCGCGATGTCGCTGAGGCCGATCAGTCGGTTAGTTCCTTGGGTGACGGTGATCGGCCGCTCGGTGGTCGAGCGCACGGTCAGGCAGGGAATGCCGAGATAAGTCGTCTCTTCCTGCAAGCCGCCCGAATCCGTTACCACCAGCCCCGCATCGAGAATACAGCGCATGAAATCGGCATAACCCAACGGCTCTGACAGGATGAGGCCTTCGGCTGCGGTTAGCTGCCCAAGCAGGGCCGCGCTTTCGAGCCGTTGGCGCGTCCGGGGATGAATCGGGAAAATCACCGGCATCGTCTTGCCGAGCGCGCATAGCCCGGCCACCAATTGGCGCAGTTGGTCCGGCCCGTCGACGTTGCTCGGCCGATGAAAGGTGACGACGGCATAATCCTTTCCGGCCAGTTGCGGGAACGGGTGCGGCCGCCGGCGCACGGCCGGCGCGATCGTCACCAGGCTGTCGATCATGATGTTGCCGACCAGATGGATGCAGGATTCGGGAACTCCCTCCGCCCGCAGATTGTCGTCGGCATCGGGCGACGGCGTCAGATGCAAATCGCAGATCGCGTCGGTCACCACCCGGTTGATCTCTTCCGGCATCGAGCGGTCGCGCGAGCGCAGACCGGCCTCGACATGTGCCACGCGCAGATTGAGCTTCTTGGCCGCCAACGCGCAGGCCAGGGTCGCGTTGACATCGCCGACCACGGTGACGAGATCCGGCGCGCCGCGCCCAAGCAGCGCCTCATAGGCGATCATCACCTTGCCGACCTGCTCCGCATGGCTGCCACCGCCGATCCCGAGGTGGAAATCCGGCTGCGGCAGATCGAGATCGCGGAAGAACACATCGGACATCTCCGGATCGTAGTGCTGGCCGGTATGGACCAAGACCGGCGCGCACCAATCCTCACCGCGCAGGCGGTGATAGAGCGGCGCCACTTTCATGAAGTTGGGCCGCGCCGCCGCCACCAGATGGATCGTCTTTTTGGTCATGCTCATTGCGCGGTTGCGAGGCTTTCGTAGATTTTGCCGAAGAGCGGCAGGGCGGCGCGCCGGCCAAGTCGGGGGGCCGCGGCCGCAGCGGCGCGCGACCTTTCTTCCACGGATGACGCCGCGACATCAACCGCGACGCCGGCCGACACATGGAGGTCGAGCTGCCGCGCCGCCTCGACGCAGCCCGGCGGATCCCCTTTCATCACGATTCGCAGGCCGGTCAGGGCGTATTCGGCGAATTTGGTCGGAAATGCCACCCGATTCACCGGCGTCGCATCGCGCAGCAGCAGGCCGAAATCGGCTGCATTCAAATACGCATTGACCTCAGCGAGCGCCACCGAGCGGCAGAGCACCCGTTCCGCGGGCAGGCCGGAGACCGCCCGCTGGGCGGCCGCGACCGCCGGCGACAGCACGACCAGCCGCGCCTTGCGACCCGCCGAGACGACGCGCCGGAAGAGGCTCACCACCTCGTCGAAGCCCTGATAGGCGGCAAGGCTGCCCGAATAGATATAGACCGCTTCGTCGTCGGCGATGCCGAGCCTCGCGCGCGTGCTCTGCCGCAGCGCCGGGTTGAAGAAAAACTCATCCTCGAGCGCGAGGCACGGCACCACCCAGCTTGGCTTGCCGTCGAGGTAGGGCGCCATGTGCGCGCGCAACTGCTCGGAAACGAAGGACGCCGCCGTGCAACCGCGGCCGGCGATCCTCAAATCCCGCCGCGACAACACGGCGCGCAGCGCCGCAAGCGGCCGAAGCAAGGCCCCCTCCCCGCCGATCCGCTCCTGGAATTCCGCCAGCGTGTCGCCGCGGCAATCCCACAACATCGGCAGGCCGAGTCGGCGCGTCAGGGGGCCGGCCACCGCCGCGGTGTAATCCCCGCGCGCGTGGATGAAGGAGATGTCGTCCGCCGCCAGCGCGCGTTTCAGCAAATGCCGGTTGGCCGCCAGCGAGCCCGGCCATGCCGGCCGAACGCCGCGCAGAAGTGCTACCGGACCGCCGGCGATTTGGCGCGCCTGTTCGAGCCGTGCCGACGACATGGCAAAAATCGCCTCGGTGCCAGCGAAGGCAATTACGCGCAGCTCGACGCCGAGTTGCTCGCGCGCCAACCGCGCATGCGTCAGCACCTGGGAATCGATCACCGTCGGCGGTAAGCCCTCGAACAGGACCAGCGCGCCGGCGCGCTTATAACCGGCCATAGCCCTTGCTCGGCTCCGGATCGGTCGCCGGCGCGAAGTCACGGGCCGGCTCGATGATTTCGGTGACGACGATCTCGATCGGCGTGAAGCGAATGAGGCGCAGGATGCGGCCCCAGGGCGCCTTGATCTCGCCGGCGACGCCGTCCGGCCGCCAAGCGAGGCAGGTCGCGAAGGCCCGATGCGCCAGGTCGAACAGCTCCCTGCCCGCCGGCGCCACCTCCCAATCGGCCGCGCGCGGAACATCGTGGGCGGCGGCGGCGCGATAGGCGTTCCGCAGCGCGACGCTCGGCGTATAGACGAAGGAGCCGGGGTCGCGCCGCGACAGCGGGCCCAGGCGGTATTCGATGCCGAGATTGTCGTCATGGGTGTGGCCGCGCGGCGCGGACGGCGCCAAGCCTTTCAGGCAACGAAACGCGACAAGCAGGCCCGGCTCGTGACGAAAGACGTAAAGGCCGAAATCCGGAAAGGCGCTGCGCTGCCATGCCGCCGGTTCGATTGGCCGCGGCAGCGCCAACCGTCGCACGCGGCGCGCCGCTTCCGGCAGCGCGGCGATCGCCGCCTCCAGCCTGTCGAGATCGCCGAAATCGGCGATTTCTTCTTTTAATTCAATATGCTGTGAGACCGGCGGCGGCGCCAACCGCGCCATCATCACCGCTTCCAGTCGGGCGCCGGACGGTGGGGCATTGAACAGCGCTTCCACCGCCTGAACCAAACCCGCATGGTCGAGCGGGTTCTCGACGAAAGACGATGCTGCGCCGCCGAAGGATTCCGGCAGCGCCGTCGGATGCAGCTTGAAGAATCGACCGGAATCCGTGTCGCCGATCTGGACGATGGTGCCGTCATCGCCCTGCACCGCGCGCGACAACGCCGCGACCCGGCGCAAGGTGGCGAGCAGCTTGCCCGGAATTTCCCGGCCGAGGGTGCGCGCAATCCCGACCGAAAACAGCACCGTCTCGGCCGACAGGCGGTGGTAGCCGGTCGAGCCTTCGTAATTGCCGCCATCGGGCAGAAACTGCGCGTCGGCCTCCGTGAAGATCTGGTCGATCGCGATGCCAAGCCGGCGGTCGCGTTCGGTGCCGCTTTCGAGAATCCAATTCGTCCAGATTAAGCCGGCGAGCCCCGCGAGGTAATGGTTGCTGCGACCGGTCTCGGAATAATCGAGATGGCCGGCGACATGATCGGCGTGATCGCGCAGCGAACCGAGGACGACCGTTTCGACAACGGGATCGAGCGCCGCGCCCGCGCCCGCCAGCAAGGCCAGGGTCAAGGCGATATTCGCCGCGCGGATCGCCACGTCCATCGCCCCCATCCAATTGACGCCGAAGCGCGGCGGATTGGTCGCGATGAAATCCATCAGCTGATCGGCGATCTCGCGCCGGTAGCGCTCGGAAGGATCGAAGCCGAGGCGATCCGCCGCCGCGAGAATGGCGCAGAGCGCCAGTTGCGGCAGATGCTGCAGCCGCCCGAGCTCCCACGGCACCTTGACGTCGGCGCCGGTATCGACCGGGATGCGCTGGCGATAGCTGTGCCGGCGCCCCGGCCAGCGAAAGCCCGAGCGAAAATCGAGCTGCCAGTCGATCGGCCGGTAATCCGCGCCGCCGATCAGCGCCCAGACCTGGCGCGCCCGCACCCGATTGGCGCGGTTGACCACGCGATCAAGGCCGCCGCCATCCCGATCGGGCGCCAACGGGGCTGCGGGATCGTGCCTGCGCCCGAGAAAGCCATCCGGGCGAAAGCCGTAAGCTGGCGCGACCCACCCCGATCCCAGGAGATCGAAGCGGTGGGCAAGATATTCGTTGCCGAGATTCCGCAGCGTCGCTTCGAGCTCGGCGGCAATATCTTCCGCGCCGATGCGGATGCAGGCCGCCGGATTGCGCCGGCCGGTCGGGGGTCCGTAACTACCGCGCAGGCCGTCGCTGACGAGCCTTATCCTTCGCGCGATGGCGCGAACGCCGAATCCCATCGCTTTGCGCGCCACTTCACGCGGCGGCAATGCGTGCGCCCGGCGAAGATAGGCGGATAGCGCCATGGTGCTGGGATTCGGCTCAGCTTTTGGCGAGCACGAAATACCAGGTCGAAACCGCCCAGCTCGGCAGCCGGTCGGCGATCCGCACGTTCCAATCGACGAAGCGTCGGCCGGCGAAGATCGTGCTGCCGGTCAGATCGGCGCCGACAAAGCCGCCATGGCCGAACCGCGCGAGCCGCAGCCCCGCCGCGCCGATCATCTGCCGCAAGCTGCGCGGGGTGAAGAACACGACATGGCCGGATTCGCTGTTATAGGGAACGGGTGGCGGCAGGTTCGGCGGCCGGCCGGCAAGGCGTAGTCCGGCGCGCTTCACCCAGCGCAGCATTTGATAAAGCCGCAAATGTCGGTCGATGAACTTCTCGGTCTCGCAGGCGCCATAGCCGTTGGGCACCGAGCCGACCACGATGCCATCGGGCGCCAGCTGGCGGACATGGGCGGCGAGCGCAGTTAGTGGATCGTCCAGATGCTCGAGCACGTCGGCATAGACGATCGCGTCGAAGGTGATGCCGGGCGGCACCGCTGCCAGGAATTGCGCGTTCGGCGCGGCAAAGCGATCCCGGGCATGGGCGAGCGACGGCGCGTGGAAATCAACGCCGACATAGCGCAAACCCGGGCCGATCAAATAGCGGCCGAGCGCCTCGGCATTGCCGCAGCCGAAATCGAGCACGATGATGTCGCGGCCGAGGCGGGCGCGGTGCGCAGCGATCTCCGTCAGGATGAATTTGAGCTTCTTGGTGTTGCCGAAGATGTCTTCGGCCGGCAGCGGAATGCCGAGTTGCACCCCGGCAAGCGGCTTGCGCCCCACGATATTCATCAGCGGCCCGCGACAAGGCTCCGGCAATTCGACTGCTAGGCCCGCCTTTGCCAGTAGATCGGCCCAATGCCTGAGCGCAAAGCGGTTGCGCGAAATCTTCAGATAAGTGGCACCCTCCGCCCAGCGCGTTCGACGCAGCAATCCGGCGACGCCCGGGATGCGGAGCACGGCGCGGCGCCAGGATTCAAGCCGGCGCAGCGGATCGCGCGGATCGGGCACCGATATGATTGCAACGCCGCCGGGGTTGAGCGCGCCGGTCAGCGCCGCGATCGCGGCGCCCGGATCGTCCGAATATTCGAGGACGCTCGAGGCGATAATGCCGTCGAATTGCGACGTCGAGAACGGCAGCGCGCCATGCTCGAGGAGCAGCCATCGGACGCGGCCGGCTTCGTCGCGCGCCCGCGCCGCCGCGATCATCTCCGGCGTGATGTCGCAAGCCGTGACGCGCCAGCCCTGCCCGCCCAGGTGACGCGCGATCTCGCCGCTGCCGCAGCCGAAATCGAGAATGCTGCCGCCCGGCGGCAGGCGCGACGACAGCGCGGCGGCGAAAATGGCGATGCGGTCGCCCATGCCGCCGCCAGTGTCGTAATTGCGGCTCCATGACGACGCCTTCGCGCGGAAGAAGGCGCGCGCCGCATCGGAATCCCGGATCGGTCCCATCGGGCTAGCGGGGACTCAGCTGTTCCTCGACCCGCAGCGCGATCTCGGTCGCCTGGATCTGCTGCCAGAGCGGGATCGGCCATTCGTCGCCCTGGCGCACGGCGCGGGCGAAGGCGAGTAGCTCGGCGCGGTGACCCTTATCGGCGCCGCTTTTGGCGGCGGCAAGCTTGATCCCGGCAGTGCGGAGGCTACGGAAATCGTCGATCTCCATCACCTTGCCGTCGACGAAGATCTCGACCCGCTCCTTTGGCACTTCGCTCGTCCCGGCGGCGGTATAGGTCAGGCTGGCGATGGAACCGTCGTCGAAGCCGATGCTGGCCGTGAAATTCTCCGAGGGATGAAGAATCTTGCCGCCGGCCGCCACGGCCGATACGGAGCGGACGCGCGCGCCGGTGAGGAAGGTAAAGAAATCATAGAAATGGCAGGCCTCACCGCGGTTGCGGCCGCCACCTTCGGGCCCGTTGGCCCAGTGGTCGGGCGGCAACGCGCCCGCATTTACCCGATAGGTCATGGTCAGCGGCCCGGCGCGCCCGCGCGTCACCGCCGCGACCGCTTCGGCATGCGCGGAGAAGCGACGGTTGAACCCAGTGAGCAGGAGCGGTGTCGGGCCGCCGGCGTCGGCGAAAAATTTCTCGATCGCAGCCAGCTCGACGCGTTCGAGACATAGCGGCTTCTCGACCAGCACATGCTTGCCGGCCTTGAGCGCACGCAGGACAAGATCGCCATGCGTGTCGTGGCGCGTCCCGATCAGCACCGCCTCGATCTGTGGATCGCCCAAGATCGCGTCGACATCGGTCGTGGCGAAGCGGGCGCCCCATTGCCTCGCGGCTTCCGACGCCGTATGCCCGTGGCGCGCCGCGACCGCCTGCAGACTGAATTGCTCCGGCGCGGAGGATATGATCGGCAGCAGCGTGCCGCTGACGAAGCCGCCCGGCCCGATGACGGCGAGACGCAGCGCGCCGTCGCGATCGCGGCGGCGGATCGGGGTATCGACCCTAGTGGTCGCTGCCTCGGGACGCGGCGGATAATCGAGCAGCACGGCGAGCGGTCGCGGGCTCCCGACTTGCAGCGCGCGATAGGCCTCGGCCGTCGATCCCACCGGAAAGCGCGCCGAGATCAACACCGCCACGTCAAGCCGACCTTCGCGGATTAAATGCAGAAAGGCCGCCATATTGCGGTTCTCGGTCCAGCGCACGTAGCCGATCGGGTAGTCGATCCCCTCCTCCTCGTAACACCGGTCATAGCGGCCCGGGCCGTAGGAGGTCGAGACCCGGAAATCGAGCTCCTTCGCATAGATATCGGCGCGCTTGATATCGAGCCCGACATCGCCCACCAGGACGACGCGTGCCTTGCGGCGGCACATGCCGAAGGCGGTCGAGACGATTTCGTCGGAGCCACTCGCAGCGGTGATGATGACGCCGTCGGCGCCCGCACCGTCCGTCAGCCGCGCGACCTGATCCTCGGGAGCGGATTCATTCGGACCGATCGCAGCATCGAGCCCATGCGCCAGCGCGAATTCCACGCGCGCCTTGTCCGGATCGGCGCCGATGACGCGCATGCCGTTCGCCTTCAACAGCTGGACCGTAAGCTGTCCGATCAAGCCGAGCCCGATGACGACGAAGGTTTCGCCCAGCGTCGGCTCAGCCCGGCGTACGCCTTGCAGCGCGATGGCGCCGATCGTGACCATCGACGCCTGATCGCCGGAAACATTCCCGGGAATCGGCACGACGAGGTTGCGCGGCACGCAGATGATCTCGGCATGGAAGGCGCATTGCGCGCCGCCGCAGGCGACGTGTTCGCCGATGGCGATGTCGTCGATTCCGGCGCCCACAGCGACGACCGTGCCACTCGCCGAATAGCCTAGCGGATGATGCGCGTCGAGGCGGGTGCGGATCGCCTGCCATGTGGCGCCGACGCCCTGCGCCACCGCCATGTTGAGTGCCGCGCGCAACTGTTCCGGCCGTTCCAGGACGCGGCGGAATAATGGCTTGTCGCTCGCCTGGACGCCGCTGAGCTCGGTGCCCGTCGAGATGCAGGAGTGCTCGACGCGGACGAGAACCGTGCCGGGCTGCACTTGGGGCGCGGGAACTTCCTCGACGGAAATTCCGTCGCGGCCGATCATCACCTGTTTCATGCGCATGCCGCCGCACGAGTTCGGGCGGCCTCCATCAGGACGGATTGAAACGCCGGACGCACGATCACCGCTTCGTGGTGTCGTTCCACGGTCTCTCTCGCTGCCGCGGTCACGCGACGGCGCAGCGCCATATCCTCGATGATCGCGCGCAGGCCGGTGGCCAGCGCGGCGGGATCGCGCCGATCGACGACATGGCCCCATTTCTCGTTCATGGCGTATTGCACCTGGGTGATGTCGGGCGGCCCATAGACCAGAATCGGCGTGCCGCTCACCATATAGGCCGGCAATTTCGCCGGCATCGAATAACGAATGAAGCGAATGCTGTCGGCGTCGAAATTGACCGGGACCAGCAGCGCGTCGGCGGCGGCGATCCGCTTATAGAAGGTCTCGTCGTCGGCGATCGTCTCCTCGATCCGGATCGCCGGATCGATTGCCAGGCGGCGGCGGTAGCGGTCACCATGGCCCGAGGGCGTCGCGATGCTCAATTTGATCGGATAGCCATCACGGCTGAGCTTTGCGACGGCCTCGGCGCAATCGACCAGCGACTGGAGTTGGGCATTGGGAAAGATCGAGCCGACATAGAGCAGCTCCGCCGGCCGCCCGACTGCGAGATTCACTTTCGCGGCGTGGCGCCAGCGACCGACATCGATGGTATTCTGGAAATGCCTAAACGGGCGGCCGTAACGTTGCGCATAGGCCTCCGCCATCGCCGGCGAGATCGCTAGACATTCGGCGGCTCGCGCAAAAAGGCGGGTCAGGCGGCGCTCCATGATTGGGCGCTCGCGCCGGGCCAGCATGCCATGGCGATAGGACGCTTCCGGCCAGTCGTCCATGATGTGGACGACAAGCGGCAGCTTGAAGCGCTCGCGAATAGCCTCGACCAGTTCCATCATGCCGTTGCTGCCGAGAATGGTGTAGAGAACATCGGGCTTGAAATCGGCGATCCAGCGCTCGAGCGCGGGCGTCAAATGCGCGCGCTCCGGCAGGCCCGAGCCGAGGAGCCGGACGCCAATCCCCTTCGCCGCCGAGACGAGGGTTACGTCTGATGCGCCGGCGACCGGCCTTTGCGATGTCTGATGCTTCGGCTTGCGCAGCCAGTGCCGCAGCATTGCGAATGGCTCGGCCAGATCGAGCTCCGCCGGGCTGAGGGTGAAATATTTCCGGCACACGTCGTAGCTCGTCGGTTCGGGATCGTTATGTACGGTGGCGAGCCGATCGGGGGGCCAGTCACGGAACAAATTGGAAAAAGCGACACCACCGCCAGTCACATGATTGAAGGCATGCGGCGTGACGAAGAGGAGACGGGGGAAGTCTCGATTCGACGTCATTTGAACAGCGGATAATGACGCAGATTGGCGCGGCCCCGCACGATGCGCTTGGCATAGGAGAGCCAATTCCGCACCTTCGCCGGCAGCGGCGCCATGCCCAGGCCGTCGACCGGCGCGACACGCTGGAGCACGGCATACGCCCGCGCGAGAGCGTCAAGATAGGGCGCGTAGATCAAATCACGCACGTCCTTCGGCAGTTTCCACTCGCCGAAATAGAGATCGAGCCAGTCCCTAGCGAAAACCCGGAAAGACTGGAAATGATAGAGCAGCAACGGCGTATCATTGAGCAGGACTTGGCCGCCCGAACCGGTCACCCGATATTGTCCGACGTTCCACGGACCGACGTTCAGGCCGAGATGCGCGTTCCCGGCGCCGGCAGGAAATTCCACCGTCAGCCGCTCGAGATACTTCTGATCGGCATAGGTGCCATTCGTGGCGATGGGGGAAACCGATTCGACGCAGAGATCCCGCCACCGCGCGAGCGCGGCTTTGCCCACCCCGCTTGCCCGGAACGCCACATAGCCGGCATTGAACGGACCGGCACTCGGCAGGAACTGCGAAAATTCCGGCGCGAAGCGATGCGGCGTCAGCAAGAAATCCGCGGCGCCGGCGTCCTTCAGAGCAATATCGGGATCGCCGAAAAACAGCATGTCGGCGTCGACATAGGCGACCCAATCGAGGCCAGCGTTGGTCGTCAGAAGATGCTCCAGCGCGAAAGATTTCGCGGTCCAGCAATATTCCGAGATCGGCCGCTTGCCCCGCAGCGACAGCAGCGTCGCGCCGGCGAATTCGGATTCTCGGTAGACCCGGCAACGCGGCAGGGCAAGGGATTCCAGGATCCGCGCCGCCTGCGGATCGATGCAAAAGAACGCAAATTCCGCCGTCCGGTTATGCCGCATAAGCGACGCCGTGAGTGCCAAGGCGCGCGGCAGGTAAGGCGGCCCGGCACCGCCGTCGGAAGGCCCCAGGATGGTGGCGTAGATGGATTTCATCGGCTCAAATCGTCCGCATTCCTATAAGTCGCGTGCCAGCAATTCGGGCGTCTTCAATTGCGTCAGCCAATGCGCAAGACGGCCGAGATCCTCGGTCGCCAGCAGGCTTTCGTCCAGGCGGCGATTGGGCAGCACGTCGTATTTGAAGGTACCGCCCCGGCGGCCGGCGGCATGGTAGTCGAAAGTGAAGGAGCGCATCGGCACCGGCCGTAAATTGAGCGCACCGTGATAATGAAGGCGGGCGCGGCGGATCGCTTCGTCGGTCAACCGCGGCACGTCCTGGAGCCCAGCCAGCAACGCCGAATACTGCTCCCGCGTCGCCGGATCGATGGTAAAGCCCCGTCCCGAATAGCGGCCGGTTCCCGCCGTCACCACCGGAATGCCGAAGCAGGGCAGCTCCATGCCGATGGTGCCGCGCACGGTCAGGCCGTAATCGGCGACATCGAAAAGGGAGAAGGTGTTGATGTCGGTATCGGCCGCCATCAGCTTTACGTGATCGGGCAGCGCGCCGAAATTCTTCTGCAAGGTCTGCGCCTCGAGCTGGACGAGCGAGGCTCCGTCCATCTTCGAGCGCCAGACGTTCACCGGATGGACCTTGACCACCCAGTTGAGCCGCGGATTGGCTATGGCGGCGCGGACGGTCTCCACCAGCCACTGCTCATAATCCTCGAATAGGCTCTCGCCATAGAAGAACGTCGCGTCATAGAGGATATGGGTGAAGATCACGGCGGTCTTCTTCGCCGGGTCCAATCCCAGCCGACGGCGCAACGCGTCAGGAGTCAGGATCGCCTTGCCTTCCTGCAATTGCTGCCGGTTGTACCAGGCGCCCGAGGCGTAATTGGCGGCGATGCGGTCGGCGACATCCCGGTCATTCTCCGCGGTCCAGGGCATCTTCAACAGCCGCTGCCACATCGTTTCGGACAGGGTCAGCGGGTGCTCGTTTCGAGTCTCGCGCCCATAGCGGCGGAAGATCAGGCAATCGGATTGCGGCGCGCCGCACCACTGCACGACATCGATGCCCCGCAATATGCAGGCGTCGAATATCTCCCCCGCCGGCGTATAGCCCCGCTCGACGAACACGGCGATATCCGGGGACTTCTCATCCAGCAGGCGCTCGACGAAGCGCTTGGCCGCGAGCGAACGGGCTAGGGTCGCGCGCGTCGCAGCGCGGTGGCGCGGATCGTCGTTGTCCAGTCGGCCGACGCGGAATTGCCGCAGCACCATCGATTGCACGTTGCGGCCGATGCGGAAGCCGTCGATCTCAAGCTTCACCAGCGCGTGAAGATCCTGCGTGCGTGCCACGATCGTATCGGCCACCGTCGTCGCGACAGCCAACGCCGATCCATCGATTGCTGATTCAAGATAGATGAATTCGGTTTCGGGCACCGCCGCCCGGAAGATTTCCTCGATCGGCCGATCCGGCCTCTGCAGCAGGATCATGGGTCGATAGCCCTTGAGGCGGAGCAGACCCGCCATCAAGGCTTCGACCTTTGCCGTCGCCGGCATGGTCATCAGATTGCAGAACAGGACATTGCGTGTGGCAGACGGCGGCTTGGCCGAACGCAAGGGGGCCAACACGCGCCGCCATTTGAGCAGATCGCGTTCGATGGTAAGACGGTTCCACGCGCGGCGAAACAAATTCGAGCGCGACGTCATGCGCTGGCGCGTTCCCGCGCATCGGCGACACCGCGGTGTAAAGCTGAGAATGCCATCGAAATATCGTTTATACTTTCGCTCGCGAGATAGAGGATGCCCGATGGCTGACGACGACAGACCGGATCGCGTGGTGATTGTCGGCGGCGGCCGATGGGCCCGCGTTCTCGTTCCGGAACTGGTCGGCTTGCTGGCTCGGGACGTTCCGCTCGCGATCGTCAGCCCCGGCAGCGCTGCAGACATGCAGCGCTGGCTTCGAAAAAATGCCGCTCTGACCGGCCTCACGGTCGATATCGGCACGGACTTCCCTGCCTGCGCAAACACCGGTGAATTGGCGCTCGCCATCGTCGCGAACCGGCCCGTGGATCACGTTTCCGCCGCTGCGGCAATGATCGAGCGTGGCTACCACGTCCTGGTGGAGAAGCCGCTGGCGATCGACCCCGGCGACGCGCGCCGGCTGGTCGCGCTTGGGCAACGTTCGCGGCGCACCGTCATGGCCGGCCTTACGCAACTTTTTGCGCCCTATATCCAGGCGTTTCGTGAATTGCTGCCGTTTGCGCCCGGTGAAATCGACCGCTTCGATCTTGCGTGGCAAGATCCGGCCGAGGAAACCCGCTACGGCGAGATCAAGCGCCCCGACGCGGAAACCGGAATCGCTCTCGATCTTGTGCCGCATGCCTGGTCCCTGGCGCGCGCCCTGGTCTCGACCGGCGCGCCCATGACGATGGCGCTCAGCAAGTCGAACGACGCCGAAACCGAAATCACCGTCGAAGCCCGCATCGGCGATTGCGCCGGTACTTTCCGGCTGAGCCGCGCGGCGCCGGCGCGGCGGCGGCGACTCGATCTCTGGACCGCGACGCAGACGGCGACGCTCGATTTCACGAAAGGCCCGATGATCGCGACGATCGACGGCGCTCCGCCCGTTTTGCTGCCCGAGCGCGTCACCGGTGGCGGTGCGATTGCCCGGGAATGGCGCTATTTCCTGGCTCGCGCGCGCGACATCCAAGCCGGCATCGAACCGCCCCACCATCCCGCTTGCGGCGCGCAGACGATCGAGGCTGTCGAGCTTGCCTGCGCGATCGATCGCGCCGTGCAGGCCCGGCGGCGAACGCGCTGAGCGGCGCCGTCGATATTGTATCTCAGCCCGTCTCGGCGATCTGCGCCAGCGTGAAAGCGCGCAGATCGGACGGCGTCGCCCCCTCGGCGTGGCGCTTGTACCAAGCGGCGCTCATTGCCAAGGCCTGCGCGACCGGGATTTCGCATGTCCAGCCCAGCGATTCGAACGCTAGCGTTGAATCGACCGCGAGAAAACCGGCCTCGTGGGCGCCCTCCGGATCGGGATCGTGCTGCCAGCGCCGGTTGTCGCCCCAGGCGCGTGTGAATTGGTCCGCAATCTCGCCCACCGTTATTCCGTCTGATTTCGGCCCCAGATTGACGGCGCTTGGACAGGAATCCTTGGCCTCAGCCAATGCCCGCGCCAGCATCAGGTAGCCGCGCGTGACGTCGACGACGTGTTGCCAGGGCCGCACGGCCTGCGGCCGGCGGATATGGCCCGGCAGGTTGGCGGAAAATGCCCGCGCCAGATCGGGCAGCAGACGGTCCTCCGCCCAGTCGCCGCCGCCGATGACGTTTCCGGCGCGTACCGTCGCCAGAGCGCCACTCGTTTCATCCGGAAAGAAGGATCGCCGATAACTGGCGGTGATCAAATCGGCGCAGGCCTTGCTGGCGGCGTAAGGGTCATGTCCACCCAGCGACTCGTTCTCGCGATAGGGCTCGTGCCGCTCGCGATTCTCATAAACCTTGTCGGAGGTGACGATGACGGCCGCCCGGAGTCGCGGCGCCGATCGGCAGGCGTCGAGGAGCTGCGCCGTCCCGATGACGTTGGTGGCGATCGTTCCAAGCGGATCGCGATAGGACCGCCGGACGAGCGATTGGGCCGCAAGGTGGAAAACGATTTCCGGGTCGGCCGCGCGAACGGCCGCGGCGATGTCGTCGTTCTTGCGGACGTCGCCCACCCGATGGGTGCAGAGGGGCGCCAGATCGACGGCTTCAAAGAAATTCGGCGGCCCTTCGGGCGGCAGGGCCATGCCCCACACCCGCGCCCCCAGCGATGAGAGCCACAGCGTCAGCCAGCCGCCCTTGAAGCCGGTATGCCCGGTAACGAGGACGCGGCGATCGCGCCAGAATTCGGCGATGGGCCGAAAGCGCGCTTCCGTAGGCAATGCGAGATCTTTCAAGATTGCTCGGTGCGTCCGCTCAGGGTTCGACGATCCGAAGCTCGGGCAGCGGAATGACCAGCTTCGCCTTCACGCCCCGGCCCCTGAGTTCGGCCATGATCGGCTCCGCATAATGCCAAGCCAGCAGGACGACATAGTCCGATTTCTCTTCCGTCAGCCGGGCGTTGTTGACGATTGGAATGTGTTTTCCGGGGAGATACATGCCGAGCTTGAGCGACGTCGGCTGCTCGTAGATGTAAGGCATCAGGCTGCGATCGATACCCGTGTAGTTGATCAACGTGCTGCACCGTCCGGGGCAGGAGTTTCCGACGAGGCGCAACCCGCGCCGCCAGCTATCGAGCGCCAATCCCAGCAGATCGGCGCGGGCACGCTGCACGCGGTCGACAAAGTCCCGATAGATTTTGGGCTCGAACAGGCCGAAGCGGATTTCGGCGTCGAGAAGTTCGCCGACCCTGGCCTGAGCCGCATGCCCGTTGCCCTTGCGGGCCGTCAGGCGGAGCGTGCCCGAGTAGCGGTCCATCACCTCGGCATCCACGACCGTGAAGTCGTACATGGAAAACAGCATGCAGAGGGATTTCAAACTGTAGGAGCGCAAATGCTCGTGATAGATGCTGTCGTATTGTCCCTTGCGCAGGATTTCGATGAGATAGTGGGCTTCGATCACGAAAGCCCCGCCGTCGCGCAACAGGGCCTCCGCCGCGCGCATCACCTCGCCGAGCATCGTCATATGCGCGAACATGTTCGTCGCCGTCAGCAGATCGGCGTGGCCGTGCTCCTTGACGATGTCGCGCGCCAGTTTCTCGGTAAAGAGCGATTGAACCGTCTCGACGCCCGCGGCACGTGCGATCTGCGCGATGTTGGTCGGTTCGACGCCGAGAACGCGCGCGCCGCGGCGCTTGATCGCGCCGAGCAAGGTTCCGTCGTTCGAGCCGATGTCGACGGCGAAGGCGCCCGCCCCGACCCCCAAGCCGACGACGAAGTCGGCGAGCCCCTCCATGTGCTGGACGACTTCGCGCGTGATGCCGCTGCGGTAGGGATAGGCCGGGTGATAGACGACGCTGCCGTCGACGGCGTAGTCGAGCTGTCCGAGGCCGCAAACGGGGCATCGGACAAGGCGCAACGGGAATGTGGGCTCCGGCCCGTCCAACTGCTCGGCGGTAAGCAGCGAATCGCAAAGGGGTTGATGCCCCAAATCGATGACTGGATCCAACGAATCCGAGCCGCAGACTTGGCAGCGCCTGATCGGTCCGATCTTGACGTCGTGATCAATCACGGGAGAGTAGCCTTCGATTTTTTTGTTGCATGGGATACACTACCAGACCTTCCACGGCGCGGTTCCACTCGACCATAGGCGGCGCAGCTGGTCGACGTCGCGCTGCGTATCCATGCAGGCCCAGAAGCCGTTATGGCGATAGACCATGAGCTCGCCGGCGGAAGCGAGCTTCTCCAGGACACCGATTTCGAGATCGCAATCGTCCTCGTCGCGGAGATAGTCGAGGATCTCGCGCTGGAAGACAAAGAATCCGCCGTTGGCGAAATCGTCGACCGAGGCAGGCTTCTCGAAGAACGCAGCGACACGGTCGCCTTGGACATTCAATTCGCCGAAGCGCGAGACCGGACGGATGCCCGTCACCGTGGCAATTCGGCCATGCGCGCGATGGAAGGCCATTAATTTCGTCACATCGACATCGGCCACCCCGTCGCCGTAGGTCACCAGGAAGGCGTCGCTCGTGATATGGCGGGCAACCCGCTTGAGCCGCGCGCCCTTCAACGCGGTTTCGCCGGTATCGGCGATGGTGACGCGCCAGCTCTGCTCCTCGACCGAGGGATGATGAATCTCGATGGTCTTGTTGCGACCGAGTTCGATGGTGACGTCGTTGTCCATCACCTCGTAATGGAGGAAATATTGCTTGATGATCTCGCTCTTATAGCCGGCCGCGAGAATGAAATCGTGAACGCCGTGGTGGCTATAGAGTTTCATGATGTGCCACAGGATAGGACGATGGCCGATCTGGATCATCGGCTTTGGCCTGAACTCGGTCTCCTCCCGGAGACGCGTTCCCAATCCGCCGCACAGGATCACTGCTTGCATGGCTGACTCTCTGTCAAAAAAAGGCGATTCACCCGCGTGCGCGCAATAAATGCTCGGCGACCTGCAGGTCCTCGAGCGTGTCGATATCGATCGAGCTCTCGGCGTCCATCGCATAAGGAACGAGGCGCCCTCCGAAGACGTACTCCGCC
Organism: Allostellaceae bacterium; assembly: GCA_035648735.1. Taxonomy (GTDB): domain Bacteria; phylum Pseudomonadota; class Alphaproteobacteria; order ATCC43930; family CGMCC-115725; genus REEB95. The sequence continues at coordinate 30,423 of DASRKX010000061.1, forward strand.
AGCCGCGCCGTGCGCGTGATATAGATCGCTGCACCGTTGCGGGCGAAGACTCGCGGCTTGTCCTGCCGCCGATGAGGCTGTTGCTGCGGCAGAAACGGCTCGAGATAGCCTTCCGCGTTGCGGCGCATCACCGAGAGCGGATGAAAGACATGTGGCACCTCGATGCAGCTCACGAGGCTGTCCGCCTTTGGATCGGCCCCGAACAGCGCGGCGGCTTCGTCGATATGCGCGGCGGTGCGCAGCGGCGAGGTGGGCTGGAGCGTCAAGACCGCGTCGGGGACGTAGCCCTCCGCCTTGAGTTCGGCAACGACATGATTCAGGACGTCGCGCGTCGGCGTGTCGTCCTGCGACAACGGGCCGGAACGCAACCGCACCTCCGCGCCGAGGCCCCGACCGATCTCGGCGATCTCGGCATCGTCGGTCGAGACAATGATCCGATCGACGGCCTGGGCTTGCCGCGCCGCGTCGATTGAATAAGCGATCAACGGCCGGCCGGCCAGCAAGCGGATGTTCTTGCGCGGAATCCCCTTCGAGCCGCCGCGGGCGGGAATGATGGCGAGAAGCTGCACGCTCAATAGGTGATGCGCTTCTGGATTTCGACCGGGCCGAGACCGGCCAGGATTTCGGCGATCTGCTTGCCGGCGCTGCCGTCGCCATAGATGTCTTCCATGGCGTAGCGGCCGTGCTTGCGTTGCGCCTCGATGGCGTCGGCGATCTCGGTCTCGCCGTGACCGACATCGATCACGTTGCTGCCGCGTTCGCGGGCGGTCTGGCGCGAGCCGACGTTCACCACCGGCGTGCCGATGAAGGCACCTTCGCGGATGCCGCTCGACGAATTGCCGACGAGACATGCGGTGCGGGCCATCAGCCGGATATAGGTGTCGGTCGGCAGGTTCTTGAAGAAATGCATCTTGTCGGCAAAGCCCTTCTCGCGCCATTTGCGGATGCCGCGGGCGATGTCCTCCGAACCAGCGTCGGCATTGGGCCAGAGCACGATGGCCGGCAGTCCGATCTTGCGCACGGCGGCAAGCGTGGCCGCGATCTGGCGCTCGCCCGCGCCGTATTCGGTCGTCACCGGATGCTGACTGACAATGACGAAGGGTTGCGCGGGATCGAGCTTGGCGCCGACGCCGAGATCGAGGCTCGCCGCATCGAGGCGGTTGCCACCTTCGCGCAGGATTTCCGCCACCAGATCGATACGCGGGCAGCCAACGCGGAACACCATTTCCGGCTTCTCGCCGAGCCTGACGATACGCTCCGCCGCCTCGCGGCTCGCCGGAAAATGGATATGGGCGAATTTGGTGACGGCGTGGCGGATGCTTTCGTCGATCGTGCCGGAAACCTCGCCGCCCATGGTATGGGCGACGGGAATGTTCATATAGGCGGCGGCGAGCGTCGTCGCCATGGTCTCGAACCGGTCGCCGACGGTGATGACGACGTCGGGCCGCAGCCGGTCGAAGGCGGAAGACAGCTCAATCAGGCCCATACCGGTCGATTTGACCATGGTCTGCGGCGTTTCGCCCTCGACCAGGATGTGCAGCTTCTCGTCGACCGCGAAGCCGTCCTTCTCGATCAAATTCACCACCTGGCCATAACGGTCGAGCAGCGCAGAGGCGACACAGACGAGCTGCGGCTTGAGCTCGGGATGGGCCTGGACGGCGCGCATCGCCGATTTGATCGAGCTGTAATTGGCGCGCGAGCCAATGACCGTGCAGATTTTTTTCATGTTTTTCTCAGGCCAGATCGTCGAAGGAAAGCTTGCGATCCGCCGGCACCGCCTGACGCAGGCGACGACCGACGATCTCGCGCCAGCGCGACGCTGGAATGCCGTCGCCCGGCTTTTTGAAAGCGAGGTCTTCCCGCACCACGACATGCCCCTGCGCCAGCGCGCGAACGGTGACGACGCTTTTCTCGAAGACGCGTTTCATTTCCGCAAAGGGACTGAGATCATCCTTGTCGACCGGATGTTCGAGCATCGTCCAGATTTCGTGCAGCCCCTGTGCCAGGCGGCGGAACTCTTCCGGCTCCATCGCGTTGGCGGCGTCGCTGCCATACATCAGCCGCGAAAAGGCAAAATGCTTTTCGATTACGGTGGCGCCCAGCGCCGCGGCGGCAAGCGCCGCAGCCGGCCCGGTTGTGTGATCGGAAAAGCCAACTGGCAATTTGTAGCGCGCGCGCATCTCGGCCAGCACGTTGAGCCCCACCCGCTCCGGCGGACATGGATAGGAGGAGGCGCATTGCAGGATGGTGATTGGGCCGCCCGGCTTGAGGGCGGCCACCGCCGCGTCGAGCTCGGCCCAGTTGCTCATGCCGGAGGAGAGCAGCACCGGCTTGCCGGTCGTGGCGATTCGCTCAAGCAGAGGAAGGTTGCTGACCTCACCCGACGGCACCTTGTATGCGACGACGCCGACCTTTTCCAGCAGATTGACTGCTTCGAGACTGAAGGGCGACGACAGGAAGGCAACCCCGGCGCGCTCGCAGGCGGCGCGCAGTTGCACCCATTGCTCGGGGGAAAAGGCGGTGCGCCGGAAATATTCGAGGCGCGGCTCGGCGGTGAAATAAGCGGGCATCGGCGCATCCGGCAGCGTTTCGGCCTCGGCGATGTGCGTCTGGAACTTGACCGCATCGGCACCGCTGGCAGCGGCCGCCTCGATCAGCTTCAGCGCATTGCCAAGCGAGCCGTCATGCCCCGAGCCAATCTCGGCGATGAGGCGGATGGGTTGGAGTGATTTTGGCGGCATTGAAGATGCTTTCTTGAGCGATTGGGGCGGGTTGCGCCACCTCTACGCGAAATCGTGGCTAACGAACTCGTCTATCGTTTCGGCAAGAACGGACGCAGCGTGGATCTCTCGTCATGCTGCTGGAACTCGATCTTGTTTCCATCCGCATCCTCGATGAGGAATTGCAGGATGCCGTCGGTACGGCCACGGCGGATGTTCAGGACATAGTTTAGGTGCCTTAAATGTTCCGCCATGGCTTCGATATCGGTGACTTCGAAGCACAGGTGCCGGAACCGGGACGCCTCCGCCCCGCTCACCGCCGGATCATTGAACAATTCGATGAACGTCCCTTCGCCGACATGAAGAAAAGCGCCGTAGAGTTCGCCTTTATCGTTCCGGAACTCGTGCGCAATTTCAGCGCCCAGGACGTCGCAATAGAACCGGATGGCGCACGCGAGATCCGGCGTGCTCAGCGAAACATGAGCCAGACGAAGCGGCTGACGTTGCGTCATAGCTGCCGGACCTCGGGGAGAGGAACCACGACGCGGCCGCCCCGCTCGCAGAATGGACGAAGCTTTCCCATGATCGGCTCCGCGTAACGCCACGCCAGAAGAACGATCACACCCGGATCGTTATGATCGATCTCCACCGGAGATACGACCGGAATCCGGTAACCGGGGCCCTCGATGGCATCGAGCAGCGGCTGGTCATCGAATACGCAGCTCAGTCGCAGGGCTAGATCGAGTTGGTTTATCAGCGTGACGCAACCGACAGACGCGCCCCATGCGGCGATACCTTTCCCGCGCGTATGATCCTGGACGAGCTGGCCTGCCAAATCCGTCCGAATGCGTTCCAGGCCATGCCCCATCCGGTCGTAGGCCGGTCTTGAATACAGGCCGATGGCCTCCTCTTCGGCGGCCATGCGTGCGACGCTCTCCTTGACCGTCCTGGTGCCGCCCCGATGCTGCACGTAACCGCGAATCGAGCCTCCCTTGGTGCCAATCCGCGATACATCGAACAATTCGAGGCCATGGCGGGCAAAAAACGAGGCGAGCGGCCTGACCATGAAATACGACAAATGCTCGTGATAGATCGTGTCCAACAGCGTTTTCAGCACCACGTCGCTACCGTAAGAGGTCTCGAACACGAAGACGCCGTCCGGCGCCAGGACGGTATTCAATCCTTCCGCAACGCTCGCCAGATCGTCGATATTCGCCAGGGTATTATTAGCGATGACGAGATCGAAGCTGCCCCCCGCATTCCGGATATCGCGTGCGCTGATCGGTTCGAAGAATCCTCTGATCGTGGGAATGCCGCGCTCGATCGCTTGTTCGACGGCGCCGCGCGCCGGATCGATGCCCTGAACCTTCCAGCCGCGCTCCTGGAACGCGGCCAAAAGCGTGCCGTCGTTGCTGCCGATTTCGAGCACGCGCCCTGATTCGGCCGATTGCGCCGCCGCTAGGATATCGCCGGCGGATCGCCTGAAATGCTCCGGCAAACCTAACGAAATCGTCGTGACGTATTTGAACTGGTTATACTGAAAGGAGGGATCGATCACCGCCGTCAGCTGCAGCAAACCGCATTCGGCGCATAGATAAAGATCGGCGGGTACTTCCACCTTTGCCGCACGCTCGTCGTCGGTTTGCAAGTTGGGCGAGACGAGCGGCAGCGGCTTCAGCGGCAATACCCGATCGAGCCGCGCGCTGTCGCAGGCGCGGCAGGTATCCCGGATGCGAAAGTGTCGATCGACCATAATCGTCATGCGGCCCGCACCTAGGCGCGCGCTTTCAAGGCCGCGATGGTCTCGTCGACCATCCGCAGCGCTAGATCGGGCCCGCAAGGCAGATTGAAACCCTCGCGGCCGAACCGCTCGGAATTGGGGAACGGTCCTTGCGTCGCGAAATGCGGGGCGGTGTGGCAGCACGGGACGAATTTGCGGGTCTGAATGCCTTGTTCGGCGAGATGGTCCATTAAACGGTCACGTTGCGGGCTGGTCACTTCGGTCCACAACGCGACCTCGCCCTCACTGACCGCCACCGGCAGAACCGAGACGAATGGCAGCCCGGCCAGACCTTCGACATAGCGGCGGTAGATCGCATTGACATGCGCGACCTTCTTTTCGCGCCGGCCGATCTGGACCACACCGATGGACGCGGCGATGTCGGTATATTTGAAATTGCCGCCGGGCCCGAGATAGGCGTGGCTGACGACGTCCGCCACGCCGTTGTCGCGAAAGCGGCGCAGCTTCTCATAAGTGGCCTTGTCACGGGTGACGACCGCACCGCCCTGCCCGGTCGCGATCAGCTTCACCATGCTGAAAGAGAAACAGCCGGCGTTGCCGATGGTGCCGTGATAGCCGAGCGGATGGCGGGAAAAGAGTCCCTGGCAGGCATCCTCGACGATGACGAGGCCGTGCTTGCGTGCCAGCGCCATGACTCCCGTCATGTCGGCGCCACGCCCGTTCAAATGCACCGGCATGATCGCGCGCGTCCGGCTGGTGATCTTGGCCGCCGCATCCTCGACGTCGAGCGTCGGTTGATCGGGAAGGCAATCCACCAGCACCGGCTTGGCGCCGAGCAGAAGCGCCGCATGCGCCGTGGCAATAAAGGTGCGCGTCGGCACCAGCACCTCGTCGCCCGGGCCGATCCCATGCACCGCCAGGCTCATCAGCAGCGCTGCCGTGCCGCTCGCCGTGCAGACGGCATAGGGCACTTCGATCTCCCGAGCGATCTGCGCTTCGAAGGCGGCAACGACCGGCCCCAAGCTGAATCGCTTGCGCGCCATGCTTTCGGCGACGGCGGCGCATTCCTCGGCGCCGATCTCGATGTGCCAAAACGGGATTTCTCCCGCTTCGGTGATGAAGCGGTTGGCCGCGCCGCTATTCGAAATAGATGAAGCCATAATCCCCGTTATAGCCGGCTTTGCGGAAAATCCATTCCCAGGCGGCGACGCTGTGGAAGCTCTGGCAGGTCAGCTGCCAGTAGAGCAAATTCGCCTTCTCCCGCTCGTTGCGCCAGGATTCGACCATGAGATATCCCGGTCCGCGCCCGACCCGCCGGATCTCGGCCAGCGCCTGAAACAACTCGCCGATCTCCAGATTGTGCAGCGTGGCGAGCGACAGGACAAAATCGAATTCGCCGTCGGCAAAGGGTAACTGGATCGCGTTGCCGACGGTCAGGAACGGCCGTGCCTCTTCCTTGGCATGCTCGATGCCGTAGGCGGAAATATCGAGGCCGCGGATTTCGATGCCCGGCACCACCTGGGTGAATTCATAGAGCAGATGCCCCTTGCCGCAGCCAATATCGAGGATGCGCATGCCGGGCTTCAAGCCATAATGCGCCGCCATGCAGTCTGCGACCTTCCGCCAGCGCCCGTCATAGTGGTAGCCGCCATAGCCGTAGCGGCGGTCGCCGTCCCAATAGTCGTGGCCCCACTGCCGCGCCACGGCGGCGGATTCCGCCTTGTCATGCGCCACCACGCGCTGAACGTAGTCGCGCTTGGTCGCGGCGCTCAAGGATTGGATGAAGTCGAGCTGCGCCATGCTCACAACGCCGTCGGGCAAGACGGCAGCAATTTGCGCACCAGCCAGATGTCCTCGACGCGCGTCACATCGGCCTCGGAACGCACCGCGATGCCTTCGAGCGCGCCGTGCAGGCTCGCGCCGGCGTCCAGCACACCCCGCCACACCTCTCGGCGACGCACCGGATCGTCCGGCAACATGCCGAGGCTGTAGCAGATAACGCCCTCGATCGCCGGCAGCTCGTCAAGCACCTGCTCCAGCATCATGTAACATTCCGGCATGGCGTATTCGGTCGCCGACAGCAGGAAGCTCAGGCCCTTGCGCCGCGCATAATCCCGCACCACGAGATTCTGGACGTGCTGCGCGGTGCGCTCGCCGGCAATGGGCCGGCTGGCGATATAGCCGCGATAACCCAGCCGCGTCATTCGGCAAAGCCGCCCGGCAGGCGATAGGCCGACCCCAGCCGCGTCGCCGGGCGGAGCGAGATCGGCTCGAAGAACTCGCCCAGCCGCTTGTCGGCATAGGGCGTGAAGGCGCCCTTGAAGCGGCAATTCATCGACCAGCGCGTCTCGCGCTCACGGTTCACGCGGTTGCCGTGCATCAGATTTTGCGAGAAGAGCAGGACATTGCCGTAGGGAATGTCGATGAATTTCAGCTCCGGCTCGACCGCCTGATAGAGTTTTTCGGTCGAGCCGAACTCCGCCATGCGATCGTGGTAGCGCGCATGCGCGGCGGGGGGTAGCAGGAACATGCTCTTGGTCTTGCGGCAGTCGACCAGCGGGATCCACAGCACGACCTCGAAAGGCGAATCGCCGTTGAGCACGTCGGCGTGCAGCGGCAGCAGCGATCCCTCGTCGTCCGGCAGCTGGATCGAAAGATTGAGCCGCAGCTGCATGACCAATTCGTTGCCGACGATCGTCTCGATCGTCCGGCGCGCGGTGGCAAAATAGGCTGGCCGCGCCCAGTCCATCCCGTTGAGCCCGTCGAACACGGCGAGCCGCAGGGTGTTCAGCGCGTCGGGCGTGACGCGCTCGTGGATGGTGTCGAGGAAATTCTGCGGATTGTTCGGCGCCGGCAGGCCGAGATGCCGCGCGGCGAACGCCGCCGCATGGTCGCGGATGCGGTCGAGCGCGGCGCGATCCTCAGCCGGAAGGTTGAGGCAGCCGTCGGCAAGAAACGCCGCCGCCAGGCCTTGCTCTTCCGCCGTCAGGAAATTGCTCATGGCCGGAGATCCGTGATCGTCTTGGCAATGCGCTCGGCGATCGGCCCGGGCTGGAGCCCCGCGATCTCCAGCAGATCGTCCTGCGAGCCGTAATGGCGCGGGAAGGCGTCGGGCAGCGCCAGGCGCAAAATTGGCGGTAGCGAGCCGCCGGCCGCCAGCAAGCAATCGGCGACGGCGCTGCCGAGGCCACCGGTGGCCACATGCTCCTCGACCGTCACCAGCAGTCGCAATCCCTGCGCGAAGCCGCGCACCGCATCGATATCGAGCGGCTTGACCGTGTGGCAATGGAGCACGCCCGCCTCGATGCCCTGCGCGGCGAGCCGGTCGGCGGCGCGCAGGCAGCGCTCCGTCAGCACGCCGGTCGAGATCATGCCGATCTGTCCCGGCGCGCGCTTGAGGATTGCCTTGCCGATCGCGAAATTCTCGTCATCCCGCGCGATCACCGGATCGCCGCCCTTCCCGAGGCGGATATAGACCGGCCCCGGCCGGTCGAGCGTCGCGGTGACGGCGCGCCGCATTTCCTGAGCGTCCGAGGGCGCGATCACGGTCATATTCGGCAGCGCGCGCAGAATCGCCATGTCCTCGATCGCGAGATGGGTCGGCCCGAGCGGCGCATAGACCACGCCGCCGCCATTGGCGATGAGACGGACCGGCAGGTTGTGCAGGCAAAGATCGACCGCCACCTGCTCGAAGCAGCGCCGCGTCAGGAAGGTGGCGATGGTGTTGACGAAGGGGATGAACCCCTCCATCGCCAGGCCTGCCGCCATGCCGACAATGTTCTGCTCCGCCACGCCTTCCATGAAAAAGCGGTCGGGCATCTCGGCCCGGAATTTGTCCATGGTGCCGACGCCGAGATCGGAGCCGATGAATACGACGCGCGGATCGCGCCGCGCCAGTTCCGTAACGGTATCGAGCGCGGTCTGGCGCATCAGCCGTTCTCCAGCGCGGCATACATGGCGGCGACCTGCTCCGGCTTGATCTTCGATTTGTGGTGCCAGGCCGCGTCGTTCTCGGCGAAAGGCAGGCCCTTGCCCTTGACCGTGTGGCAGATCACCGCGAGCGGCTTGGCGGCGCCGCGACGCGGTGCGAAGGCGGCGCGCAACGCCGCTACGTCGTGGCCGTCGACCTCGACGACATCGAAGCCGAAGGCGCGCCATTTGGCGCCGAGCGGCTCTAGCGGCTGAACCTCGGAAACCGAGCCATAGGACTGCATCTTGTTGTAATCGACGATGGCGGTGAGGCTGGACAGGCCGTGCTTGCCGGCGCACATCGCCGCTTCCCAAACGCTGCCCTCATCGATCTCGCCGTCGCCCATGGCGACGAAGACGCGGGCATCGGTCTTGCGGATGCGCGCGGCGAGCGCCACGCCGATGCCGATCGACAAGCCATGGCCCAAGGCGCCGGTGGATGCCTCGACGCCGGGAATCTTGCCGGCTTCGGGATGGCCGCCGAGGAAACTGTCGCGCGTGCAGAAATCCGCGAGCTCCGCCGCCGGGAAATAGCCCTTATCGGCCAGGATGGCGTAGAGCGCCAGGCAGCCATGGCCCTTCGACAGGATGAACCGGTCGCGGCCCTGCCATTTCGGCTCCGCCGGCCGGTGACGCAGCACGTCGTCGTACAGCACGCGCAGGATTTCGATCAGCGACATCGAGGAACCGATGTGCCCGCGCCCACCGCCGTCAAGCGCCCGGACCACCAAGCGGCGCAGATCGCGCGAGCGGTTGTCGAGCCGAATGGCGTTCGGCAGGTTTACGGCTTTAGTCACGGCAGATCCTCGATTGCGGATGCGGTCCGCGCCAGCATGGCCTCGGCCTTGGCGAGCTGGCGCGTCTGGGCGGCGGCGCGATCGCCGTCGCCGTCGCCGGCGACGGCGCGGCGTGCCCAACGCTCCGGCAGGAATTCATTGAGCAGGATGAGGCACCAGCGCAACGCGTAAAGCGGTAGCTGCCTCTCAAGCCTTGCACGAAAGTTAGCGTCACCGGCATGAAGTTCGACCATGCCGCGAGCAAAGCGGCGGCGAGCGTCCGGATCGAGAGCCATGCCGGGATGCAGCAGGAAATCCGCGGTGAGCTTCACCGGATCGTCCCAGCCGAAATATTCGAAATCGACGAACACGATGCGGCCCTCAGCGGTGCGAAGCGCGTTATGGAAGCCGAAATCTGATGGGCTGAGCGTCCGCTGCGCGATCGGCAATTCCGCGGCCGGACTGTTGCCCGCCGTCAGCGCCGCACGCCGGCCGCACAGGCGCGCCAGGAAGTCGCGCAGCTGCGTCTCGCCCGCTGCAATTTCCGACAATCTTGTCTCGCGTGCGGCGGTCTGGCGCAGAATTTCCGCCGTCGAGAGACAGGTCTCGGAGGCGAGCGGCAGCCCCGCAGCACCCGGCGCAGATCGGTAACCATGCAGCCGGCGCAGGAAATCCAACGCCGCGTCGATGTCGCCGTTATTTGGGCTGGCGATGGGCGTGCCATCGATCCATTGATAGAGTGCCGCGCTCATCTCTCGACTCATCGCGATGGGCGCCGGCACGGCATCCTCGCCTTGCGCCTTGAGGAAGGACAGGGCGCCGTATTCCGTGCCCAGCCGATCGCGCGGATCGTCATCGGGGGACGGATAAGATTTCAGCGCCATGGCGCCATCCGCGCCGGCCACACGGTAGAGGCGATTATTGCCGCCCTGCAAAACGCGCACGACATCATTCACGGGCGCGCCGTTCAGCATGGCCGCAGCGGCGATCGCCGGATCGATGCCCAAAAGATGGTCGGCGATCTCACGATGAGTGCGGAAGGCGCGAAAGCGTCCGCGCGGCAATTCGTCGTAGCCGGCAGCGTAAAGATAGGCACGAATGTGGGCGGGAAAGTCCGGCTCGCCAAACACCTCGTCGAGGTCGTCGATGAAATGCGTGCAGCCGATGGACAGAATCCGGCGAATCTTGTCCTGACGCGTCGGCTCGAAGAACACGTTCTCGCGCGCCACGCCCATGCCGCGCTCGAACAAGCCGTTGGATTCCATCCAGATCATCGCCGCATTTCTAAGATCGGTCTCGGGATCGAAAGGGCTGAATTGCGTCTTGTGGCTAACGACCGCCACCGGAATGTTCCGCAGGCGGGCGCGTTCGAGCAGGGTCGCGATGCCGTCGGTGAGCCGCGCCCGGCCGATATCTCGGCCATAGGCGCGGGCCTGCAATTGCTGCCAGGCGATGTCGCCGCCCGGCCCGGCGCGCACCGCGTCGCGCACCGCCTTCTTGCCGCCGTAGAATGCCGCCGGCACCAATCCCATGTCGCGCGCCAAAGCCAAAAAGCCCTCGTCGTAACAGGCGATCGTATTGTCGAAATCGATTCCGATCAGCACCCGGACCGAACCTATTTAAGCTTCAGTTCCTGCATCCGCTTGATATTGAAATAGAGCGGATTGTTGAGCGGGTCCTGCAGCTTCCCCGTTTTCAGCGCGTCGACCAGACCGCCGACGGCATCGGCGATGGTGTATTTGAGCTCGAAGCCGATGTCCTTCCGGATGCGCTTGCCGGAGACGTGATAGGAGCGCGGATCGTTGGTCGGCACCGTCTCGATCGCGACATGGTCGCCGACCGCCTTGCGCACCATCGCCGCGAGATCGACGATCGGATGATTCTCGTCGCCGGCGTTCCAGATCTTGCCGTCGATCGCTTCGTCGGGCTGCGCCAGCAGATGCAGATAGACCCGCGCCATGTCCTCGATATGAATGTTGGGGCGCTTCTGCGTACCGCCGAAGACCTTGATCTTGCCGGCATGGAAGGCCTGGTTGGTGAAGATGTTCACCACGACGTCCATGCGCTGGCGCGGCGCATAGCCGCACACCGTCGAGGGACGGATGGAGCACACCACGAAACCCGGCGCGCGCTCTTCCAGCAATTCCATCTCGCACAACGCCTTGAACTTGGAATAATCGGTCAGCGGCGCAAGCGGCAAATCCTCATGCACTTCGGGTTCGTCCTTGACGCCATAGACCGACGAGGACGACGCGAAGATGAAACGCTTGACCCCTGCCGCCTTGGAGGCGCGGACCAACGGGCGAAACGCCGCGTGGTTGATCGACTTACCGAGCCCCGGATCGAGATCGTAGGACGGGTCGTTCGAGATGCAGGCAAGGTGAAGGACGCAATCGCAGCCCTTGAGAGCGTCGGCGACAGTCCTCGGATCGCGGATGTCGCCCTTGATCTCGCGCAGGCGCGGATTGCCGCGCACGGCGGCGAGCGCATCGTCGCCATACATATAGAGGTCGAGCACGGTCACCGCGTGCCCCGCCTCGAGCAGCCGGGGAACCAGCACGCTGCCGACATAGCCGGCGCCGCCGGTCACCAGAACGTTCCATTTTTTCTCGGCGATTGTCATGCCCGATCGGACTCCGTCATTTCAGCAGGGTATTGACGAATTTCATCAGCGGAATCTTTTCCACCGACTGCCGGTGGCCGACGATGCCGACCTTGATGGCGCCGGCGGCGTTGCCGACGAAGCCGACATCGGCCATATGTCCGCCGACGGCGACGAGCGGCGCGGTGACGGCGAAGAACGCGTCGCCGGCGCCGACCGTGTCGACCACCGTCTTAGTGAAGGCCGGAATGCGGGTGACGCCTTCGCCGGGTGAGTAGGTGTAGCAGCCGGACGATCCCTGCGTCACGATGGCCTTGCGGCATCCGGTGATGCGCGGCAACACCTCGCCCACCACTTCCGCGATATCGCTGTACTTGTCGCTGGTGGCAAGCCGCGCCTCAGGCGCATCGATGCAGACGTAGTCCGCGTTCCGATATTTGCTGATCAAATTATAGCCCTGGTTGCCGGCGTTGGTTTGCGCATTGACGGCAAGGAACTTCGCATTCTTCCTCAACACATCAACTAGGCCGTGCCCGATCATGCCGTGCCCGAAATCGTTGACGATGACGAGATCAGCCGCTTTGACTTTATCCCGCACGAGTTCGGTCAATCCCGCTTCCTCACTTGAAGGCAGCGGCCGGTCATCCATGAAATAGACCTCGAACAGCTTGCGCATATACGAGCCGGGATCGACATAGCGCAGCTTCCTGGTAGTCGGACGGTCGGTGACCTGGACGACCCCGAGGCGAACATTGGGTTTTATATTCCGGCGGATCATTTCCTCGTAGGGACAATCCTTCGCCAGCGTGGTGATTACTTCGACCTCGGCACAGAACGCAGCGACATGGTTTGCGGTAGCGACCACGCCGCCGGCGAAGATTTCGGTTCCCTGATACAAGCTGGCAATGATGTGTTCCTTGGAGGGCTTACCGAGATTTCCGACGTATTGATATTCGTCGATGATCGTGTCGCCCACGATCAGAACCTTCAAACGGCTCACTTTTTCAATCAACACACGGATGCGTTGGGGACCGCCACCGGCCCGCAAGCCGTCGAGGAAATCGCGCAACGGCGGGTCGTAGACGTCGAGATAGCGATTGATCAAGTTCGACGATGAAAAGGTGATATCGCGCGTGAACACCAACCGCCCGCCATGTCGTTCCACCGCCTCGCGTTCGTCGGTGATCTTGCCGGTGATGTCTTCCTCAGGATTCTCGTAATCGGATCCCTTGACGTAGACATCGGGCCGGATGGTATCGAGGACCGTTTCGGCGTCGGACGCGTCGTTGATGCCGACGTAATCGACGTATTCGAGGGCTGCCAGCATCTCGGCGCGCATCTCCTGGCCGAAGATCGGCCGTCCCGGCCCCTTGTTGACGAAACGGTCGGCGGTAAGCGTGACGACGAGTACGTCGCCTTCGGCCCGTGCCGCTTCCAGGTGGCGGACGTGACCCATATGCACCAGGTCAAAGACGCCGTGGCAGAGAACGATCTTTTGCTTGCGCTTGCGGGCTTCATCCGCCAGGCGGCCCAATTCTGCAATGGCATGGATTTTCCGGCGCGCGGGGCGGACCGATGCCGGAACCGTCGAACGCGTCACTTAATTTTTCCCTCGGCCGAGATACTTGAACCAATCCGCCGTCGCCGCCGCGATGCTTTCCGGCGTCCAGATCGGCGCGTCGCGCCAAAGATCGATGTTCTCGAGCAGCCGGCCGATGCCCTCTTCCAAGCTCACGCGCGGACGCCACCCCAGACGCTGCTTGATGCGGGAAATATCGGCCCAAGTGCAGTCGGGCTCGCCGGGGCGCTTCGGAATATAGACCGACTGGCCGCCCAGCAGCTCGACGATGCGGTTGACGCTGTAGGTGCCGTCGGAGCCGACATTCATTATCTCGCCGGTAAGCGCGCTGGCGGCGGCGGCGACAAAAGCGCCGGTCACGTCAGTCACATAGGTGAAGTCACGCGTCTGGGTTCCATCGCCAACGATGGTGTAGGGCTTGCCGGCGAGCTTCTGCGCCAGGAACACGCCGAACATGGCGCCATAGCTGCCCGAGGTGCGGTGGCGCGGCCCATAGACATTGAAGAGACGAAGGGACAACGCTGGCAGGCCATAAAGCTGCGCCCAATGCAAGACGAGCTCCTCGCCCAGCCGCTTGGTGAGCGCATAGGGATATTGCGGTTGGATCGCGGCGGTTTCCGGCGTCGGATAGACGTCTGGAATGCCGTAACAGGACGACGAGGCGGCATAAAGAAATCGCTCGACGCGATGGGCGCGCGCCGCTTCCAGCACGGCCATAGTGCCGTCGACATTGGCGCGAAAATAATCCAGCGGCTGGCGAATGGACGGCACGATGTCGGCAAGCGCCGCGAAATGGAACACCCATTTGACGCCTTCCATCGTGCCGTCGAGCGCGCCGGCATCCGCGATATCGGCCACATGAACGGTCAACCGCGGATTGCTGCGATGCTGCACCAGATTGTCCGGCCGACCGGTGACCATGTTGTCGACCACCACGACCGCGTGCCCATCGGCGATCAAGCGATCAACCATGTGGCTGCCGATGAAGCCGGCGCCGCCGATGACGAGAGATTTATGCTGGGACAAGGAATCCTGTGTCTGGTTAAAGGCGAATGCCGTGCTTGGCGAGCAGCGATTCGTTATCGGCACGGTAATAGTCCTTGATCCGGCGGGCCGCCTCCGGCGAGGGCGTGACGTCAAACTTTTTTCCGCCCACGAGCCAATTGCGGAAAACCGCCTTGAGCGGCGGCGGCAGCAACGGCCCGAGGCCGCGGCCGCCGGTCAGCCGCGCGCGCAACCGGTTAGCGGTATAGAGCCGCTCCATCTGGTGCTCGTTCTCGCGGACATTCGTCGTTCGCGCCAGGCACGGATCGCGCTCATCGATGCCAATGAATCGACAGAGGCGCTGCAAGACGGTAATGGGATCGGCCCGGAAATCCTCGAAGGCATAAACCAGGATGTTCCCCTCGCCCACCAGCGCCGCGTAGCGATCGATCATGGCCGCATAGCGGAAGCTGTCCAAGAACGCGCCGCAGACATAGCGGAAATGAATGTCGAGATAGTGGTCGAAATCGGGATACCAGTTCTGCCTGGTGCCGGGAATGCCCGTCATCTCGCCGCGATGCTCGGTGAGGTAATTGCTCTTGATCAACGATAGCTGATCGCGCACGCAGAAGATCACCCGAAACGGCGCCAAGGGCGCGAAGATATCCATGACGCGCCGCAGCTTGGCCATGCCATCCACGCCGGTGAATACGCTCAGGCCTTCATCCGAAAGAACCACGGGCCGCCCGCCGGATTCCCGGGCGACCGATTCGACCAAAATACGCGTTACTTGAGGATCGGGCGCGAAATCGAGACCGCCGGCCTCGATCTGCTTCATCAGCGCGCCAATTGGCGGAGTCCGCCAGCCCTCGTAGGCGCGCGCGCGATCAACGTTCTTGCCCAGGAAAAACAGCCCGGGATGCGCCGGGAAGAACGCGTTTTGCAGCGTCGAGGTCGCGGTCTTTGGCGAGCCGATATGGACGATCAGGGTCACGGGCCTGGCGGCGGCGAGTACGGCGGCGCGGAGCGCCGGATGAAACTGACATATTGTTGGCCCCGGCCGAACAGGCCGAGAAACCGGCCGAAATCGGGAGTCCGGCCGGCCAGAGCGGCGCGCAAGGATGCGACCAGATCGGCAAAGGACGAAGCGGTTTCCGGCAGCGCCGGCCGCAACAACGCGACGATCTCTTCGATCTTGATAAGAATGGGCGGAATGAGGCCCGGATCGTCGGCATCCCACGCCGCGAGGTGAAGTTTGTAGGCTTCGCGGCACAGCGTCTCCAGAAGCGCGCCGTCGCAGCGCGGCTGGGCCACAACCTCCGGATCGGCGCGGCTGTCGATCAGCAGCGGCAGCCAGCGGCGATATTGCGCCAAGGCCCGCTCGTTATAGGCCTCGCTTCCGGCGATCGCCTTCCACCAGCGCCAGTCGGAGAAAAAATGGGGATGGCTGGCATAGACGTCGAAATCGTCGGTGAGCGCCGCAACCGCGTCCGGAAAAGGAAAAAAGCGGTCGAGCGGCAGCGGATGGAAGATATTGTCGAGCACCCAGTCGTAATGGGTCCGTGCGAAGCCGGGCAGCGCGTCGAGGTCGGGTTTGAACAAAGCAGCCAAGCTTTTCATGCAAGTGTCGAAATCCTTATCGCGCGCCATGTAGATCGGCTTGAAAAGCCGGCGGCAGATATCGGCGAAGGACGACACCGGATCGATCGTGGTGATGACGACGATGCCGCCAGGCCGCGCGAATTCGGCCATGTGGCGGCAAAACGGCTTGGTATCGCTGCGGTCGTGGATCAGCCCTTCCGCAATGACCAGATCGAACCGGCGCGCGTCAGTGAAGGCAAGGACATCGCTCTCATAGATGTCACAATCGGCGGGGAAGCGGCCGTCGCCGGCCTTGCGCCGCAGCTCCGCAATGCTGACATCGTGGCCATCAACAAGAACGAGCGACCCGAGGCCGAAAGAGGCCGTATGCACGGAATTGTCGCCCGAGCCGGGACCGAACTCGATCACATCCCGGCCCTTCAGCAGGCCCGACACGATGCCAAGCTGCCGGTAGAGCGCGTCACGCCGGCGGAAATGGAGTGCGCGATGATGTTCGGGAACCTGATTTGGCACGAAATCATGCTGCTTGTAGAAACTGATGAAAGCCCTGTCTTCCATGTGTGCTTTTTCTAGGCGATCGAGCGGCGTGACTTTATGTCTTTGGACACGCCTGTGCTGTACCGGCGAAGCCAGACCGGCGAAATTCCAGATTTCAAAAATCGGTGCCACGACGTGGGTGGCAAATCGGCGAGAGTGTCGGCGGCGATGCCCCACGGACGCGGCTCGCCCAGATGGTCGAGGAAATCGGTCACCGCCTCGCGCAGCTCGTCAGCGTCATTGTCGCGCACGAGGTGCCCCGGAAAGTCATATTCTTCCGCCATTTTCCCCAATAACAAGCGTGTCTCTTCGGGCGCGCCGTTCGGCCGCAAGATCGACTTGTAATAGATCGTTCCCCCCGGTGAGGCGAATTCGAAGGGCAGCACGTTGACGACCAGATGCGGCATGTTCCGGTAGATCGGCAGCCAGCTTCCGCCGCCGCATTCCAAAACCGCTACATCGCTTTCGAGCGCCGCGTAGAGGTAAAGCAGGTCGTGCGAGATACCGAGACCTTCAGCATCGACGACACCCTTGCCGAATTTTGCCCTGGTCTCATCGTCCAAAGACCGATCGCCAACGAGCAGGACGAGATAGCCGCGCGCATTCAGCGCCTGAATAGCCCGCCAATAGGATCGGATCGGCGAGCCGATCCTGCGGATGGAAGATGATTCTCCGTCGCTCGCCTCGCCCTTGCTGCGGAGATAAAGGCAGCAAAGCTTTTGCCGGCGTGGAGCGCAACGCGCCAGGGCCTGTTCCACCTTTTGCGTCAGCGCCGCCGGCAGGGCTGGCGCGGGCGCCGAAATTTTTTCCAGGAGCTTGAAATACCCGTAAATATAGTCCGCGGTGAGTCCGCGGCTTTGGGTGGTCTCACTGTGGCGGCGCGCCAAGCCGTAGATTTCCTCCGGAGCGAGGACCGTCTTCTGGGGAAAGAGTTTTTTCAACACGCTGCACAGCCAAGGGCTTTTCAAGCCGATGAACCAGGGTATCCGGCGAAAATGCCCGGGCCTGCCCCAGGCGAATTCGATCGGCAGGAAGATCAGCCGCACGTCCGGCCAGATCTTTTCGACGAGAGGATTGTGGCGGGTGCGCTGGAATAGATAGAGGACCGTGATCCGGCGGCCAGGAAACATCCGGCGCACGAGATCCAAGCCGTGAATTGTATGGCCGAATCCACCTTGATGGAACACGATCAGAATTTCGCTTGTGCTAACGTCCCGCCAATGCAGGGTTAGCTTCCCAGCGATCATCGCGGCCGAAAACAATGCGCTCGCGCATTGCATCGACCACCAGATCATGGATTTGAAAGGGCGCCGCATCGGTGGATTCGTTTCTCTCTTGCCTAGAGTGTTCGCTGGAAAATCGACGACGCGATCTTCACAACCGCGCGTGGCGGAATACCTGTCGATGGATCGAAGCTCCGATCCTGTTAAAGGGAAGCGCATGTTCCAGGAACACGGGAAGGAAGAACGCTGTCGCCTTCGAACCCAACGATTTGTGATTCGCGAGTGTGTCGCGAACCAACGGCCGGTAGTTGAGATGGGCGCCAAGCTCGAGCGCGGCGACGAACGTCGCTATATCGGGCATCCCGCCGCTTGAGATGCGATCGACGTCCTGCTTCGCCTCGATGAAGTCCTGATCGAGCGCCCGCCACCCATAGCCGAGATCGGCAATCACCTGATACGCGCAAAGCCGCGTGAACGGATCATCCGGATTAGCGCGCGCGACGTCGCGCATGCCGAGAATCGCTGCCCAGCGATCGCCCAAAAGAAGTCTCTGCCGCAGATCAAGCAATTGCATTTGCGCGTCGCAGATTCGGGAAACAACCGCTCCGCATGGACTGCCCTCGAAGATCACGCTTCGCTCCGGAAAACCTTTTCTGGCGGTCAGTGCCGAGCGTAAGGCGGGCGCAATGCCATGTTCGATATCGGCCACCGCCGCGATCGGCGTTTTTGCGACGGACAGGGCATGAAGAAGGAAAAAAGATTCTCGAATGCCCGTGATCGGCGCCTTGGGGATCAGCGCGGTGGTTGTGGGATCACGAACGACAATATCGTGCACGAAGCAAAGCTTTGTCCGCGGGACTAGGTTTTTGAGGTACCAGGCCGCGAACCACGCTTCATGGGCGCTGTCGATAAACAGGAAATCTACGTCGGGAATGTCCGCGGTAATGGCATCTCCTACATGAAGAACGAGCCGCGACCTATCTAACCGAGAAAGAAGATTTTCCGCGATGACGACTTCGGTCGGCTTGCCGTTCGTCTCCTTGGTGATTTCGAAGCTGAAGACGCGGCCGAAATTATTTCTGGTAAGTGCGGCAAGAATGTAATTCGTGCTGTAGCCATGGCACGGCGAAATTTCGGCGATCTTATCCGGCCGCGCCTCGCGCAGCAGCATGTAGAGGATCTCCGCTTCCATATCCCCGAAATCAGCGCCGTAGCCTTCGGCTAGCATTCTTTCCCGCAGCGGCGCCAGCTCTCGCGTCAATTCCACGAGTTCGGACTGGTATTTTGAATAGAGCGCCGAAAAATATTCGGCGCTTGAGCCGCGGCTCATCAGATCGCCCGCATCGATGTTGAATGGGATTTTCATATCGGGCCCCTAGGCGCGCGCAAAGATTATGTTCGATGCCGGAACATCGGCTTCACGCGAACGTTCGGGCTTCGAGTCCCAAACGCTATAATCCGATACGACGTCGAAGCCGTGGCTCTTCAGGATATCGATGATCGCCAGATCCCTTAGCGACTTCTTGTTTATCTCGACCAGAAACGACTTCAGCGTTTCCAACTTCAATGTCCGACGACAGCCGTCGATGATTTCCGGCTCGTTGCCGTCAACATCGATCTTGATGTGGGTGGGCGATGGAAAGCCATGGTTGAGGATGAGATCATCGATGCTGGTTCCATAATTGACTTGGCGAAACCCGCTTTCGGCAGTTCCCCCCGCGGCCTTGAAGCTTTCTGGCAATTCTCTGCCGGCCGCGTCGGCGGTGTGAAACAGGTTGTAGGCGCCGCCAAGGGTCAGATAGCGAACTTGCAACTCGCCATACCCCGGCTTGTTCGTGACCGCTGTGCAAGAAGCGCGAAGACAACCGGTGCCGAGCTCGTTGATGACCATGTTCCTCATGAGCAAGGCGTAGTTTTGCGCTTCCGGCTCGAAGGCGACGGTCCGACATTTGCGGAATTTGGCGGCATAGATGGAATAGAGGCCGACATTCGCACCTATGTCCCAAAACACGTCCGATTCCTTGAAGCTGTCGAGCCATGGAATCGTCGTCGGTTCCTCGGTGTGGAACGTGAGAGCGCGCCACCGCAGCCGTCCGTGACCGGCATAGCATTTCAGCTTTCCGTAGCGCGTCGGAATCTCGATTATCGGATCGACCGCCTGCGCGATTTCGGTGGACAGGAAGCCCGCCTTGTTCAATCCCAGAAGCGAAATAATACCGTTTGCCAGCTTGCGCGCCGCCAACTGCTTGTAGGAGCGCGCAACATCGGCGCCCAGTGCTAACGGGTCGACTGTTTTTTTACTCATTTTGTCTCGCCATGCTTGTAGCAACTCGCGCAGATATCCGGAATTCGGCCGGCGAGATGATCCGCGCGGAATTTTCGATAGGTTTCGCCGTGCCAGACATCGCCGAATGATTTAGCGCCCTCGACGTTGCCCAATTCATACACGTCCGGATTCGAAATCATGCAGCACGGAACCACCCGCATGTCGGATGACAAAAAACTGCGCTCGAACGGCCAGTTGCAAAGCGTTTCCGGCGACTTGACCGAAAAACGATCGAAAGTCTTCCAGAACCCCAGGGCGATGTCCAAATCACCGGCGCGGCGGAGCAGCCGATCAAGGCGATCGAGAAAGGCCTCGTCGACCGTGACGCGATCGCCGGAAAGCTGTTTCTCCCACTTCTCCAGTCCCGCGGCTTCCAAATCCATCCCGAAGCCGACGCTGGTGAAATCAAGCCGCGCGGCCAGTTCCAGCAAATCCTCGAGCTGATGGACGTTCAGCCGCTGGACCGTGGACCACATCTTGGTTCGCTTGATACCGAGGTCTTTGCAATAGCGATTGATCCTGGCGCAGTTGTCCAAAACGCGCTCGAAATCGGAACCCTTCCGAATGGCGCAGAAAATCTCCTCCGTGCTGCCATCGATCGAAATCTGAATTTCGTTCGTGCCGGCATCCACCAGCTTCTTATAATTGTCGTGCAGGTGAAGCAGGGAGGCATTCGTAGTGGTACGAACCCAAATATGCTGGGAGCGCGCGTAGCGGATCATCTCGAAGACCGTATCGCCTTGCAGGAGTGGCTCGCCCAATCCCTGGAGCTTGATTTCGATGAGACCGACCTGTTCGTCGATGACCCGCTTGAAATCCTCAAGCGACATATCGCCGGCGCGCTGTCCTTTCGTCCACTCGCTTACCGAGCACATGGTACAGCGAAAGTTGCAGCGGCTCACATTCTCGATGTCGAGCTTAATCGGCAGGTAATCGAGATCGGTGCGGCGCGCCCCGGCAAGATAGCGCGCGTAATTCTCGCGACATCCCGAACGCGTTGATAGTGCCAATTCCAGTTCGCGGTCGTACGCCTCCATGCCCGCAGAAGGCTTCGGCTTCGGCAACGCCTGGAACCTGGCTATGAGAAGCGCAAGCGCCGCATCATCTGTCCCCGAAGTCTGATCGAGAGCGGTCATCTCAGCGCCTTTGCCATCTGGATGGCGTCATCGAGGACATCGTCAATGTCGAGAACATAGTCGTATTTGCCCATGCGGCCGATCGAGAATACGCCGTCCGGAATCATCGCGAGGTATTTCTTCGCTTTTTCGACTTCCGACGAAATCGGTACGGGATAGAGACGGTTGCGCATGGAAGGGATCTCAATCCCGATCAACGTGGTGGGCGATTTGTGCAGCGTCAGTTTCTTGTACTCGACGACGCGGGTAACCGGCTGCGCGTTAGCGTAGTAGCAAAAGAAGACGTTCTTCGGAAAAACCTCTTCGATTGGCAGGACGATCGGATAGAAATCTCGGCCTATGAACCGCAGTTCGCCATGAACGTTGTTGAACAGAACATCGAGCGAAGCCGTGCTGACGATAATGTCGAAGGTAATCTTTTCGCCGTTCAGCACCACGGTCTTATTCGGTATATCGTATTTCTCGATGCGGGTTTTGAGCAACACCTTGGTGTCCGGTCCCGCCGTAGCAATTTTAAAGAAATCGTCGTAGCCGTTAGCAGCATGCGGATAGCACGAAATCCAATCGTGAAAGACCTCGCGCGGCCCACTGGCGATATTCGGTCCCTTGGGCGACCAATTCTGGACGTTGTGGTCGATCGCCGACGGATCACTGACCTTCCACATCTTATTGTTGTAGTCGTGGATGAATTTCGCATAGAGCGTCGGACCCACCGAGTTGATCCAATAGTCTTTAAGATTGGCCGCGCCGCTCGGGCCCGGCGCCGCGTCCATTTCGGCGAGCACCTTCGCCGCGTCGGGCATCGAGCGGATATCGTCGATGTGGATGGGATAATGGTAGAAGCGCTGATCCTGCTCGACGTAAGTCCAGAACAGATGCTCGTTGCAGCGCCGCAGCGGCACATAGGTGTTCAGGTACTCGTAGACATGGATCATGTTGGTCAGGAAATGGCGCGGGCCGAAGGTATAGGGGTGGCCGCCCTGATAGAAGGTCTTGCAGCCACCTCCAAGGAAGGCCGCGGTCTCCACCAGAGTGGTCTGCCAGCCGCCCAGCAGCTCGAGTTGATGGGCGGCGGCGCAGCCGCCGAAACCACCGCCAATGACCAACGCTTTTTTCATGGAAGATCGCTTTCTTATTCGAACGATTAAAGATTTTCTTGAGACGGCGTTTCAAATCTCGAGCAAGATGGTCGCATAGCGGCGCATCGAAGCGCGGTGGGAAACCGCTATGATGAGCAGGTCCGGAAAAGTTGCCCTCAACTGCTCCATGATCTGTCGTTCGGTGTCTTCGTCGATATTGGCCGTGGCTTCGTCCAGCAACAGAACATCGGGTCGGCGCAAGATGCAGCGGGCCAAGGCCAGCCTCTGCTTCTGCCCGGCCGAGATGCCTTCACCGGCCTCTTGCAGCCGGTGAGAAAGGCCGCCATCCAGGTCGAAGACGAATTCGGCGCGAGCGAGGTGCAGGGCCTTTTTGATTTCCGCATCCGAGACGTGGTTCGACTCAAACCCGAAGAGCAAATTGGTGCGGATGTCCGCATCGATTAGATAAGGCTCAGGCCCCGCATAGCCGAGACGACGACGCAGCCGCATCGGGTCGATCTTTTCAATCGACATGCCGCCCCAGCTGATCGCACCTCCAAGCGGCTTCAGGAGGGCGATGAGCGTCAACAAGAGCGTGGTCTTACCCTTCCCCGATGGACCATGGATGAGGAGCGTATCGCCGCTGCCGGCCGAAAGGTCGAGCGGCGCGGCCAGGGCGACATCCCGGCCGAAACGAAGATTCTCGGCGACCAAGGGAAAAAGTCTCGGCGGCATGTCGTCGCCGGGAAGAATGGCGCGATCGCCGGGAAAAAGTTGCGGCAGATGCGTGACCAGTTCGGCGATATAGGGCCGGCTCTCGCCGAGCTGTCCCGCCGACGCGCCGAGGCTGCTGATGCTGGCCGAGGTGCGGTACAGCAGATAAACCAGCGGCACCAAACCGGCGACCGGAAGGAATTCCAGCCGGGCATTCAGCCAAAATATGCCCACGATCAGGAACGTTCCCGCGAGGTTCGGCAGATTGGTGCCGAAGGCATGCAAGACGAAATAGCGTTTGAAGGTGCGGATATGGTTCCGCGAAATCCCGATCAGCCGGTCGGCTTCGATCTCATTGGCGCCGCTAAGCCTCAGCAGATGGCTGTTCCGAATATCCTTGAGAAACGTCACGTTAAACTGACGAAAAAGACCATACATGCGTTCGATATGCTTGCCGGCGACACGGCGCAGCAGCAGCAGCGACAGCCCGAGCACCACCGTAATCGCGAGCGCGATCACCGTCAGTTGCCAGGAAATGTGGAACAACCCCGCCAGGATCAGGAGCATGAGGCAGAGCCCCACCGCGATCGTGGCCATGGAGTGCACGAAGTCGCCGCTCTTCGGAATCAAATGGGAAAGCAAATGCGAGGAACCGGCGACCGACATCACCGAGCGCTCGGTGAAGCCGCCTAAAACGTTTCGCACTAACGCCTCGCGCAGGCGTGCATTGAGTTGTTGGTTTGCAAAGGCCGGCAACATTTGACCCGTGAAGCGGAGAAACGCGGCAAGACAGGTGAAGATCAGGAGTGCCGTCACGGGAGAGAGCCCTAGGGTCAGATTTGAGGAAATCGGCGAGCCGGACACCAGATGGAAATCCACCAGGACAGCGTACAACACGGTGGCCGTGACGATCTCGACCACGCCCAACGACACGCCCACGGGGATAGCGGCGATGAACAGCGTCGCGACTTTCGGCCCGATCAGCCGATAGAGCGCCGTCAATCGTTTAAAATTATTTTTAAGCATCTGGTCGTCGGTTCAGAACCGAACCCGTCCCAAATGTCCGTCCTCAATGACGGCGTGACGGATGAACTGAGCCAGGACGTGCATCAGGCTTTGGTGGACATCCTCGGACACGCCGTAATTATCGGCCGCGACGTGGATGCCGATATCCGCGAGCGTCATCGCGGTACCGCCGTCGAAGCCGGTCAGGGCGATGGTTGCAACCCTGTTGTCGCGCGCCCAGCGGAGCGCGCGGCAGACATTCTCCGAGTTGCCGGACGAACTGATCGCGATGAGCGCGTCGCCCGACCGCGCCGCCCGTGAAAGCTGAAACGCGAAGATTTCGGCGTATTCGATGTCATTGGCGATGGCGGTGATGATCTCGACGCCAGTGCTCAGCGACTGGACGCGCGGGCGCAGGTTGGTATGGGTGGACATGCCCTTGGCGAAATCGCAATGCAGGTGGTTGGAAATCGCCGCCGACCCGCCATTGCCGCAAGCGAAGATCTGACCGTCCTTTTCGACGGTCTCAATCAACAGACGCGCCGCACTATCGAGTGCTGCGCGGTCCACCGAGGCGAGCGCCCTTCCCACTTCCGCCGCATAGGCATCGAGATAGGCGCCGACGCCGGAGAATTTCTGATCAGGGAAGATCATGTGCGAGTTTTAGCCCGCCACGCGACGGATCAACCGGCGAATGACGCTTGGGGAACTCACCGGCTTTGGCGCATGAATCGTCTCGGGACCGCGCTCATTGTCGAAGACATAAAGCCGGTCACGATTGGCAGCGGGAACATTCGAAAGCGAAAACATCACGGCCGGGAGTCGCGCGCTGAAATCACGACGCGCGAACCAGACGTTCATCACCAATCGCTCCTTCTTCGGCACCTCGGGCCGGTGCAGGCCGTGGGTATTGAAGAGGATCAGCGTGCCTGCCCTCTCGTTCATCGCCACCTGACGTTCAGGATCGGTGGGCACTTTATCGGACGGGAATAATTCTCCCTCGTGCAGCGGCATAAAGACTGGCAGCGCTTCGGATGCCGAATCGAGAATGTAGCCCAGGCCCCCGCTTTCAACATCCGATAAATAGAGGATCGAGCGCAGTCGAACATCGGGAAACTTGGCGATCCCGTTCAAACTCTTGTTCGAGCCGCAATCGATATGCCAATCGAGAATTGGATCTTCCAGCGGCAAAGAGCGCTGCAACAGGCCGTGATGGATGATCGGCCGATCACCGAGGAACTTTTCGACAAGATCGAGAAGAGCGCCGGTCGTGACGATTCGGGCGGCGGTAGCCGATACCAGGAATGGGTGCGAAAAATCACGCGTTCCTTCACTCATGGCGGTCTTGATCGACAGCTTGTTCGACTCTCCATAGATAAATCCCGGCGTCGTCGCCGTCTCGGCCGTATCGTGGAGTTGCGCGGCGTCTTGCGCAGGGATAAAACCGCGCAGTGCTGCGACGCCATTCCGCCGCAATGATTCCAGGATCCGCGCGGCTTCGGCCGGGGCCAGAGAATAAGGCGCTGCAACCTCGGTTGTTACTAGAGAGCGGTCATACATGACGCCACACCATGGAGGTCGTCGATATGCGGTCCAAACGACACATCAATACCTCCATTATCGCAATTTCAACGCTTGGAGCAGCCGGTCGGCGGAATGGGGCACGCCTGTCCATGCCGCGCGTAGCCATCGCAGTAAAGGGGGCCGGTTCGCGAGATCCTCGACAGCTTCGATATCGTTCGATTGAACCGCGCCCGTTTCGCGGATCAGATTCAGACCCAAAGAGTCAAAACCTGCTGACAAGCAGGCCAGTCCCAGGCGATACATTGAATCGCGGTCGAGCGTGTTGCGATCCGGATCGAGGATGAAAATGGCGTCGCCCGCATAGCGCAAGCGTCGATCGTTCCGCCCCCGGATATTCGTCGGTTTCCAGCTATAGGGAAAATGGTCGAAATTGATGGCGATTAAGCGATAGCCCAGCTCGTCGAGGAAAACCTGCTGGTGGCCGAGCGTCACGCGATGCTCGTAAAACGGCAACAGGAGGAATTCGGTAAAGATCAAGAGAGGCTTTTTGGCTTCGAGCAGGCCGCGAGCGCCCTTGAGAACTTCCAGCTCGCCGCCCTCGACATCGAGCTTCAGAATGTCGACGGTCTCGCCGTTCTCACGCCAAAGCTCGTCGAGCGTGATGCAGTCGACCTCGACGGTGTCGACGACGCGCTGCACGCGGTCGTAATAGTTCTGATCACGGTCTTCCTCGCGCCACATGTTGCCGGTCATGCGCTCACTCGCGGGCCCCATCAATGTGACTGCGCCGGGACCCTGAGTAAGGTAGAGCGTACGTCGGCCCGCCTTGCTCCACAGCGCCTGAGGATAATATTTCTTCTCGCGATAGGATGGCTCGACCAACCCGGCCGCGCGCGCGTCGGTACGGCCGCTGACCAACTTGTCATATTCCGCCCGGTTGGGCTCGAAGCCGGTGAGGCGCGCGCGCGCGGCGTAGCTTCGCGGCAGCATAAAGCTGCCGTTGCGCGCGCCGACGTCGACGAAATTCAGCGTCGTGCCGGCGCGGTCGAGATGCCCGAACACGATATCGGCGACGTTCCGGCCGTCCCGCAAGGCGCGATCGATCAACGCGCTCATGCCACGGATTCCGCCAGGACGGGATGGGCTGCGTGCGCGACGCCGATGCGATCGAGAATCTGCGCGACGACCGGCCGCGCGGTGAATTTCTCGCGGAAGGTGGCGTAGCCGGCCTCGCCAAGCCGCTTTCGCAGAGCGGCGTCCCGGGCCACCAAGGCAACCATGCCGGCGATCTCGGCTGCGGAATCGCCGAGCAGACAATTCTCGCCGCTCACCATCTCGGGCATCGACAGCGCCGCGTCGCGATGCGCGACGATGCAACCGCCGAGCGACCAGGCGTGCAGATAGCGCGTATGGCCCACCTTGAAGCGGCTCGCATTGTTGAGGCACAGGAAAACGGGTGCCGCCATCAACTCACCGTCGATATCGTCGACGAAGCCGCGCAGCCGGAATTCGGATGTGCGCAAAAGGCCTGCAACCGCCGGATGCGGCGTGCCGGCGCCGAAGACATGGATTTCGAACCGCCGGCTTCCCATCGCGTGGCGCAGCTCCGGCAGCACGTCGCGGCCGAGGATTTCGAGGCCGTGCGTATTGGCCGTGGCGCCCAATTGCCCGAGATTGCCGACGATGACGAAGGGGTCGGTGCGCTCGCGTTGACGCGGTTCGAGCCAATGCCTGCCGAAGCGATCGATCCACAGATTGCGAACATAGAAGGCGTTCGGGTGACCGTGGTCGCGGTAATAGGCGGCATCGTTCGCCGCCACGTCGCCGAGATAGTCGAAGCGCCGCATGATGCCGAGATGGGCGTGCTCGAGCCGTCCGAGCGCGATCCGTTCGCGCGCATAGGCCAGAAACGAGCCGCCATGCTCGCGCGCGAATTCTGCCCGCGCCAGCCCGGCCTTGGGATCGGGATTGCCGTAATAGGCGAATTTCTTCACCGGCAGATCGGCGAAGAGCGCGGTGCCGCGCTCACTCCACGGGATGAAGACCATGTCGGGCCGGAATACCATGGCCGCCGCGTTCGCGGCAGAACGATGCCGCGCCTCGGGATAGAAATCGGCCTCTTGCGGTGCGAGCCAGCGCGTCAGACGCGGGCGCAGGCTTGGCGGAGACGCATAAACGAAGGGCGGAAGGAATTCGACGCCGAGCGCGGCAAGCTCCCGCTTGCCCTTTTCCTCGATCTCGGTCGGCGCTTCGGAAGCGGCAGCGCTCAATTTCAAGAAGCCGATCTTCAGATCAGACTGGCGTGCCAACTCGGCGACGAGCTCGTAGACCACGACATTGGCGGCACGCACGCTGTGCGCCGAATGCGGCCATAGCGGATTGACCACCAGGATGCGGCGCAACGCGCTCACCGTGCTTTCGCTCTCGGCATCGCGGTCGAACGCGCCTGCGCGCGGATATCGTCGAGCACATGGTCGATCCGTGCGGCGACGGTAAGGTCCGGCTTAACCGGCGTACCGGCACGAGCGCCGTCGACGAAGCGGCGCATCAGCGACTGCACCGCAGCGAGCCGGTTGTCGCCCGCGGCAGCGCGTTCCTCATGGAGCAGCTCGGCGGCCGCGCCCAACGCCTGCCGAGTCAGGCGGAATCCGGCGACATAATCTGCGCTCGCATTTTCGAGCACGGCTGTCGCCGCCTCCCCTTCGACGGTCCAGCGATGAATCGAAGCCCCTGCGTCGGAATTCGACAGCAACGCTTCGATCGCGAAGCCGCCGGCCGCCCGCAGCGACAGCCGAACCGTATCCTCGGCCGAGATGGCGCCCGGAGGCGCGAAACCGACCGTGGTGTCGTTCGACGATTCGACCGAGACGAT
Organism: Allostellaceae bacterium; assembly: GCA_035648735.1. Taxonomy (GTDB): domain Bacteria; phylum Pseudomonadota; class Alphaproteobacteria; order ATCC43930; family CGMCC-115725; genus REEB95. Next base: position 58,812 of record DASRKX010000061.1, read on the forward strand.
CTCGATCGGTCCTAACAGCCATTCCACGAGAAAGACCATATGCGAGCCGAGCATGCTCAGCACGCCGCCGCCATTGCGCGCATCAGTCTTCCAGCTCCATTGCCGGTTGCGCTGCGCATAGGATTGGGCCGTCCAAGTGACATGAACGGAATGAATCTTTCCAAGCTCGCCCGCGCGCAGTAGGGCGCGCAGACATTTGAAGGTTTCGAGCTCGGCGAACATGAAATCGACGGCCGTCGTTATTCCCGACGCGGCAGCGGCGAGCTTCGCGGTCGTGGTACCGGCCGGCGAGACCGGTTTCTCGCTCAGCACCGGCAAGCGGCGCGCCAGCGCCAACGCCAGCGCTTCGCCATTGGCGGCCGACGGCAGAGCGGTCGTGACGGCGTCGAGATCGTCCCGTGCCAGAAGTTCGCGGTAGCCGCCGCAGGCGTTGGCGATGCCGAGCCGCGCAGCGGCAGCGGCGGCGTGCTCGGCCGTCGAACCGGCGATAGCGACGACCTCCACGTTGGGACACGCGCGCAAGGCCGGAACGTGAACGTGCGCGCCGAAACCGAGACCGATCACGCCGACCCGCATGAGATGCTCAAACCACTCGCGGCTCGGGCAACGGGACGATGAACCGCCCCGTGAAGCCCTTGCGGCGGAGGATCGGGATTAGCTCGTCGGCGATGTGCCAGGACAACAACAGCGCGTATTCGGGCTGATCCTCGAACAGTTTTTTCTCGTCGAGCACCGGAATGCGGGTGCCCGGCACGTATTTGCCGAGCTTGTGCGACGAAGATACCTCGAGCACGCAATCGAGGATGCCGTCGTCCAGCCCGACATAGTTGATGAGCGTGGAGGCGCGCGACGGCGCGCCGATGCCATAGATGCGGGCGCCCTCGCGCTTGATCTTGTCCAGCAACGCCATCAGCCCGAGCTTCGAGGCGGCGACCCGCTTGCGAAACGTCGCCAGGGCGGAACCGTCGGTGATGCCGGCCTTGTCTTCGGCCGCGAATTGCTCGGCGACGCTCGCATCGACGGGGCGCTTGCCCTTGTGCGCGGCATAGACCCGGATCGAGCCGCCATGCGTCGGAATGCGCTTGACGCGAAAAATTTCAAGATCGTGGCGGCTCAGCAGATGGCGCAGCGCACCCAAGTGATAGTAGCGAAGATGCTCGTGATAAACGGTGTCGTATTGCAGCGTCTCGACCAGCGGCAGGAGGTAGTGCGATTCCGATACAAAGATGCCGTCCGCGTCGAGCAAATCAGTGATCGCATCGACCACGGCGTGCGGCTCGGCAATGTGTGCGAAAACGTTGGCGGCCGTGATGATCCGCGCCTTGCCATGGGTCTTCAGCACCTTGGCCGTCGTCGCGCGCGAGAAATACGCCGTCAGGGTTTCGAGGCCGCGCTCGCGCGCGACGGCGCCGGCCTGGGACGGCTCGATGCCGAGCACCCGGTGCCCGCCTTGCTTGAAGTTCTCCAGCAGCGTGCCGTCGTTCGAGCCGATATCGACGATGAGGCTGTCGGCGGCCAACGGGATGATGCCGGCGGTCTCTCGATAGAGATCGGCGAAATTCTCGCGCAGGATCCGCGTCGTGCCGCTCAGATAAGGATAGCTATAGGGAAACAGGATCTCGGCCGAAACCTCGAGCCCGATCTGGACATGGCCGCAACCGGCACAGCGCAGCATCTCTAGCGGATAGGCGGGCTGTTCGACCGCGACGCTGCCGATCTCGGGCATGGTGTTGACCGGCGGGATATAGCCCAAGAACAGCACCGAGTTCAGCTTCTCGGCGCCGCAAATCTGGCAGCGCCGGATCGGCGTCGCATGAAGCTCTTTGTTAGTCGCCATGGAATTTCTTTCGCTCAAGCCGCCGGCGCCCGTTCGGCGTTCTCGGCGTACCAGCGGACGACGTCCGGCAATCCCTGCGCCAGGCTTATCTTGGGCGCATAGCCGAGCGTGCGCAGCCGCGCGATGTCGGGACAACGGCGGTCGGTCCCGCCTGCAGGCGCTTCGCTCGGCCGCAGATTTGCCGTGCAGCCGAAGATCGCAACGACTTGGCGGGCGAGATCGCCGATGCCTACCTCTTCATCGGTGCCGATATTGTAGATCGTCAAATGCCTGCCGTTCTCGACGACGCGCAAGAGGCCGTCGGTGAAATCGTCGATATGCACGAAGGCGCGGGTCTGCAAGCCGGTCCCCTGGATGGCGAAATCGACTGCCTGCCCCTTGCGTCCACTTGTCGCCGCCGCGGCGCGTAGCGCGAATTGCGGAATGACATGTTCCCACCCCATGTCGGCGCCATAGACATTGTGCGGCCGGAAGACGACGACGCGCTGAAAGCCCGTGCGACCATAGTTCAAGGCGATCAGCTCGCTGATCAGCTTGCCGCCGCCGTAGGAATAGCGGGGATTGAAAACATTGGGCACGACGAGCGGCACGGCTTCCGGCGTCGGCACCACATTCGGCGTCTGATAGACCTCGGAGCTCGAGGCAATCACCAGATCGCCGACGCCGTTGGCGCGGCAGCCGTCGATCACCGAGAGAATGCCGCGCACCGCGACATCGAGCACGGATTCCGGCTTCTGATAGAAGAACTCAGTGCCATTGATGGCGGCCATGTGCACGACGCAATCAACGCCCTTGATCGCTTTAGTCACGGCATCGACATTGCGGATATCGCCTTCGATCAATTCGACCTTGCCCGCGCAGGCGGCCAGACGATGCGTCGCACCGCGCGAATTGTCGTCGAGCACGCGCACCGCATGGCCGGCGGCGACCAGCCGGCGGACGAGCGCCGAGCCGAGAAAGCCGGTGCCGCCGGTGACGAGATAGCGCCGCGTCACGAGGCGACTTTTCTTTCCGTCGCGCTGCGGCCGAGCTCGCCGAGGCCGGTGTAGATGACACCCGTGGGCAATTCGACGTTGGCCGCGCCGAAATTGTTCCAGAAATCGAAGATCACGCCGGGCCGCGCCATGCTCTCCGCCAGCGCTGATAGCGGCATCTTCTCGAAGCAGGGATGATTATTGGCGATGACGACCAGGTTTGCGCCGGCAAAGGCGGCGTCGATGGATTCGACCGGGTCGAGCTTGAAGGTGTCGTGAATGGTTTTCGCGGTCACGATCGCGTCGAAACCGCGGAACCGCGCCGACGGAAAGGTTTCGCGCAGCGCGGCGAGGATCGGTTTGGCCATGGTGCCGCGCAGGTCGTCGGTTTCGGGTCGCCCCTTGAACGCCACGCCGGCCAGCGTGACGATGGGAGTCGCCGGAAAATTTGTCGACTGCTCGCAGAATTCCTTCAACCGCGAAACGATTTCGCCCGGCTGGCGCTCGTTCGTCCGCCGCGCCGACATGATGATCTCCGGCGAAATGCCGAAGCGCTTGAGGCCGTTGGCCAGGATATACGAATCCTTTTCCAGGCACGGGCCGCCGACTGGGCCCGGCATCGGCAGATTGGTGCGCGCATAGCCGAGCTTGCCGGCGCGGATGACTTCAACCGCGGAAACGCCGATCGCATCGGCGATCCGTGCGACCTCGTTGGAAAGGCCGAAATGAACGTCGCGCTGAGAATTGTCGATCAACTTGATGAGCTCGGCCGTCTCCAGGCTTGAAACCTGCACCACCGTCGGCGTGAGGAAGCTGAAAATCTGTGCCGCGCGGATCCGCGAATCCCGGTCGTGACCACCGACGATCTGCGGCAGCTCGCGCAACTCCTGAAGCGCCTGGCCCTCCAGCGTCCGCTCCGGACAGAAGACGAGATCGTAGGTCCGCCCCGTGCGGTCGAGAATCGGCTTGACGATGGCGCGGGTGGTGCCGAGCTCGACCGTCGAGCGCATCACCACCATGTCCCCGTCCTTGAGATGGCGCGCGATCTCGCTAACAACGTTGTTCATCATGTCGACCCGGACATGACCAGCCTCATCGAGCGGCGTGCCGACAGTGACGACGAAAACCGTCACCTGCGCGTTTTCGGGGATGTGCTGCGTCGCCGAAAACCGGCCGGATTTGGTGACACGGCTCAAGCGCCCGTCAAGACCTGGTTCGTGGAAATGCGCCTTGCACTGGGCGAGACCGCTCACGACCTCCGGACGGATCTCGACGCCGTGCACGCGGAATCCCACATCGGCCATGACCACGCCGAGCGTGAGGCCGACATATCCCAGCCCCATGACGCAGACTTCGCGGTCGCGGAAGCTGTCGGGAAATGCGCTCATGCGCGTGCCTTTGCATGCGGCCACGGCATCGGACCGAAAGCCGGGACCGCGCCGCGCAGAATCGCGAGGCCGAGCGCGGCTATATGCATTGCGTGATTGAAGCGTCCATCGGCGATCAACCGCGGAGCCTCAGCCACCGGCACCAGAACCCGCGCGACCTCGGATTCCGCGGTGAAGTTGGGCACCGGCACGAGATCGCGTGCAACGAAGGCCCAGAAGCGGTTCTCCAGCCGTCCGGTATCGGGATAGAAGCAGCCGAGCGCAATTGGCGATGACGCCGGGCGGAATCCGGTCTCCTCGGCAAGCTCGCGCACCGCGCAATCCAGCGGCGCCTCGTCCGCGCCGAGCATTCCGGCGGGCAGTTCCAGCGTGACCGCATCGACCGCCGGCCGGTATTGGCGGACGCAGACGAGATCGTTCTTCGGCGTCACCGCGACGATGCAGACGTAATCGGTTTGGGCAAATGAATGAAACACGGCGTCGTCCGCGCCATCGGTGGCGACAGTGCGTTCCACGAGACGCACCCAGGGCGACAGCGCGTGCTCGGCGCGCTTGACGGTCCGGCGTCCCATTGTGGGAGTGTTTTGCAATTTTTCCATGCTACCGCACTCCGGGTGACTCGCTTCTTTCCGGAGCAACTGAAGTTGGATGGCACGGCCGCCGCTTTGCGGCCGGTCTGTTACGCCGCGGCGACCGCCGTGACGGGTACGACGGCCCGCACCGCGCGGCCGAGAAGTGAGAACAGCAGCACCACGCGGTGCGCGTCGTGCATTTCCTGGAAGAGGCCGTCGCAATCGGCGAACGGCCCCTCGAGCAGGCGCACCGCTTGGCCACGCGCGAACGCCGGCGGCGACAGCTTGACCGCGCCGGTCTCGTCCTGCCGCGCCATGATTTCATCGATAATCGTATCCGACACGCGGCGCGGCAGATCCCCGTCCGTCAGGATGTAGCGCACGCCGACGGTGCCGTTGATCGAGCGCCAGCGAGTCTCGGCCGGGTCGAGGCGGACGAAGAGATAACTCGGGAACAGCGGCCGCAGCACGGTGGCGAGGCGGCGGGCGTGCCGCACGCGCCGCTGATAGCGCGGCAGGTAGGGCGTGAAACCCTGAAAGCGAAGATGCCGCATCGCCTTTTCCTCGGCGCGCGGCTGCGTCTGCACGACGAACCAAGCGGCGCCCATCAGGCTGTCTCCCCGCCGGTTGCCGGCCGCGGCGAAATCCGCAGAATGGGCGGCGCGAAAACCCGCCGGTGCCCGAGCACGGCGACCAGCCCGTCATAAGATTCCTGCGGCTTGCGCCCTTCGGTAATGACAACGACGTCATCGGGTCCGACATCCTCGAAATCGCGCACGACCGGCAAGCCCGCCACGCGCGGCTGATTAGTCGTCGGATCGAAAACGCTGAGCAATTCGACGCCGGCTCCTTCCGCCGCCAGCATGGCGATCTCCGCCAATTCGCCAGCGCCGTAGAGGATGACCCGCTTGTTTCCGGCCGCGGCGCAGCGCGCGAAAACGTCGGCGTAT